>NZ_JBNBZS010000053.1:0-33798 GCF_049629625.1 Roseomonas chloroacetimidivorans | reverse complement strand
ACCGTCTCGGCCCGTAACTCATCCGCCAGCTGCCGCAACTGCTCCGGCGAGAAATTCCGCAGGTCCGCAGGCACGCGAACCCGGTCCAGCAACGGCGTCTCAGGCACGGAGCTCATGACGGTTTCCTCGGAACATCCGTACGGCGGCATGGGCATCGACGGCTGGGCACTGGGCCCGCCGGACGGCCGTGCCGCACCGGATCATGTGGGTTGCAACTGCGGCAGGACGTCGTGCCTGGCCTTCACGACATCCGCCTCGAAATCGATCTCGATCCAGGGCAGGGCGGTCACCTCCACGGCGTTGAACCGGGCGGGATGCGCCAGGATCAGATCGCGGATGGCTTCCTCATACTCTAGATTCGTCCGGCCCGCATTCACATGGGCCACGCAACAGTCGGCCAGCGCGGCGGCCATGGCGCCGGAGAAGCGAAAGAAGCCGACGGACTCGCCGTGCCAGTCATGGGCATGTTCCGGCTTCTTCCGGAAATCGACGATCTGATCGTCCTTGATGCAGATCTTCACGGGCTCATCGCCCGGCTCGATGTCGCGGTCCAGCAGCAGGATGTTCTCGCCCGGCGCGTCGATCAGCGGCCTGATCATGCGATGGTCGTAGAGCACGTCACCATCCATCAGCAGCACCGGCCGGCCCGCGCGCAGGCGCTCCGCCTGCACTGCAAGGGACACAAGGCTGCCCTCGCGATAACGGGGGTTCTCGATGAAGCGCACCCGGTTGGACCAGCCGAGCCGTTCGACCTCGTCCTCGATCATCTCGCGCATGAAGCCGACGGTGATGCTCACCGACTCCACGCCGTTGCGGGCGAGCGCCGCCAAATGCCGCGCGAGAAGGGTCTGTCCGCCGAATTCCAGCAGGATTTTCGGATGTGGATCCGTTGCGCCGAGCCGCCGCCCCACCCCTGCCGCCAGGATGATCGCGGACGAAGGGGTTTCATCAGAAGGCAAGAAGGAAATCCTGATATTGGTCTCCAGGTTCCATGACGTTAAGATGACTGCCTGGGTCTGGCAAGTTCAGTTGCCCTCTATGTCCTGAACTTGCCCTGTCCGGAACCTGTCCGGCATGGAAGGAACTGCCTTGAGCAACGCCAGTGTATCGGCCTCGCGGCCCGGAAAATCCGGCTCTGCGTCCGGGGAAACACGCTTTGCTGCATTGCGGCGCGAGATCATGTCACCCACGCTCTCCTTCCTGATGGAGGCGCATGACGGCCTTTCCGCCAAGATTGTCGAAGAGGCGGGCTTCCGCGGCATCTGGGCCTCGGGCCTGACCACTTCCGCCGCACTTGGATTGCGTGACAGCAATGAGGCGTCCTGGACCCAGGTGCTGGACGTCCTGGAATACATGGCGGATGCCACCACCCTGCCGATCCTGGTGGATGGCGACACCGGCCACGGCAACTTCAACAATGTCCGCCGTTTCGTCCGGAAGCTTTGCGAGCGCGGCATCGCCGGCGTCTGCATCGAGGACAAGCTTTTCCCGAAGACCAACTCCTTCCTCGGCGAGGCGCAGCCTCTGGCCGATGTTGACGAGTTCTGCGGGCGTATCAAGGCAGGCAAGGACAGCCAGACCGACGATGATTTCGTCCTCGTCGCGCGAGTCGAGGCGCTGATCTCCGGCCACAGCATGGAGGAGGCGCTGCGCCGCGCCGAGGCCTATCACCAGGCCGGCGCCGATGCGATCCTGATCCATTCCAAGAAGTCGACGGCGGACGAAATCTTCGCCTTCGCCGAGCGCTGGGGCAACCGTGCGCCGGTCGTGATCGTGCCGACCATGTATTACTCGACTCCGACGGATCTGTACCGTCAGGCCGGCATCTCCACCATCATCTGGGCGAACCACCTGCTGCGTTCCTCGATGGCTGCCATGCGCGAAACGGCGGCCCGCATCCATGAGGACGAGTCCCTCGTCCGCGTGGAGGGCAGCGTCGCAACGGTGAAGGACATCTTCCGCCTGATGGGCAATGCGGAGCTGGAAGAGGCGGAGAAGCGCTATCTTCCGGCCAAGCCCGCTGCCGGCGCCATCATATTGGCGGCATCCGGCGGCGAGCTGGGCGGCCATACCCAGGGCCAGCCGAAATGCATGGTCGATATCCGCGGCCAATCGCTGCTGCAGCGCCTGGTCGGCACGCTGCGGGAGAGCGGCGTGCGCGACGTGACCGTGGTGCGCGGCGCCCATAAGGAAGCTGTGGCCATGCAGGGCGTGCGCATGGTGGACAATGACCGCTTCGCTGCCAGCGGTGAGGCCGCGTCGCTGGCCTGCGCGCGCGACCTGATCCGTGGCGAAACCGTCATCGCCTATGGCGATGTGCTGTTCCGCCGCTACATCCTGGACAGCCTGCTGACCAGCAGCGCGGATGTGGTGGTGGCGGTGGATACGCTGGCCGCCTCCCATCCGCATCCCGGCAAGCGCGACCTCGTCACCGCCGACCACGGCTTTTCCGGCGACTACCTCGATGACCGCCCCGCCCATCTCCTGCGCGCGGCGAGTGACATCCCCGCCGCTGAGGTGAGCGGCGAGTGGATGGGTCTCGTCCGCTTCACCGCCCGTGGCGCGGAGTGGCTGCGCGAGGAGATCGCGGCAATGGAGGCGGAGGGTGTGCTGGAGACAGCGGATATGCCGACACTCCTCACCCGCCTCGCCGCGAAGCACCCGGTGCGCGTGAAGTACTTTACCGGCCATTGGCTGGATGTGGACACGCTCACGGACCTCGCAGAAGCGCGCAACTTCACCTAAATCAGAACCATGATCACGGCGGATGACTTTATCACCGAGGCCGGCCGCGCCGGCTTCGACTTCTACACGGGCGTGCCCTGTAGCTTTCTGACGCCGCTGATCAACGGCGTGCTCTCCTCGCCCTCGCTGGCCTATGTCGGTGCGGCGAGCGAGGGGGAGGCGGTGGCGATCGCCTCCGGCGCCTGGCTCGCGGGGCGGCAGACCGTCGTGATGTGCCAGAACTCGGGGCTGGGGAATGCGGTGAACCCGCTCACCTCCCTGAACCACCCTTTCCGCATCCCGACCCTGTTCCTGACGACCTGGCGCGGCGAGCCCGGTATCCCGGACGAGCCGCAGCACGAGATCATGGGACAGATCACCCAGGACTTGATCTCGCTGATGCGGCTGGAACAGGCCCCGTTCCCTCAGGCAAGGCAGGCGCTGGCCCCGGCGCTGAGCCATGCCGTGGAGCGGATGGAGGCAACAGGCCTGCCCTATGCCTTCGTCGTCAAGAAGGACGACGTGGCCGACACGCCGCTGGACCAGGCACCCCGCGCCCTGCCGGCGCCGGGGCAGCGCGCCCATTTTCCGGGTGATGGCCCGCGCCCCAGCCGCGCCGCGGTGCTGGAGCGCTTCCTGGCCATCGTGCCGGATGAGGCCGGGGTCATCGCCACCACGGGCAAGTGCGGGCGCGAGCTCTTTACTCTCGCCGACCGGCCTCAGCACCTCTACCAGGTCGGTTCCATGGGCGGGGCCAGCGGCATGGGTCTCGGCGTGGCGCTGAACAGCCAGCGCCCCGTGGTGGTGCTGGATGGCGACGGCGCGGCGCTGATGAAGCTCGGCACCTTCGCCACCGTCGGCGCTTATGCGCCCGCGAACCTTGTGCATGTTCTGCTGGACAATGGCGTTCACGACTCCACCGGTGGGCAGGCGACCGTCTCCGCCTCCGTGGATTTCGCCGCCATCGCCCTGGCCTGCGGCTACCGCTACGCCGCCTCCGCTGAGAGCCTGGACGGGTTCGAAAGCGCCTTCCGGGCGGCCCTCGCCACCGGTGGCCCGGCCATGATCCACTTGCGTATTGCGCCTGGCTCCATGGCCAAGCTCGGCCGCCCGACGGTCAAACCCGCCGATGTCGCCCGCCGCTTCCGGGACTTCCTGGCCCGGCCGGTCAAGGAGCCCATATCGGCGTGATCTGGACCACTGCGGTCAGCCTGGCTGTCGGGCTGGCCATCGCCGTCGCGCTCGTCGCCGCCCATGATCCCGGTCAGATCCTGCATCTGCTGCTGGACACAGGGTGGTGGATGGCGGCGGTCATCGTCCTCAATGTCGCGCAGATCGTTGCATCCGGCCTCGCCTGGGGCCCGGTAATCGACGACCCGCACCGCCCGGGACCCCTGGGCCTGACCTTTCTGCGCTGGGTCCGCGTCTCTACCAACGCACTGCTGCCGATCGTGCAGGCCATGGGGGAGTTGATCCGGGCCCAGCTTCTCGTTCGCCGCGGTGTTGCCAAGGTGACGGTGATTGCGAGCCTCGCCGCCGATCTCGGCACGGAGATGGCCTCGCAGATCGTCTTCTCCCTACTGGGCCTCGCCGTGCTCCTCCTCCTTCCGCATGAGGCGGGAGCTTCAGCCACGCACTGGGCCGTGGTTGGCACGATCCTCGGGGCGGCCCTGACCGGATCTTTTATCGCCGCCCAGCGCTGGGGCCTGTTCAAGCTGGTCGAGCGCATGCTGCCCGGCCTTGCCGCGAAGGTCGGCTGGACCTCGCTCGGCGAGCTTTCCGGGCTGCATGAGACGGTGGTGCGACTCTACCGCCAACCCGGCCGTCTCTGGCATAGCGGCCTCTGGCACTTCGCGTCCTGGCTGATCGGCGTGCTGGAGACCTGGGCCGCGCTCCAGGCCCTGGGCGTGGAGGCCGGGTTAGGCGAGGCGCTGGTGATCGAGAGCCTGGGACAGGCCGTGCGCAGCGCAGGCTTCTTCATCCCCGGCGCGCTGGGCGTGCAGGAAGGCGGCTATGTGCTGATCTGCGCCCTGTTCGGCATTCCGCCCGACCGGGCCATAGCCCTGGTGCTGATCCGGCGAATTCGCGACATCATCCTGGGTGTGCCGGGCGTGATTGCCTGGCGCTGGAGCGTCGCCGCGCGCCGTACCGCGGCGGCCTGAGCCATCATCCTGGGGTGGGGAGCCCGACATGACCGACAGCCCGATCCTTCTGACCCCCGGCCCCCTGACCACGGCCATCGAGACCCGCCGCGCCATGATGCGGGACTGGGGCTCGCGAGATCCCGCCTTTATCGCGCTGACCGCCGAGCTGCGGCAGCGCCTGCTGGGCGTCGTGGATGGGGAGGGAACCCATGTGGCCGTCCCCCTCCAGGGTTCAGGCACCTTCATCGTCGAGGCCGCGATCGCCACCCTGGTCGGCCCCACCGATAAGCTGCTGGTCCTGATCAACGGCGCCTATGGCGACCGGATGGTCACCATCGCCAGGCGTATGGGCCGTGCCGTCGAGGCCCTGCGCTGGCCGGAGGACCAGCCCGTGGACCCGGCGAAGGTGGCGGAGGCGCTGCGCGCCGACTCTTCCATCACCCATGTCGCCCTGGTTCATTGCGAGACGACCACGGGCATCCTGAACCCGTTGAAGCAGGTCGCCGCCGTGGTGGCCGAGGCCGGGCGCGCCTTCCTGCTGGACGCGATGAGCAGCTTCGGCGCCATCGGGATCGACCTCCGCGCTATTCCCGTCACGGCGGTTCTTGCCTCGTCCAATAAAGGGCTGGAGGGCGTGCCTGGCATCGGCTTCGCGCTGATCCGGCCCGAGGCCCTGGAGAAGGCGGCCGGAAACAGCCCTTCTCTCAGCTTCGACCTGCACGCCCAGTGGAAAGGCTTCGAGAAGGACGGCCAGTGGCGCTTCACCCCGCCTGTGCAGGTGGTCGCTGCCCTGGTCGAGGCGCTGCGTCTACTGGAGGCAGAGGGCGGGCCGGCCGCTCGCCTCCGCCGATACCAGGATAACTTCGACGCGCTCTGGGCCGGGATGCGCCGCCTGGGCTTCTCGCTGTTCCTGGACGAGGCCGTGCAGGCGCCGATTATTGCCACCTTCCATCTGCCCGCCGGCCTGGCCTTCCGCCCCTTCTATGACGCGCTGGCCGAGCAGGGCTTCCTGATCTACCCGGGCAAGCTGACCCAGGCCGAGACCTTCCGCATCGGCTGCATCGGCGCGCTTGACCGGCGCGATTTCGAGCGGCTGCTGGAAGCCGTGGGTGCGACGCTCAGGACGCTGGAAGCGGCCTGAGCCCGCCTGTCAGGCCCGCGCCCGCCGCGCCCCCGTCAGCCCGAGCCAGAGGGCCGCGAGCGGCGTGATCACGGCGGCCGCCCAGAGCATCGGGACCGCGGCGCCGATCCAGATCAGCACGGGGACAAGGACCAGGAGGTCATCCGGGTCGATCAGGACGCCGCGGGCCATCTCATAGCCACGCAGATTGCCGATCTGCAGGATGTGGAGCTGCCAGAAGAGCGTCCCGACCGCGCCGCCGGCCACCACGCCCAGCAATGGGCCAAGCAGGCCCAGATTGGCCATCTGCCCGATACCGATGCCGATGAAGGCAATGATGTTGGAAAAGCAGTCGCTGGCCAGGTCATAGCGGTGCCCGGCGGGGCTGGACTGGCCGGTCTGCCGGGCCAGCTCGCCATCCGCCCGGTCCAGCAGCATGGACAGCAGGAAGATGGCGCCGCCGATTGCCTGCCAGGTTCCGGCATCGGCGCCGAGGGCCACCGCCGCCGCGATACCGCTGATCAGCCGGACCGTGGTGATCTGGTTGGGGGTGACGCCGGTCGGCGCGATGGCCCGCACGGCCGGCCGGACGATGCGGTGGATGACGGTGTTGGCGCTCAAGGCAGGTCTCGGTTCAGGCGGCGGCGGGCCGCGGCGTCCGCATGAAGCGGCGGGCGATACGGATGAAGAAGGGCACGGTGGTCGGGCGCACCAGCCGGGGGTCGTAGCCGGCCAGGCGCCGGTCGTTCTCGGCCAGGCAGATGTCGATCAGCTCCGCGGCACTCATGCTGATCCCGATGGAATCGGACGACGCCGTGAAATTCGTCTGCTTCGAGGAGCCACCGAGGTCGCGCGCCAGCACCAGCCGGTCCCAGATCAGCACGGCCCAGACCGCGGCGGTCTTGGCCAGGAAATAGGGCTTGCGCCACCAGGGCTGCTGCTTGCGCGCCCAGGCTGCCCAGTTCTGGAAGAAGAGGATGTGGCGGCTCTCCTCCTGGATCACGGGCTCGAAGGTGTCCACGAGGTCCGGCGGGAAGAAGCCGGAGCGGCGCGCGGCTTCGAACAGGCCGAAGGCGAAGAAGCTGTCGATGCACTCGCTATAGCCGGTGCGCATCCAGCCCCATTCCACATCCTTGAAGCCCGTATATTCCGGCTCCGGCTCCAGAACCACGCCATAGGCCTCGACGAGGTTGGACAGCACCTTCTTGTGCCGCGCCTCCTCATCGCCATCCATGACCAGCGCCTCATGCAGAAGCGGATCCTTGACGGTGCGGGCATAGTCATAGACGCGGAGCGAGGCCCGGCCCTCCGTCTGCACCGCGATGTCCCAGATGGGCAGGCTGGTCAGGCGCGCATGGGCTTCCGGGTCCAGCTTAGGCCAGTCCAGCACCCGCGGCTTGTAGGGATTGTGGGTTTCCAGCAGCATCCGCGCGAACATGACCATGTGGTCCCGGCTGCCGATCCGCACGGGGCCGGGCTTGTCGAAGGTCCAGTGGCGTGCGGTGTGATCGGCGGCGGCGACCTTGGAACTGTCGAACTGCGGGGTCTCGGCCGTACTGGAGGACATTATCGGGAACCTCGATGAACTGGCCGGCGGGTTCATCGCCGGGGCCGGATTAATGACGTGCCCACCGGAAAGAGCAACCCGGCCGGACTCCGCTGCCCCGTCACCCGCCCGACACAGGACTGCCCGCGCGACTGTGGCCGGAATGCCGCGCTCGCCGGCCATCATCGGGGAACGCCATGTCAAAATGCGTCATTCGCCTTACCATTGGATGAAAGGAGGAATCCCGGATGCGGAGATTCGATAGCCGGACCGGCTTTCAGCCTTTCGCCCGCTTGGTTCCCCCGTCCTTCTCCCTGGCCGGACCCCTCCCTCTGGTCGGCTGGCGCGCCCGCCCAGTCCCGCCCGGCACCGGGCGCCGAGGGCCGGCGCGAGAACATGGAGTTTAGGCCTGCATGAGGGTCCTTCTGGCCCAGCCCCGGGGCTTCTGCGCGGGTGTCGTCCGGGCGATCGAAATTGTCGAGCGTTCCCTGGAGAAGTTCGGTTCCCCCGTCTATGTGCGCCACGAGATCGTGCATAACCGCCATGTGGTCGAGAAGCTGAAGGCCAAGGGCGCCATCTTCGTGGAGGAACTCTCGGAAATCCCGGACGGCGCGGTCACGATCTTCAGCGCCCATGGCGTCGCCCAATCGGTGATCGACGAGGCCGCGGCCCGCGGCCTGCCGGTGCTGGACGCGACTTGCCCGCTGGTCGCGAAGGTCCATACCCAGGGCAAGCGTTACGCGGCCCGGGGACGGAGGCTGATCCTGGTCGGCCATGCCGGCCACCCGGAGGTGGAGGGCACGATCGGGCAGATCGATGCCCCCGTGCACCTCGTCTCCTCCGCCGAGGATGTGGCGCACCTGGACATTCCGGCGGACGCCCCTGTCGCCTATGTGACCCAGACCACATTAAGCGTTGACGACACGAGGGGCGTGATCGCGGCCCTGGAGGCCCGGTTCACCGACCTGGAGGGGCCGGAGGTTTCCGACATTTGCTACGCCACCCAGCATCGCCAGGCGGCCGTGCGGGATCTCTGCGCCGTGGTGGACCTGCTGCTGGTGGTCGGCAGCCGCAACAGCTCCAACTCCAACCGCCTGCGGGAGATCGGGCTTGAACAGGGCCTGCCGAGCTACCTCATTGCCGATGGCAGCGAGCTCGACCCGAGCTGGCTGGCCGGGGTGGAGACGGTCGGGCTGACCGCCGGCGCCTCGGCTCCTGAGGAGCTCGTCCTGGACGTCATGGAAGCCCTGCGTCGGCATGGGAACCTCGAGGTTGCGCCCATGCCCGGCATCCAGGAAAATATCGAGTTCCGCCTACCCAATGAATTGCGGACGCCGTCGCCTGCGACGCTCGTCCACCCAGCCGAATAGAGGAGCGCAGCCTTGGGAATTCCCCTGCTGCAGGCCGCCCGTATCGGGACCTATCTGGTCAAGCAGCATCTATCCGGGCGGAAGCGCTATCCGCTCGTTCTGATGCTCGAACCGCTCTTCCGCTGCAACCTGGCCTGCGCAGGTTGCGGAAAGATCGACTACCCGAATGAGATCCTGAACCAGCGCCTCTCCGTTGAGCAGTGCATGGAGGCGATCGACGAATGCGGCGCCCCCGTCGTCTCGATCGCGGGCGGCGAGCCGCTGTTGCACAAGGACATGCCGGAGATCGTGCGCGGCTATCTGGCCCGCAAGAAGTTCGTCATCCTCTGCACCAACGCGCTGCTGCTCGCGAAGAAGATCGACGACTACAAGCCCGACCCGGCCTTCACCTGGTCCATCCACCTGGATGGAAACCAGGCGATGCACGACAAGTCCGTCTGCCAGGACGGCGTGTATGAGAAGGCGGTCGAGGCTATCAAGCTGGCGAAGTCCAAGGGCTTCCAGGTCAGCATCAACTGCACGCTGTTCAACGATGCCGACCCCGAGCAGACGGCGCGCTTCTTCGACGAGATGACAGCGCTGGGCCTGAACGGCATCACCGTCTCCCCCGGCTATGCCTATGAGCGCGCGCCGGACCAGCAGCACTTCCTGAACCGCACCAAGACGAAGGAGCTGTTCCGCGGCATCCTCGCGCGCGGGCGCGGCGGAAAGGCCTGGCCCTTCACCCAGTCCCGGATGTTCCTGAACTTCCTGGCGGGGAACGAGGCCTATCACTGCACGCCCTGGGGCAACCCGACGCGCACCGTGTTTGGCTGGCAGAAGCCCTGCTACCTCCTCGGCGAAGGCTATGCGAAGACCTTCAAGGAGCTGATGGAAGACACGGAGTGGGACAAGTACGGCGTCGGCAATTACGAGAAATGCGCGGACTGCATGGTCCATTCCGGCTTCGAGGCCTCGGCTGTGAAGCACATGGTGACCAACCCCGTGAAGGCGCTGGCCGTGACGCTGCGCGGTGTGCGGACCGAGGGGCCGATGGCCAAGGACATCCCGCTCGATAACCAACGGCCGGCCCAGTACGTCTTCTCCGGCCATGTGGAGAAGAAGCTCGCAGAGATTCGCGAGGCGAATCCGAAGGCATCACGCCGGATCGAGATCAACCACGGCGCCAAAAAGGATGCCGGGCCCCAGCCGACGGTGGCCGCGGAGTAGGGCGTGAAAGGCCCGTTCCGCCTCCAGCCCCGTCCGGATCAGGGCGGGAAGCTGGAGCGGGTGGGCCAGCAGGGAGAGCAGCACGGACGGAAGATCCATTCCTCCGTCCGGCCGCATCCCGACCCGCGCGGCGGGCGGCAGGCTCCGGTCCGCGGCGTCGGAGATCACCCGCGCGGCGGCGAAGGGCAGGCCGTGCCGCCGGGCAATGCGGGCGGCGATGTGGGATTCCATGTCAACCGATAGCGCGCCGGTGTTCCGGTGCAGCGCGGCCTTCCCGGCGGCCTCCGCCACCATCTCGTCCATGCCGAGAATGGCGCCCTGACGGGCGGCGAGACCGGCCGCCAGCCGCGCTGTCCAGGCGGTATTCGTCGGAACCGGCGACTCGCCATCGAGCACCGAGGATGCCACCACCCAGTCGCCCGGCCGCAGGCCAGGCGCCAGCGCGCCGGCGATGCCGGTGCTGATGATCCCGCACGCCCCGGGCGCCAGCCGGTCGAGCGCAGCCTCCAGCCTTGCATGATCTCCGCCACCCGCGACCACCTCCAGGCCTGGGCTGGCGAGGATGCGCTGCTCCCTTTGCAGCCCGGTGGCGACAAGGACCGGCGCGGGTGCCGCGCCGGGTGTCACATCCCGTGGACCGGCCGCGTAGCGTTGCCGCTGCGGAGGTTGCGGTAGCGTGCCATGGCCCAGAGCGGGAAGAACTTCGGATAGCCGTGATAGCGGAGGTAGAAGACGCGCGGAAAACCGCCGCCCGTATAGGCGTCTTGCTGCCAAAGCCCTTCTTCGTCCTGGGTATCGCGAAGATAGGCAATGCCGCGCGCCACGGCCGGATGATCCACCTCGCCGGCCGCCATCAGCCCCAACAGGGCCCAGGCCGTCTGTGATGCGGTGGAGGGCGCGGGCTCATAGCCCTGGTAGTCCAGCTTGTAGCTCTCGCAATCCTCGCCCCAGCCACCATCGGGGTTCTGGATGCTGATCAGCCAGTCCGCCGCGCGGCGGACGCTCGGCGCCGTGTTGTCGAAGCCCGCGGCATTCAGGGCGCAGAGCGCCGACCAGGTGCCGTAGATGTAGTTGACGCCCCAGCGGCCGAACCAGCTTCCATCCGCTTCCTGCTCGCGCTCCAGATAGCCGATCGCGGCGCGCATCCGCGGGCTGTCCAGGCTTTCGCCGAGCTGCGCCAGCATGCTCACGCAGCGCGCGCTCACATCGGCTGTCGGCGGATCGAGCAGTGCGCCATGATCGGCAAAGGGAATGTTGTTGAGGTAGTGATGGACGTTGTCGGCGTCAAAGGCGCCCCAGCCGCCATTGGCGCTCTGTAGTCCAACCGTCCATTCCGCACCGCGCGCGATGGCCTCGTCATAGCCGTTACCCAGGCCGTACTGGTGCCGCGCGCGGTCCATCGCCATGACCACGACGGCTGTGTCGTCCAGGTCTGGGTAATAGGCGTTGCGGTACTGGAAGGCCCAGCCGCCCGGGCGCACATGCGGGCGCTGCTCCGCCCAGTCGCCGCGCACCTCCAGCTCCTGCAAGGGCTTCAGCCATTCCAGCGCAGGGGCGACGGTGGCCGCGTACTCGCCGCCCACCTCCATCATCGCATGCGCGGTCAGGGCCGTGTCCCAGACCGGCGAGACGCAGGGCTGGCAATAGGCCTCGTCCTCGCGGATCACGAGCAGCTTCTCGATTGAGCGGCGGGCGATCGCGCGGTCCGGATGATCCTCCGGATAGCCCAGCGCGTCGTACATCATCACGGCATTCGCCATGGCCGGGTAGATCGCGCCCAGCCCGTCCTCGCCATTCAGGCGCTCGGTAACGAATTGCACGCAGCGCTCGATGGCCTTCTGGCGCAGGGGGCGCGGCCAGAAGGGCTCGGCCACCTTCAGCCCGCCGTCCAGCCCGTTGAAGAACATCGCCCAGCCGCGCTGCTGATGCGTCAGGGCGCGCTGCTTCGGCGGGCGCCCGGCCGCGAACAGCTCCTGGATGCGCACGCCGCGCGGGTTGCGCGCCCGCACGCGCTTCGCCTGCAGCACGAGCAGCGGCACCAGCACCGTGCGCGCCCAGTAGGACATCTTCCCGATATGCACGGGAAACCAGCGCGGCAGCAGCACCATCTCCACGGGAATGGTGGGCACGCGGCGCCAGGAGATCTCGCCATACATGGCCAGCAGGATGCGCGTGAACACATTCGCCCGCGCCGCGCCGCCATGCGCCAGGATGGCCGCGCGCGCCTTCACCATATGCGGCGCGTCCGGGCTGTCGCCGATCATCTTCAGGCAGAAATAGGCCTTCACCGACGCGCTGATGTCGAAGGCGCCGCCGTGGAAGAGCGGCCAGCCACCATGCTCGCCTTGGATGCGGCGGAGATAGGCGCCGATCTTGCGCTCCAGCTCCAGGTCGTCCGGCTCGCCCAGATGCTGGCGCAGCAGCACGTATTCGGCGGGAATGGTCGCATCGGCCTCCAGTTCGAAGACCCAATGGCCATCCGGGCGCTGCTGGCGCTTCAAGGCTTCGGCGGCACGGTGAAGGCTTGCCTCGATCTCCTCCAGCCCGGCCTCGTTCTGCGTAATGCAGAGGTCGCTTGGCACATCATTCATGTCGGCACAGTCTCAGAAACAGGTCGGCTTGCCGAGTGGGCAAGCGCCGCGGCCGCCTCGCCGGAGCGAAGGGCCCCTTCGATGGTTGCGGGCAGTTTCGTATCGGTCCAATCGCCCGCGAGGAAGAGGTTGGACCAGCGGGTGCGCGCCGGGGGGCGCCGGGATTCCTGCTCGGGCGTGGCCGCGAAGGTGGCGCGCTTCTCCTTCACGATACGGCAGGGCGGTAGGGGGGCGGACAGTCGGTGGACGGTGGCGATATCGTGCCACAGCCGTTCCGCCAGGCTGTCCGGGTCCAGATCCATCAGGTGGTCGGCGGCGCTGATCGTGACGGAGAACCGGTCCGGGAAGGCGAAGACCCATTCCGCCGTGCCGCCGATCAGCCCGACCATCGGCGCTGTGCCTGCGGGCGGCGCCATGCGGAAATGCGCGTTGACGATGGGACGGAACGCGTCCGGTGCCGTCAGTCCGGGTAGAAGATCCTGCGCGACCCATGGGGGGACGGCCAGCACCAGCGCATCATCGGGCCCCAGAGGCACGGCGTCCTCGGCAAAGGCCAGGGCCGTCACCCGGCCGCCCTGCAGGGTCAGGCCGCGGAGGCGCCGGCCCAGCGCAATCTCTGCGCCCTTGGCCCGCAGATGGTTCAGCGCCGGCTCCACGAAGGCGGCAGCGAGAGTTGGTGTCGCGATACGCGGGCGGCTCGCGGCGCCACCCTTGGCCAGGCTTTCCCGCACAACCGCGCCCGCGAGATCGGCCGAGCCCTCCTCGGGTGCGGTGTTGAGGATGGAGACGAGCAGGGGCCGCAGCAGCCGGTCCCAGAGCGGGCCGTGGCAGGCCATCACCTGATCGATCCGTCGCCCGGGATGGCGCAGCAGCAGGGTGGCGAGCGCCCAATAGTCCCGCGCATGGGTGCCCGGCACGCGGCGGCCGGAATCCATGACCCACCAGGGCACCGGCCCGTCATTGGGCCGGATGGTCCAGCCCTCGCCGCTCCGCAGGTCGAAGAAGGGGAAAGCGGCATGGGGCGGGCCGGCCAGCCGGTCCTCTGCCCCGATGGCGCGCAGGTAGCGCCCGACCGCCGGAT
Source organism: Roseomonas chloroacetimidivorans (assembly GCF_049629625.1). Taxonomy (NCBI): domain Bacteria; kingdom Pseudomonadati; phylum Pseudomonadota; class Alphaproteobacteria; order Acetobacterales; family Roseomonadaceae; genus Roseomonas; species Roseomonas chloroacetimidivorans. The sequence goes on along the minus strand of NZ_JBNBZS010000053.1, from coordinate 20,013 downwards.
TGCCGGAGAGGACAAGGTGATTGCCGTTGTCGATCACCATGTCGAGCTGGGCGTCATGGTAGGACCGGCAGCGTCCGCCAGCCTGCTTCGCGGCATCGGAGAGCGCGACCCGGATGCCCCGGCCCGCCAGGGCTACGGCCGCCGATAGCCCTGCGAGACCGGCGCCGACAACGTGAACCGTGCCGGTCATCCCAACAGCCCGTGCCGCGCCACGATCCAGAGCAGGCGCGGCTTGCCGATCCGCACGCGGCGACGTGGTGGTGCCCAGCCCTGGGCGAGCGTCCGTTCCAGAATCTCGCGATATACTGCGCCCATCAGCCGCGGTGCGAGCAGCCGGCCGCGGGGGCGGGCGCGCATCACGCGATCCGCATCCGCGAAATGCGCCAGGGCCTGTTGCGCGATGCGGCGGCAGACCTGGTCCACCCGGGCATCCGCGACCACGGCCTTCGGGTCGATCGTGGTGATTCCGGCTTCCGCCAGCAGTTCGCGGGGCAGGTAGAGACGGTCGATCTCCGCGTCCTCGTCCAGGTCCCGCAGGATATTCGTCAACTGCAGCGCACGGCCCAGGGAATGCGCCAGCTCCAGGCCAGGGCCGTCCTCCATGCCGAAGACGCGGGTGGAAAGGCGGCCGACCGCGCTCGCCACACGATCGCAGTAGAGGTCCAGCGTGTCGGCATCCGGCGCCCGGATATCCGCTTCGACATCCATGGCCATGCCGTCGATCACGGCCAGGAAATCCTCCTGGCGCAGGCCGAAGCCCTGCACGGCGTTTTCGAGGAAAGCGGCGCGGCCGGCAGGACGGCCTTCATAGAGAGAGGCCAAGTCGGCGCGCCATTGATCGAGCTCCACCGCCCGCACCGGGCGTGGGCGTGTGCCATCATCGGCGATGTCGTCCACCAGCCGGCAGAAGGCGTAGATGGCGAACATCGCCGCGCGCTCCGCCGGCGGCATCAGCCGCATGGCGATGTAGAAGGAGCTGCCGGTGACCTTGGCCTTGAGGGCGGCCAGATCGGGCGCGGGGCGGGTCTGCACGTTCATCCCTGCACTCCGCGCAGTCCAACCTTTCCGCCGCCGAGGCGCCGTCCAAGGCGGCCGGCCAGAACGCCCAGCCCTCCGCGCAGGGCGAGGCCGAGCGCCTCGATGGGGCGATGATGAACGCGCTCCGACAGCGGATCGCGGCGCGTCAGACCTGTGGTGAGGTCCTCCGCCAGCGCCTGGATCACGCCCACCTCCATCGCCAGCCGCCGATCCGCGATGCCCGCGGCGAAGGGGCGCGATTCCTGAAGCAGCGTGGCCGTGCGCCGGGCGAGGTCCGCGATCACCGCCAGCAGGGCAGGCGAGGCCCGTCCGGTGCCCAGTGCCTCCGGCCCGGTTCCCTGTGCCGCCAGCATATCGAGGGGCAGATAGACCCGGTTCAGAGCGCGGAAATCCTTCGCGCAGTCCTGCAGGTGGTTGATGACCTGCAAGGCGCTGCACAGCGCGTCGTTCAGCGGCCAGAGCGAGCGTGGCTCCCCGTGCACATCCAGCACGAAGCGGCCGACGGGGGAGGCGGAGTAGCGGCAGTAATCCATGAGCTCCGCCCAGTCGGCATAGCGAAGCTTTGTCACGTCGCGGCGGAAGGCTTCCAGCAGGTCCAGCGCGTGCTGGTCGGTCACGCCGCGGGCCTGGAGCACCGTGCGGAGAGCCTCGCCCTCTGGATTTGCGCCCCGCTCACCGCGCAACCCCGCCTCCATGCGGTCGAGTTGCCGCAGCTTGTCCTCTGGTGCCGCCGTGGCGTGGTCGGCCACGTCGTCGGCTGTCCGGGCGAAGCGATAGAAGGCCATGATGGCCGGGCGCAGTTCCGGCCGGACGAGCCTGGAGGCGACTGGGAAATTCTCATCCCGGTGCCCCTTGCCCGAGGCGAGGTCGGCGGCTTCCGTCATGCTTCGCCTGCCATGGCCTGGGCGCGTCCCTTCCACATGCCGCCCCGTCCGCGCCAGACATCGAGCGCGGACTGGATGGTGAAGACCGTGTAGGCCGCGCCGATCACGGGCAGGGCGAGACCCCAGAGCGGCGAGACCCGGTAGAAGCGCAGCATCGGCTGGAAGGCGAGGGCCATCATCAGCCAGGCGGCGATCCCGGAGGCCTGTACCCAGCCGCTGCCGAACAGCGCCAGGGCCGGCGGCAGGAGATAGGTCAGCACCATTCCCGCCACGCAGCCCGCCAGCAGCAGCGGCGAATATCCAAGCTGAGCATAGGCGGAACGTGACACCATCCGGCCGATCTCCCCCACCCCCCCATAAGGCCGCAGGCTCTTAGCCCGCCGGGTCAGGCCGAGCCAGATCGGCCCCTGGGTCTTCAGCCGGCGGCCCAGGGCGCAGTCATCGATGATCTCCGTGCGGATGGAGGCGATGCCGCCCGCGCGCTCCAGCGCTTCCCGGCGGGCCAGCACGCAGCCGCCTGCGGCGGCCGCCATCCTGTGCCCGGCGCGGTTCACCCAGCCGAAGGGGTAGAGCATCTGGAAGAAGAAGACGAAGGCCGGGATCAGGAAGCGCTCCGCGGCGGTGGCGCAGGAGAGCTCAGCCATGAGGGAAACCATGGCGTAGCGCCCCGCCTCCGCCCGCGCGACCAGGGCGCGGAGATTGCCGGAGGCGTGGCCGATATCGGCGTCGGTCAGGAGGATGTAATCCGGTGCGGAAGCGGCTGTTGCGTGCTGCACGCCCTGGTGCAGCGCCCAGAGCTTCCCGGTCCATCCGGCTGCCAGTGGCATGCCGGTCCGGATCTCCAGCCGCGATACCTGGCCGGCATCCTCGGCCGCCCGGTGCGCGACGGCGGCCGTTCCGTCATCGCTGCCGTCATCCATCAGCACGACGCGGAAATCGCCGGGGTAGTCCTGGCGCAGCAGGCTGCCGATGGATTGCGCGATCACATCAGCCTCGTTGCGGGCGGGCACCACGGCCACCACGCTGGGCCAGCGCGCCGGGGCAGGAGGCGTGTCGCGGTCATCTCGCTCCCGCGCCAGCCAGAAGCCGCCATGCGCCAGCAGCAGGACCAGCCAGATCACGACCGGCAAAAGGGCGAGGATCAGCATCATCGCGGGAGGTAACCATTCTCCCGGAACCAGGCGAGGGCATCGGCCACCCCCTCCTGCCAGGGCCGGGCGCGATAGCCCAGCTCCCGCTCCGCCTTGGCCGAGGTGAAGAACATCATGTAGCGCGACATGCGCAGCGCATCCGCGGTCAGCAACGGTTCCTTGCCCGTGACCCGGGCCACCGCCTCAGCTCCCCAGGCCAGGGGGAAGAGCGGCGCGCGCGGCAGCTTCACCCGCGGTGCGGGCCGGCCAGTCTGGCGAGCCACCTCCGCCAGGAAAGCCTCCAGGGACAGGTTCTCTCCACCGAGGATGTAGCGTTCTCCGATCCGCCCGCGCTCGAAGGCTAGGAGATGACCCTCGGCGATGTCATCCACATGGGCAAAGTTCAGCCCGGTATCGACGAAGGCCGGGATCTTGCCGCGGGCGCCATCCAGGATGATGCGGCCCGTGGGCGTCGGCCGGATGTCACGCGGGCCTATGGGGGTGGAGGGGTTCACGATCACGGCCGGAAGGCCATCGCGCGCCACCATCTCCTCGACCACGCGCTCGGCCAGGGTCTTGCTGCGCTTGTAGGTGCCGATGGCCTCCGCCGGATCCAGCGGCGCCGTCTCGTCCACCGGCCCCGTGGCGCCGGCGACCTTCAGGGCCGCGACGCTGCTGGTGTAGACGACCCGCTCCACCCCGGCCGCCATGGCCGCCTGCATCAGGGACCGCGTGCCATCCACATTGACCCGCAGGATCACCTGGGGATCGGGTGCCCAGAGCCGGTAATCCGCCGCGACGTGGAAAAGGTAACGAACGCCCGCCAGGGCCGCCTTCAGGGAGGCGGGGTCGGTAAGGTCGCCCTCCACCGGCTCGCAGTCCAGCGCCGCCAGATTGCCGCGCGGGCTGGTGGGGCGGACCAGGGCGCGTACGCGCAGCCCGCGGGCGATCAGGGCACGCATGACCGCTGAGCCGAGAAAGCCGGACCCGCCGGTGACCAGGACAGGGTCTCCGGCCCGCAGTGCCGGCCCGCTCATCGTGACGCCTTCCGGCTTGGGCCTGGCGCTCGGGACGCCGTATCGCCGGGGGGAAGGGATGCCGGGTTCTGGTCCACAGGAAGCCTCTACATCGGCCGGCCGCCCTTCGGCCAGCCTGCGCGACGGCATCTGGGCCTCATGGCTGGGCCCCAAGGCGGGAAGGGCTGGTTGTGTTTCCCCTGCCGGCTACGACGCATCGGCACCATCCCACAGGCCGGGAAAGTTTCTCATGGGCTTGGAGCAGCCAGGCACCTGGCGCCGCCTTTTCCGGCCCGGCCTTCCGGGATATGTCTGCCGGCCTTCTCTGTGGGGCCATGCCGCATGTTCCTCCCCCGTCTCCTGGTTGGGGCCCTTCTTCTCGTCGGGTCCGTCTCGGTCGCGAGCGCGGAGACCTGCAGTACCTCGACACTGACCTCCTCCACCTTCTCCTTCGCGCGCTGGTGCGGCGATCCGCCCGGGCCCGGGACGCTGCGCATGGGGCTGCGTAACGGCAGAGGCGAGGAGTTCTCGAACGTGCCGCTGGACATCTATCGTGAGGTGATCCGGACGCCGAACGTGCCGAAATATGTGGCGGAGGAAATCCAGCCCCATTTCCAGCAGACCACCGTAGCGCCGAGTCCTCAGCGGGCCGCACCTGCCGCCAGCACGGCGCGCACGCCACCCCCGGCCAAGCCGCACGCTGCCGCAGAGCCGCGGCGGGTGCCGCGAGCCGTCGCGCCGAAGCTGGCGGCTGCCCAGCCGGCGCGCGTGGCGCGGCCGGCAATGCCGGTCCGTCAGGCGGCGGTGACGGCGGATCCGCACCGGGTGTTGCGCCTTCCGGAACCTGTCGGCCGGGGCAGGACCCTGGTGAGCGGAACGCGCGCACCCGTGGCCAGCATTTGCGCCGCGCCGGTGGCAGCACGGGGCGTGGCGCACGCTGCCAAAGCGACTGTGCGGAATCCGGCCTGCCGTAGCTGATTGGATAAAGCTGGAGAGAAAGGGGCCTGAGGAGGATACCTCCCCAGGCCCCTTTCTCATTTCTGCTTGGCGAAATTCGCCGCGATGCGCTGCTGCAGGTAGTCATGCGCCGTGATCGGCGCGTATTTGCCGGAAGGGCTGGTGATCACCGCATTCCTGTTGGCCTGGCAGAAGAAGGGCAGGGAGTAGCGCGGGCCGAGATATTCATCGGCGCGCGGCATCCGGACTCGGTGCAGGGTGGACTGAAGCTGGTCGTCGCTCCAGCGCATCAGCATGTCGCCGATATTGCAGGTGATGACGCCTGGCAGCGGCTCGACATCGGTCCAGGCCAGCTCGCCATTCTCCCCCTCCTTGCCCGGGCAGAGCTGCAGCCCGCCCTGGCCGGTGCGCTGGTGCAGCAGCGTCAGGCAGTCATAGTCAGTGTGCGCACCCGCGCGCCAGCCCGTGAAATCTTCGGGCTTCGCGTTCTCCATCGGCAGGTAATGGATCATGCGCAGCGTGCTCTGATACTCGGGCGAGGTCGGGTCATGCGCCTCGGTGAAGAAGTCAGCGGGAAAGCCGAGCTTCATCGCGAAGCAGGACAGCACCTTCATGCCCAGCGCCCAATTGGCGCGCTCGAAGGCCAGCATGATCGCCTTGAAGCCCGGCAACTCCTCGCCCTTCGGCCAGAGGCCGTGCATGCGGGGCACGGTGATCTGGAAGGACTCCTTGTTGTCCGCCGTGCCGGTGGAAGGGCGCACCTGCTCCTTGAACTCCCAGCCCCAGTTCGTGCCCTTGCGCATAGGATACTGGGCCTTGGTCTCGTGGGGCAGGCCGAAGAAGCGGGCGGCCATGTCGAAGGCCTCGTCGATCTGTTCCTGCGGGATGCCGTGGTTCGTCAGCTGGAAGAAGCCGGTATCGGTGGCGGCGGCCCAGAGCTGATCGGCGATCTCGGCCTTGCGGACCTCGAAACGGCTCATATCAATCTGGGGAACCTTGCGGGCTTTGGTGGTGCCCAAGCCGCCGAACCTGGTTTCCTTGTTCAGTTCCTCAAGGCCGTAAGTCTGCTGCATGGCTGTCATCTCACTCTCCTGGTTCATGGAAGCGGCGCTGCCGGCTTCTGGTTAGGGAGCAATGTCCAGCGCCCTGTGGGCGGTTGACCGCTTCTACTCCTGGGTTCCGCCCGTCCGCCGGCACAGGCGAGGGCGATCGCTGGCGGCCATGCGCAGCCGCGTGTCAGGGGGCGGGCAGACGCAACTTCGGCTGTGACCGAGGCCTGGTCTGTGCATCACCGGGCGAGGCGCAACGCGCCCGTGCCATAATGCAAGCAACACCGGTGCCAGTTGGCCAGATCTCGTTCTGGATGATGGGCGAGCTGTCATTCGTCGGCATGGGACGCCTCTGCCAGGTCAAGCACCTGAGCAATGTCCCGGATCGCAGGGATCCTGACCGCTTCTACTCGCGCCGCTTTCTTAATCGGGCCTCGCGGCAATCCGCAAGGAAAATTGCGGGGTATGCAAGTGAGCGCGGCCGCGCATCCAGCCTGACCGGATGCGCGGCATCGGCTGCCTATTCCGCCGGCGCCGCGTGGATTCCGTGCGGCACGCCCCGCCCACGGCGGCGCAGGCGCCCCACCCCGCGCTCCAGCGCGTCGAAGCCGAGATAGAGGACGGGCGTGATGAACAGAGTCAGCACCTGGCTGACTGCGAGCCCGCCCACCACCGCCAGGCCCAGCGGTTGCCGCAACTCGGCGGCGGCGCCCCAGCCCGCGGCGATCGGCACCGCGCCAGCGGCAGCGGCCAGGGTGGTCATCAGGATCGGGCGGAAGCGCAGCAGGCAGGCATCGCGCACCGCCGAGAGCGGATCGGCACCTTCACGTTGGCGGTTCAATGCCACGTCCACGATCATGATGGCGTTCTTCTTCACCAGACCGATCAGCAGCAACACGCCGATTACCGCGATGACTGAGAGGTCCATCCTGAACAGCCACAGCGTGGCCAGCGCGCCCAGTGCCGCTGCCGGCAGGCCAGAAAGAATGGTCAGCGGATGGACCAGGCTCTCATAGAGGACGCCCAGCACCACATACATCACCAGCACGGCCGCCAGGATCAGCGCGCCCTGGCCCGCCAGTGCCTGCTGGAACACCTGTGCGGTGCCGGAGAAGGCCCCGATCACGCCCGGTGGGGGCTGCAGCTCCTGCTCGGCCGCCTTGATCGCCTCCGTCGCGTCGCCCAGCGCCACGCCTGGGGGCAGGTTGAAGCCGATGGTCACCGCCGGAAGCTGGCCCTGGTGCCCGACCGTCAGCGGGCCGGTGCCTCGCTGGATCGTCGCCAGCGCACTCAGCGGCACCAGCCGTCCGGTGGAGGCGCGGAGATAGAGCTTCTGCAGCCCCGTCTCGTCCCGCTGATCTTCCGGCAGCGCTTCCACGATCACCGGATAGGCATTTGCCTGGGCATAGATGGTGGAGATCTGCCGTGCGCCGAAGGCGGAATAGAGCGCCTGCCGCACCTGATCCACCGTGACGCCCAGCGCCGCAGCGCGGTCCCGATCCACCTGCACCGACACCACGGGGGCATCGAGCTGAAGATCGGTGTTCACGTCCTGCAACAGCGGGCTGTTTCGCAGCAGCATCGCGAGGCGCTGCGCGAAGTCGTAGAGCGGCCCGGTCTCCAGCCCCTGGAGGGTGTAGATGTAGAGGGTGCGGGAGGTCCGCGCGCCGAAGTTCAGGTTCTGGATCGGCTGCAGGAAGACCTGCATGCCCGGCACCTGGGCCACCTCCCGGCGGAGCTGCTGGATCACCTCCTGCACCGCCGGACGCTCGTTCCGCGGCTTCAGCTCCATGAACATGCGCCCCTGATTGATCGAGAGGCTCTGGCCCACTGCGCCGATATTGGAGGTGAGGGCCTTGACGTTGGGATTCGCCAGGAGGATGCGCGCGACCTCCCCCTGCAGCTCCGTCATTGCGTTGTAGGAGGCGTCGCGCGGCCCTTCGGTCGAAACACTGACCAGGCCGGTATCCTCGATTGGGAAGAAGCCCTTGGGCATGGCCATGGCCAGCCAGCCGGCGACGACGAGGGAGGCGAAGAAGATCGCCCAGACCACCAGCCGGAAGCGCAGTGCGAGGTTCAGCCCCCGGGCATAGGCCCGCTCCACCGCCCTGAACCCGCCCTCCAGGAAGGCATCCACCCGGCCCGGCTTGGCATGGGCCGGCAGCCAGGAGGCCATCAGCGGGGTGAGGGTGAGCGAGACGAAGCAGGAGACCGCCACAGCGAGGGAAACCGTGGCTGCGAAGGCGTTGAACACGCGCCCCACAACGCCGCCCATCAGCAGGATTGGCAGGAAGACAGCGGTGAGGGAGAGGGTGATCGATATGATGGTGAAGCCGATCTCGCGCGAGCCCTTCAGCGCCGCCTCGAAGGGGTTCATCCCCTCCTCAATATGCCGGATGATCGCTTCCAGCATCACGATGGCATCGTCCACCACCAGCCCGACCGCGAGAGTCAGGCCCAGCAGCGTCACGTTGTCGATGCCATAGCCCAGCAGATACATCAGACCGAAGGTGCCGCAGAGCGAGATGGGCACCGCGACCATCGGGATCAGCGTCGCCAGAAAACGGCGCAGGAACAGCCACACGACCAGCACCACCAGCCCGATGGCGATGACAAGGCTTTCCTGCACGTCATGCACGGCAGCGCGGATGGAGAGTGAGCGGTCCAACGACACGTCGATCGTGGCCCCGGGGGGCAGCGCAGCGCGCAGGGTGGGCAGGGCGTCGATCACTCCATCCACCACCTCCACCGTGTTCGCATCGGGCTGGCGCTGCACGGCGAGCGTCAGGCCCCGTACCCCGTTGCGGTAGGAAGCGACCCGGTCGTTCTGCACGCCATTCGCCACATCGGCGACATCCGAAAGCCGTACCGGCGCACCCGGGCGCCCGGCGATTACAAGCCGGCCAAAGGCCTCGGCATCCGGCGGCTGGTCGTTCGCGCGCAGCACGAGCTGCTGCCGCTGGCCGGACAGCGTTCCGACCGGTGTGTTGGAATTGGCGGTGGCCACCGCACTGCCCACCTGGTCCAGCGTCAGCCCCATCGAGGCCAACCGGTCCGCCCGCATCCGCACGCGGACGGAGAAGAGCTGCTCGCCATATGTCACGACCTGAGCGACACCCGGCACGCGGGAAAGGGCGGGAGAGACGAGGGTCGAGGCAATGTCGTTGAGTTGGTAGAGCGGCACATCCCCGCCCGAAAGGGTGAGCAGTACCACCGGCGCATCGGCGGGGTTCGCCTTCCGGTAGGAGGGCGGTGTCGTCATCTCAATCGGCAGGCGGCGCTGGGCTCGGGTGAGGGCCGCCTGCACGTCCTGCGCCGCCGCGTCGATATTGCGGTTCAGCACGAATTGCAGGGTGATCTGCGTCGTGCCCTGACCGGATGTGGACGAGATCTGGTCGATGCCCGTGATGGTGGAGAATTCACGTTCCATCGGCAGGGCGACGGAGGTGGCCATGGTCTCCGGGCTGGCGCCGGGAAGCTGGGCGCTGACGGTGATGACCGGGAAATCCACCCGCGGTACGGCGGCCACGGGCATGGAGAGGTAGCCCATGATTCCCGCCAGCACGATGGCGGCGGAGAGCAGCCCGGTCATCACCGGGCGGCGGATGAAGACGGCGGAAAGATTCATCGGGCGTTCGCCTGCTGGGCCCCGGCCCGCTGTGCACCGGGTTGGGGCCGGGAGGCGGACGGCGTCGCGGCGGGTTCCCGCACCGCCACGCGGGTGCCATCGCGCAGGCGCTCCGCCCCCTCTGTCACCACGCGATCGCCATCGGCGAGCTGCCCTTCGACCACCGCTCGGCCGGAGGCGTAGCGCTGCACGCGCACGGGCACCCGGCGGGCCGTGCCCTCGGGCGTCACGGCGAAAAGGAAGTTCCCGTCCTGCCCTGTCCGGACCGCGGCGACCGGGACGGAGGTGGCCTGTGGGTCCACCCGGGGGATCATCACCACTTCGAGGTACTGGCCGGGCCAGAGGCGTCGCTCGGCATTGGCGAAGCGGGCCTTGAGCTGAATGGTGCCGGTGGCCGTATCGACGGAGGTGTCCACGAAGACCAGTTCGCCTTCCACGGGACCGGCCGGGTCTCCGGGAGCATGGACGCGTACGCGGGCGGTTTCGCCGCGGGTGCGGGCGGCACGCAGTTCGGCCAGCCAGCGTTCCGGCACGGAAAATACGACCTGGATCGGGTCGGTTTGGGTAATGGTGGCCAGCACCGTTCCCTCGGACGCCCGGACAAAATTGCCGGCCTTGTAGGGCAGGGAGCCGAGGCGGCCATTCCCCTCGGCCCGGATGGTCGCGAATTCCACGCTGAGGCGCGTCTGGGCCACCGCTGCCTCATCCGCCCGCACCGTCGCTGCCAGGGCCGTGGCATCGGCCTGGGCCTGCTCCGCCCGCTGCGCTGAGGCATAGGCGTCCGAGCGGAGGGAGGCATAGCGCCGCGCGTCGGACTGGGCGCGCTCCAACTGGGCCCGGTCGCGGGCCAGGATAGCCTCCTGCTGCGCAAGCAGGGCCTGGCTCGTGCGGGAATCCAGGGTGAAGAGCAGGTCGCCGGCCCGGACCATCCGGCCCTCTTCGACATGCACCTGCTCGATCTGGCCATCCACGCGGGAGCGGACGGAAATGATGGAAACCGCCTGAGCATTGCCGTTCGCGGTCACCTCGACTGGCACCGGCCCGATGGTGGCCGGGGCGACGGCAACGGAGATGGCTGGGCCGGCGGCCTCCTGGGCCTGGGACGCAGTGGCGACGAGGAGTGCAAGCGAGAGAGCGGCAGAAATCAGGCGCATATCGGAATCCCGGCAGGGGGGGCGGGCTATTGTCGCCCTTTCGTGAGGGAACCGAAAGGGTTCTGTCTGGCATGTCCCATTGGGGCACGCTGCGTCACCCCTCAGGCCTCGCCCGGGCTCGCTGAACGGCTGGTTAACACGCCTTCATCGTTTCTGGCGTGCCGGATTCCCCGGTGTTGCTGCTGCCAAGCAGATGGAGAATGCATCGCGTCGGCGTTCAGCGGCCCCGGGCTGGAGGGGTGCCGTTGCCGGCGCGTCTTTCGGTCCCCGCGATGGCCGGAGCTCAACCGAGATATGTCGTGCTGCTGGAACGAGCTGGCGGCGCTATTCAACCGTGAGACGAGTCGTGCCGTGATCAAGTGCAAAGCAACAGTAAGGCCCCGGAATATGCGACTATGAGACGCAGTCGCGACGGTGGCACATATTCGTGAATCCGCGTGGAACCCTCGATTTTTCCACGCAATTTGAACGATGCATGCCCTGAAGGCGCGTCGCATTAACCAATAGCAATCCCCAGCGCCTTGCGGGCCCCGTTCCTTGGGACTGTGTGTTCTGCGGAGCCGTACTGCGGCGCCACCCGCGCTGAGGTGATTGATGATGATTGGGCGTCTGACCCGACGAAGCCTGCTTTCCGCGAGCACGGCGATGATCGGCCTTGTGGCCACCGCGTCGGCCCGGACCATCAAGGAAGAATATCCCTGGTCCACCAACGAGGTTTATCCACCCGTTGATCACGTCGGCCCCGGACCTTGGCTCTTTTTCACCGCCGAGGAAGGCGCCGCGATCGAGGCCATCGTTGATCGCCTGATTCCGAAAGATGAACTGGGCCCCGGCGGCAAGGATGCGGGGTGCGCTGTGTTCATCGACCGCCAGCTGGCCGGTCCCTATGGCCGTGCGGATGGTGTCTATATGCAGGGGCCGTTCTCGCCGAACCCGCTGCCGACCCAAGGCTTCCAGTCGCCGCTCACCCCGGCGCAGGCTTACCGCAAGGGCCTGGCGGGCCTCGCCGCCCATGTCGCCCAGAACTTCGGAGGCCGGAAGATTCCGCAGCTCTCGGGAGAGGAACTCGATGGGCTGCTGACTTCCCTCGAAAAGGGACAGGTGAAAACCCCGGACTTCAACGGCCACGAGATTTTCGACCTGATCTTCAACAACACGATGGAAGGCTTCTTCGCCGACCCGATCTATGGCGGGAACCGCGACATGGCGGGGTGGAGGCTCATCGGCTTTCCCGGCACACGCTATGACTATCGCGACGTCCTCGCGAACCCCAACACGCGCTACACCCTGCCGCCCGTCAGCCTGATCGGACGACCCGAGTGGAACCAGGCTGGAGTAAGCCGCTGATGCGCCGTCTCCCCAGAAAGGATGCCGTGATCGTTGGCCTTGGCTGGACCGGGGCGATCATGGGCCATGAGCTGACCCAGGCCGGGCTGCAGGTTGTCGCGATCGAGCGCGGCCCGTGGCGTGACACCGCCACCGATTTCAACATCGGCACCGCCCCGGACGAGCTGCGCTATGGGATCCGCAACGACCTTTTCGTGCGTCCGTCCCAGGATACGGTGACGGCGCGCAACCGCCTGGATCAGGAGGCACTGCCGATCCGCCGCTGGGGCAGCTTCCTGCCCGGCAACGGCGTGGGCGGCGCCGGTGTCCACTGGAACGGCCACACCTGGCGCTTCCTGCCGAGCGACTTCAACATCTACAGCCACTACAAGGAGCGCTACGGCGAGGGGATCTTCCCCGAGAACCACATGATCCAGGACTGGGGCATCAGCTATGACGAGCTGGAGCCTTATTACGACCGCTTCGAGTATCTCTGCGGCATCTCGGGCCAGGCGGGCAATGTCAACGGGCAGATCCAGCCCGGCGGGAATCCCTTCGAAGGTTGGCGCCAGCGTGGCTATCCAACGCCACCCCTGAAGATGCAGCACGCGCAGAACCTGTTCACGCGTGCCGCGACCGAGGCCGGAATGCATCCCTTCCCCTTGCCCTCGGCCAATATGTCCCAGTCCTATACGAACCCGCTTGGCGTTACCCTGGGGCCCTGCACCTATTGTGGCTTCTGTGAACGCTTCGGCTGCGCCAACTACTCAAAATCCAGCCCGCAGACGACCATCCTGCCTGTGCTGATGCGCCATCCCGGTTTCGAGGCACGTACCGAGTGCGAGGTGGTGAAGGTGCTCCTGAGCCCGGACGGCAAGAGCGCCACGGGCGTGGTCTATGTCGACGCGCAGGGCGAGGAGTGGGAGCAGCCGGCGGATCTGGTGATCCTCGCGGCCTACCAACTCTGGAATGTCCGGATGATGCTCTATTCCGGCATCGGGCAGCCCTATGACCCGAATACGGGGCAGGGTGTGGTCGGCAAGAACTACGCCTACCAGGCGAACTCTTCCGTGAACGGCTTCTTCGACAACCAGCTCTTCAACAGCTGGGCCGGGGCCGGCTCGCTGGGCATGACCTGCGACGATTACAACGGCGACGTCTTCGACCATACCGGCCTGAACTTCGTCGGTGGCGCCAATATCAACTGCACCACCTTCCACGCGCGCCCCATCTCGGCCCGTCCGGTTCCGCCGGGTACGCCGCGCTGGGGCAGCGCCTGGAAGAAGGCAACGCGCGACAACTACCTGACCGCGACGAATGTCGGCAGCCAGGGCAGCAATATGTCGTACCGCGACTGCTATCTGGACCTCGATCCCACCTATAAGGACCGCCTCGGCCGTCCGCTTCTCCGCATGACCTTCGACTTCAAGCCGAATGAGGAGCGCATGTCGGCCTACGTCACCGAGAAGATGGTGCCGATCATGCGGGCCATGGGCGCGAAGCAGATCACCGCCAATCCGAAAAAGGGGCCATGGAACGTGGTTCCCTACCAGACCACCCACAACACGGGCGGCGCGATCATGGGCGATAACCCGCGCTCCAGTGCGGTCAACAAGTTCCTGCAGAGCTGGGATGTGCCCAATGTCTTCGTGCTCGGTGCATCGGCCTTCCCGCAGAATGCCGGTTATAACCCGACAGGCACTGTGGGGGCGCTGACTTTCCATGCGGCAGAGGCCATCAAGAACAAATACCTGAAGAACCCCGGCCAGCCGTTGGTGCAGGCCTGATGCGCGCGCGTCTCTTCGCCGCCGCGGCCGGCCTCTCGGCCTTCCTCGGCATCACGCCGCTGAGCGCGGCACCCGACAATTTCGACCAGGTAGAGCGCGGGCGCTATCTGGTCACGGTCGGCGACTGCGCGGCCTGCCACATGTCCCCGCGCGGGCAGGTGCAGGGATCGGCCGGCTTCATCGGCGGGCGCCCGATCGAGACGCCCTTCGGCCAGATTGTCGCGCCCAACATCACGCCGGATGTGGAGACCGGGATCGGCAAGTGGAACGCGGACCAGTTCTACCGCGCCATGCATGAGGGAGTCCGGCCGGACGGGGCACGGCTCTACCCGGCCTTCCCCTATACCTATTTCACCCGCACCACCCGCGAGGATTCGGACGCGATCTTCGCCTATCTTCGCACGCTTGACCCGGTGCACAACGAGGTGGACCGCAACACGCTGCCCTTTCCCTACAATATCCGTGCGGCGATGCTCGGCTGGAACATGCTCTTCTTCGAGCCGGGTGAGTTCCGCGCCGATCCGGCCCGCTCGCCCGAGTGGAACCGCGGCGCTTATCTTGTCGAGGGGCTCGGGCATTGCGGCGCCTGCCACACCCCGAAGAACATGCTGGGCGGTGATCGTGACAGCCAGCGCTTTTCCGGCGGCCCGCTCCAGGGCTGGTTCGCTACGAACCTGACCGGCGACGAGCGCACCGGCCTCGGCGCCTGGAGCGCGGAGGAGATCGTCCAGTATCTCCAGACCGGCCGCAACGCCCGCAGCGCCGCTTCCGGTCCCATGGCGGAGGTGGTGCAATACTCCACCTCCCTGATGTCCCAGGCCGATCTGCGAGCCATTGCGACCTATTTGAAGGAGCCGCCAGTACAACTGGTCGCGACGAACCGGACGCCGCTGGCGGCCGGGGATGAGCGGATGAAGATTGGCGAGGCGATCTATCTCGATCGCTGCATGGCCTGCCATACGCGGAGCGGAGAGGGCGTGCCCAACATGTTCCCGCGCCTCGCCGGCAGTCAGGTGGTGCAGCAGGAGGGCAGCGATACGGTGCTCCGCGTGGTGCTCCAGGGCGTGCGGGCGGCCTATACGCCGCATGCACCCACCGCACCCGCCATGCCCGCCTTCGGCTGGCGCCTGAATGACGAGCAACTTGCCGCGGTCACCACCTATATCCGCAATGCCTGGGGTAATGCCGCGCCACCCGTGACAGCGGATGACGCCCGGCGCATGCGGGAGCGGGTGAGCGACCAACCCTGATCCGGCACACGTCACCGGGGCCGGGGAGCCCCAGTGACGGCTTTCTCTATTCGCCGACGAAGCCGACCGTGCGGACGATGTTCCGCCAACGCGCATGTTCCGCAGCCAGGCGGGTCGCCATTTCCTCCGGCGTGCAGGTGATCGCCGCGGCCTCGATCTGGTCTAGGCGGTTCCGCAGCGCCGGATCCTGTGCCGCCTTGACCACCGCCTGGTACAGGCTGTTCACGATCGGGCGCGGTGTCTGCGCGGGCAGCATGAGGACGTTCCAGGTCTCCCCGGTGACATCGGGCAGGCCAAGTTCAGCGAAGGCCGGCACATCCGGAAGCTTCGGTAGCCGGTGTGGCGCGGTGACGGCGAGGATGCGGAGCTTGCCGGCGCGGTGATGCTCCACCAAGTCGCCCAGGGTGGCCATCAGGGCCATGATCCGGCCCGCGCCCAGATCGATCAGCGCCGCCCCCGTTCCACGATAGGAGACATGCGTCATCTGCAGGCCGCGCTGCCGCGCCATCAACTCCGCAAGGAGGTGTGGTGTGGAGCCGGCCGCGGGACTGCTGAAGGGAAAATCTCCCTGTCGCGCCGCCCAGATGAAGAATTCCTCCAGCGTGCGCGCGGGATGCTGGGCGGAAACGGCAAAGGCGAAGGGAATGGAGGCGATGGCGGAGACGGGCACGAAATCTGCCAGCCCGTCATAGCGCGTGGTGTTCGGGTAGATATGGGGCGTGATGGTCAGCACGCTTTCCGGCGTGCAAAGGATCGTCGTGCCGTCCGGTGCAGCGGATTTCACCGTCTCCACCGCCAGCCGCGCTGAGGCGCCGGGCTTGTTCTCCACGATGACGCTGGGCGCATAGGTGCCGGCGAGGCGGTCGGCATAGAGCCGGGCGAAGATGTCCGCGGCGCCACCGCCCGGATAACCCACGACGATGCGCGCTGGACGGTCCAGGGTGGGGGCCCGCGCCGCCGCGCTGCTGGCAGCTAGGGAGGCCGCAATTCCGGCAAGGACATGGCGGCGCGTGGGCGTGCAGTGACGATCGGCGAGTGGTCGGAGGTGTCGAGGCCTCATTTGATGCGAACCCCGGTTTCCTCGATAATCCGGCGCCAGATCGGTGCATCATGCGCGATCATCGCGGCGAATTCCTCGGGCGAGCTGCCGACCGGCTCGTAGCCGATTTCGCGGATGAAGCGGGACGGAGCGGGCCGTCGCGTTGCCTCGGCGAGGGCGCGGCCTACAGCATCCACGATAGCCGGCGGCGTGCCGGCCGGCAGGAACATGCCCTGCCAGATCTGCGGATCAAAGCTGGGAATGCCGAGTTCCGTCAGGGTGGGCACCTCCGGCAGGTAGGGCGCGCGGCGTGGGCCCGTGACGCCGAGCGGGCGAAGCTGCCCGGAGCGGATGAACTCCCGTGCCGATCCAGCATCGATGAAAGCGCAGCAGAGGCGCCCTCCGAGCATCTCCGAAATCAGCTGGGAGGTGCCGTTGAAGGGTACCGGCTCCGCTTCCAGCCCGGTCTGCTTCGCGAGCAGCATGCCCTGGAGATGGCTGGAGGAGCCGTAGCCGTAATTGCCGAAATAGAGCGGCTCGCGCTTTTCCTTCGCACGGGCGACGAAGTCTTGCAGCGTATTCGCCTCGACCGAGGGGCGCACGACGAAGACGGCCATGGCTGCTGTGATCTGCGACACCGGGGTGAGGTCCCGCCCGATCTCATAGGCCAGGCTGCGGTCCAGCATCGGGCCGATCAGTGCGCCGGAGACGGTGGAGAGGATGGTGGTACCGTCCTTGCGCGACTGGACCACGCGGCCCGCGCCGATCATTCCGCCACCTCCGGGCACGTTCTCAACCACCACCGTCTGGCTGAGGATTTCGGCCAGCGGCTCTGCCAGAACGCGGGCGACCGCATCGGCCGCGCTTCCCGGCGGGCTGTTCAGGACAATGCGCACAGGGCCCGGGCCGGGTGGAAGGGCCTGCTGCGCCCAGGCGGCGGGCGCCAGGGTGACCAGCATCGCCGTGAGTGCGGTCAGGATCGGCCGTCGCGTCACTTTTCTCATCGTTTCCTCCTGGCCTCTTCGGGCCGGCCCGGTCTTTTGCCGGGTTTCCTGCTCATGCCTACTGACCTATCGTCCTGGCCCGCCCGCGCGATGTCATATGCCACCGGAAAGGGGCAGGGCTGACACGAAAGCTTTCAGCGGGCGCGCGGCTTCACACGGGTACCGGATTCAGCCTACGCAGCGACGGCATCACCTTCTCCGCGAAGAGCTGCACCGAGGCCTTCACATCGGCATGCGCGATGTTGCCGAAGTTGAAGCTGCCGATCAGGTAGTTCAGCCCGCCCTCGGTGATCTGGCGTGCCAGTTCGTCATGCACCGTCTCCGGCGAGCCGACGACCGCATGGCCGGATTCGATAAGTTGGTCGAAATCGGGCGGAAGCTTTGCATTGACGGGCTGCGTGCCGTGCTTGTGCCAGAGCTTCATGAAGTTGCGATAAAAGACAGGCCAGGTGGCGCGGCCCAACTCCAGCGCCTCGCGATCCGTATCGGCCACGAGGATGTAGCGGTTCACGCCAATCAGGCGCTCCTCCTCGGCCTTGGGGAAGGCCTTGGCGCGCTCCGCGCGGTAGCGGTCGCTGATGGCGCGGATGCGCGCGACAGGGCCGCCGCAGACGATGTTCACGTCGTGCTGCGCCGGCCAGACCGTGGAGTCCGGAGAGGCGAGGGCGTACCAGACCTGCGGATACGGCTTCTGATACGGGTGCATCTCCACTGGCACATCGTCGAACCGCCAGAACTTTCCCTGATAGTTCAGCGCATCGGAGGAGAAGTAGCGCTGGATGATTTCGAAGGCCTCCGCATACATCTGCGGTGCGGTTGCCGCATCCACGCCGAAGGCCTGGAGCTCATGCGGCGAGGCACCGCGCCCGATGCCGAACTCGAAACGGCCACGGCTCAGATGGTCGAGCATGCAGATCTCTTCCGCCAAGCGCAGGGGATGGTGGATCGGCAGCAGATAGACGAGCGGGCAGAAGCGCAGGCGTGTGGTGCGCTGGATCAGCGCGGAGATGAAGACGCTTTGCGAGGGGGTCGTGCTCAGCGGCGTCGTGTGGTGCTCGCTCATGTGGAAGCAGTGGAAGCCCGTGGCGTCGTAGAGCTCCGCCATGCTCAGCCGCTGCTCATACTGCTCCGCCAGTGGCAGGCCGCTCCGGTCGTTCTGGTCAAAAATGCCGAATTTCATGGAGCGGCTCCTGAAGGAATAGGGGGCAGGTGCGACCCGGGATCTCACGAGCCCACGCAGGGCGGTCCCGATGGCCGGCATGGCCGATTGGATCCGTATTGGCTTGCGGGCGCTCCGGCCTGACGTGTCGTACAATATTATTGAATTCTTGCTTATATATTGTAGGATGCGCGGCGATGGTCACCCTGTCAACGCGATCGCGCCTGTCCGGCCCCGCCGCTGATGGGCGGTACTGATGGCCGTCGCTGAAGCCCGGCGTGGAATTCAATCCGTCGAGGTGGCCTTCCGGTTGCTCACGGCGCTGCAGGCCAGCGCGCGGCCCCTGCCGTTGAAGCAGGTGGCCGCGCGAGCGGGGCTGACGCCGAGTGCCGCCAACAACTACCTTGTGAGCCTGGTGCGCACCGGGCTTGCGGCAAGCGATGAGAAGCCCGGGCACTACAAGCTGGGCCCTGCCTCCGTGGCGCTGGGGATGAGCGCCATCCAGCAGATGGACGGTTTCGAGATCATGCGGCGGGAGGTGGCGGCGTTGCGCGATGCGACCCGGCACAGCGCTGCCGTCACCGCCTGGACCGCCGACGGGCCGATGAGCCTGTTCAAGCAGGAAGGCGACCACCGGGCTGATTTCGAGCTGCGGACAGGACTGCTCTCAATCTTCCTCACCGCGGCCGGGAAAGTCTTCGCGGCCTGCCTGCCGGAGGCGGTGACGACGCCCCTGATCGAACGCGAGCAGCAGGCCCGGCCGACTTCTGGCTTCTCGATAGCCGGGTTTCTCGAAGATGCGCGGCGGGAGATGCGGGAGAGCGGCTATGTGGTCATCCGGCGGGACAACGGCACTGGTTATGCCTCCGCCGCCGCACCGGTCTGGGACTGGACGGGGCGGCCGCGTTTCGCCCTGAGCATGATTGGTTCACAGACCACGCTGGAGACAAAGCCGGGCAGCGCGCATGCGGCGGCGCTGCTGGAATGCGCGGCCCGGGCGACTGCCGCACTGGGCGGCGCGCCGAAGAACTGACGGGCTCAAGCCTTCCGTGCGCTCTCCACGCCTCGGCGGCAGGGCGAGCAAGCGCCGCCGGATTCAGTCAGACGCCAGGCCGGTCCTCGGATGTAGTCTCGATTCCGCGTAGGGCCGCATGGCCTGCCTCGGTCAGGCGATAGACGCCGCGTTCGGCGCGCTCGAACCAACCATAGACATTGCGTAGCATGATCTTGCCCGCCTCGGGCGCAAAGCCCGCCAGGTCGCGCGGCCGCTTCGGGCCGTCCCGGAGGGACTGGGCGCAGGCCAGCGCCTGCTGCCGATAGGCCGTCATGATGGGGGTGCGCGCCGCCCCTCCCGGGGTCGGGTCGCCCTTGCGCCGGCCGTGTTCCCGGACCAGCAGGGCCCGGCGTGCCCGGTTAGGGCGTGGCCGGTAAGGGGTCGGTTCGGCCAGAACCTCCACCCGGTGCCGGGTAGGATCGACGGCCAGAAGCCCAAAGCCCAGCATGCGGCAGAGCTTGTGGACGCGCCGATCCTGGTCCCGTCCGCGCCGGGGGGCGGGGGCGGGCCCCCCCCACAACTCACCGGCCCCCCACCC
>NZ_JBNBZS010000052.1:0-8179 GCF_049629625.1 Roseomonas chloroacetimidivorans | reverse complement strand
TGGGGGGCCCGCCCCCCCCCGGCCCCGGGCCCCGGGGGGGCGCGCGCACGGCCAGCCAGATCTCGTCAGCGGCCGCCATCCGGTCCACCCCCTGCAAGAGCAGCTCCAACGTGAAGCTCATCTTCAGCTCGGTGATGACCAGGAAAGGCGGCTCGCCCGGGCGCAGGGCGACGATATCGCAGCCGCAGACCTCGCCCTTGGCCTCGTAGCCCAGACCCTCCAGATGCGTCTTCACCGCGCGGTAAAGCGAGGTTTCGGGCGCGCGCCGGCCGGGTCCGGGCACGGGTGCTGCCGTCAGGCGTTCAGCCGGCAGACTTGGCGGCGCGGCGCTTTGCCTTCTTCGCGCCGGCAAAGGCAGCCGCCTTGAGGGACGGCGACGCCTTGAACTTCACCGTCGCGCCCGCCTTCACCGCGACCTTCTCCCCCGTGCGCGGATTCAGCGCCGTGCGCTTCGGCGTCTCGCGCACCGTGAAGGAGCCGAAATCCGGCAGGGAGAAGCGGCCGTTCTCGATGATCTGCTCCTTGATGGCCGCAATGATGTCGGCGGCCAGACGGCCGGCGGCGACGCCGGTCATGTCGGAGGACTGCTGGATGACGTCGGTGAGGAACTTCTTCGACACAGAGATACCTTTCTCATACTCACAGCCCGGATCGCCGAGAGGAAGGGCGACAGTCCGGGATGTCTGTTGACGGTCCTGCTCTTACGGCGCTCCGGCCTCGTCTGGGAAGCCGCTGGCTCCCCATGGTGACCCAAGAATCCTGCCTCAGACTGGTATTATCTCGAGTCTGGCGCTCTCGGGCCGCATTGCTGTTTCGCAGCGCACAACAAATATCTCTGGGGATATGACGATCCTGAAGACCGCGCTCCTTCTCTTTGCCCTCCTCTACCTGCTGCCGCTCGGCATCTCAGCAGCCTTGTATCAGGCCAGGAATGCGCGAACGGATTGGTGGTCCGCTGACCGCTCCAGCGCTGGATTCCTGCCGCCGCCAGCACAGAATGGGAACGCCGTCGTTCGCGTCTTCGCGGCCCCCACGGTTCGGTGGCGTGGCATCTTCGCGGTGCATTGCTGGATCGTTTTCAAGCCGGAAGGCGCACTGTCCTACACGCGTTATGACTACACGGCCTGGGGCGAACCGATCCGCATGAACGGGTTCGAGCCGGATGGACGCTGGTTCGGGCAGGCGCCGGAAGTGGTCTTCGCCGCCGATGGCCCGGCGGCGGCTGCCCTGATTCCGCGCATGCAGGCGGCCGTCGCCGGCTATGCCTGGCGCAACCGGGGCGATTACAGCCCTTGGCCAGGGCCAAATTCCAACACCTTCGTCGCCGCCATCCTGGATGCGGTACCGGAGATCGGGGTGGCCCTGCCGCCAACGGCCATCGGCAAGGATTTCCCTTATGACGGGCGCTGGTTCCGCCCCACGCCCTCCGGCACCGGGTTCCGGTTGTCACTGGGCGGCTATGCAGGCTTCACCCTTGGTTGGGTCGAGGGAATCGAGGTGAATATTCTCGGCGGTATCGCGGGCCTCGATCTGCGGCGGCCGGCAGTCAAGTTGCCTGGGCTGGGCCGGCTGGGGATGCGCGGCGCGGAGGGGGCGGGGACGCCGCTCGTGGAAGCGCCGGCGCGCCTCTGACTCGCCGTCAGGCAGCGCTGCCCAGTGGCCTGGCCGGCTGCAGCAGCGGCTTCCTGACCGCGACGAACTCCGCTACCGCGGCGATGAAGCGGTCCATTTCCGCTTCACCGACGGGCAGGCTGAGCGCCGCCATGCCGCGCCGGGCGAGGTAGATCCCGGCCTCCATCATGTCGAAGAAGAAAAGTTCCCGCAGGCTCTCCTCGGCCGGCATCGGCATGGCAGGCCGCTCAATGGGAAGGCGGCGGAACTGCACCGTCATCATGGAGCCGAGTCCGGTGAATCCCATGACCACGCCAGCCGCCTCGCACAAGGAGTTCAGCCGGGCGCGCAGCGCCTCGCCGCGCTGGAACAGGGCCTCGGCCGTGGCCGCGTCAAAGATCTCGCCCATGGCCACGCAGCCGCCGGCCATGGAGAGAACATTGTTGTTGAAGGTGCCGGCATGGGGGATGGTGCCGCCGAACTGGTCCATGATATCGCCGCGCCCGCCGAAGGCGCCGAAGCTCATGCCGCCCGCGACATATTTCCCGAGCGTCGTCAGATCCGGCCGCAGCCCCAGCCGCGCCTGCATCCCGCCGGCCGACATGCGGGAGGTCATTATCTCATCAAGGATGAGCGGGATGCCCGCCGCTGCCGTGACCTCGCGCAGGGCGGCCAGGAAGTCGGCCCGCCCGGGAATGCAGCCGCCGGAACCTAGCATGGGCTCGACGATGACCGCGCCGAGCATGGCGGCATTTTCCCGGATCGCGGCCACGGCGCCGTCCGTGTCATTATAGTCCGCGAGCACGGTCGGAAAGGGCACCGCCACAGGGCTGGCGCCGGCCAGGGGGAAAGTCAGCACGCTGCCGTGGTAGCCACCACGGAAGGCGAGGATGCCGGGCCGGCCGGTGAAGGCACGGGCGGCCATCAGGGCCATCAGATTCGCTTCCGTGCCGCTATTGGTGAAGCGCACGCGCTCCATCCCCGCGAAGCGGGAGCAAAGGATAGCGGCCAGGCGCTGCTCCGCCTGCCCCACGGCGGCAAGGCTGATGCCATTGGCCAACGCGTCGCGCAGCGCCGCCTGGATGCGCGGGTCCGAATGGCCGAACAGCCCCGCCGTATATTCCCCGCAGAGGTCCAGATATTCGTGCCCGTCGATATCCCAGAGCCGGCAGTCCTCGCCCCGGCGCATGGCCGTGGGAAAGGGGCCATAGGCCAGCACCGAGCGCGTGTTGCCCCCGGGCAGCACGGCAGCGGCCAAGTGGTGCTGTTCGGCGCTTGCGGGGCGGGCGGCCGCATAACGCATCCGGGCTTCGGCCACACAACTTCCGATGTCGCTGTTGTGGGGCAGGGCGTTGCTCATGCCGGAAGGATGCCGCGCGCGGCTTTCGGAACAGGGGCGGGGCTTGCCCCGTCTCGGTCGAAATCAGCGCAGCGAATCATGGTGGCCCCTCGGGTCGATCAGGACAGGCCACCACTCTGATCACAGAAGCAGCGCCGTGTAAGCCTCATCCCGCAGAGGCCCGCACGCTTTAACGGGCTGTCAGCCTTTCGCCACCATCGCCATCGCCTCGGCCGCCAGCTCTTCCGGCACGTAATGACCGCCGGGGAACTCCCGGTAGAGCACATCATATCCCGCGCCTCGGAGCGCCGGCACGAGGCGGCGGCTGCAAGCCGCGATTGGCAGCACGTCGTCCGCCACGCCGTGGGACAGAAACAGGCGTGGCCGGCCCACCGGGTCCGGCGGCGCGGCAAAGCCTGGCGAGAAGGCGAGAGCATGGGTGAAGAGGTCGCCATTCCCCAGCGCCAGCGAGAGCGCATAGGACGCTCCGTCGGAAAAGCCGGCGAGGACGATGCGCCGTGGGTCCACGCGATACCGCGCGAAGACCTGGCGCAGCGCCTCGTCGATAAAGGCGACATCCGGACCGTAGCCGCCCATGATCACGTCCCAGGTCGAGCGCCGACTTTCCGGCACGAGCAGCAGGGCGCCCGGGGCGGCCGCCTCGATGAGAGCCAGCGTGCCCGCCGCATGGCCGCCGGCTCCGTGCAGCATCACGACGAGGGGCAGCGCCTGGCCTTCCGTAGCGTCCGGAACCCGGATGAGGCCGTCCCGTCCTCCGCCAAGCCCGATGGGGTGCAGCCCCGGGGAGGGTGCCGCACCCTCCCGGACGGTGTCAGGGCGGGCCAGAAGGCGGCCCTGTGCCGCCTGGCTTCCGCCTGTTCCGTCAGCGCTCATCGAGATCAGGCGACCGCCCTGCGGGCGAGGTAAGCCGGGACGCGAAATGCCATGAGTGCCTGCCTCCGCCTGAACTGCATCCCGGAGAAACGCCCTGCCGCCCCGGCGTTTGCAGGGGCGGCGTTGCTTCCGGGGGATGGGACGCCCGGCATGTCCTGAAGCGGCGGTCCGTATCAGAAAGCTGACAAGGTCTCCCGTCCCGCCGCAACTGCCACCTCAGCCAGAAGCCGGTCTTCCTGCCCGGGATAGCGTGGCGAGAAGTGAAAGGGTTCGATACGGCGTACACCTGCCTCGCGCGCGATCTCACCAGCGGCCCGGGTCGTCAGGTGGCGGCGGTCCAGGGCCATCGCCGAGTCCTCGGCGGCAAAGGGGGCTTCGATAAACAGGATGTCGGCGCCCTGTGCCAAGTCGACGGCGGCGGAGCGATTGGCTGGAACGTCGGCAAAATCGGTGAGATAGGCCAGGCGCTGCCCAGGCGTGATGCTGATCAAGTCCCGCAGCGCACCGAATGGCAGCGTGGGTGCGCCCGATGCTTCGGAAGGCCGGGCAAAGATCGGAACGGGGCGGTCATCGGCCCATCCTTCCCGCACCGCCACCTTGAGCGCGGCCAGCCAGGGCCCGGTCGGCAGCCCGCGTTCTTCCAGCCTGGTTCGCCAGACATGGAGATGCTGGTCCTCCTCCAGGGCGAATCCGAGGCAGGGGGTGCCGTGGTCCAGCACGGCTGCCCGCAGCCGCAATGGGCCGAGTTGCAGCACGGTGCCGTCCGGCGCGGCGGGAAGTGGGGCCAGCCTCTCCTGCGTGAAGCCGCCATGCAGGCTGAGGCGGGTGCGCGACCAGGTTCCAGCCGTGGTGACCTCTGTTACCTCGAAAGCCAGCTCCGCGAGAATCCGGTCGGCAAGATTCCATGTATAGGCCTGGAGCCGGTGAAAGAGGCGCTGCGCGAAGCCCTCCGGCCCGACGAGCGGGAGGCATTTTTCGCGTCCAATCAGGATTCGGAGCAGCCGGTCGAAACCGGCCCAGTGATCCATATGGGCGTGCGATATCGCGACCGCACCGATCCGCAGGAGATGCCGCGGCGAAAGCGCGGAGAGATCCCCGCAATCCAGCAGGATGGTCTCGGAACGGTGGAGTACCTCCACATAAATGCCCGGATCGCCGGTTCGCCCGTTCAGCAGGTGGGGGTGCAAGGTCGGCCGCATGGGGCCAAGTGCCACGCCACCCTGGGCGGGGTCGAGGCCTAGCTGTGGCGGCGGCTGGAAACCCCGGGCATCACTTCATTCCGAGAGCCGAATGCTTGACAGAGACTGGCGCAAACGTTCTATTTTATGCTGCCACAATCGCTCCATTTGGGAGGGGCCATGAACATGGAACTCTCGCGGCGCGGCCTGATGAAGGCCGCCGGCGCGGGTGTTGCGGGAACCTCGTTGGCCGCCATGGGATTCAGTGAGGCGGAAGCCGCCGTCGCTGCCCATGTCCGGCCGCTGAAGCTCGCGAACACGACCGAGACGCGCAACACCTGCCCGTATTGCTCCGTCGCATGCGGAATCATCCTGTATTCCAAGGGCGACGTCCGTAAGGGCGAGCAGGCGGACATCATCCACATCGAGGGTGACGTCGATCACCCGACGAATCTCGGCACGCTCTGCCCCAAGGGCGCGGCGCTGAAGGATTTCGTTCACTCGCCCTCGCGCCTGACGCAGCCGAAGGTGCGCAAGCCCGGATCCGACAGGTTCGAGCCGATCTCCTGGGATGCGGCGCTCGACCGGATCGCGCGGCTGATGAAGGACGACCGTGACGCGAACTTCCTGGCGAAGAACGCGGCCGGCGTGCCGGTGAACCGCTGGACGACGACGGGCATGCTCGCCGCCTCCGCCACCACCAACGAGACGGCCTGGTGCACCTTCAAGGTCGCCAAGTCTCTCGGCATTGCAGGATTCGATAACCAGGCGCGCGTCTGACACGGCCCCACGGTGTCCAGTTTGGGCCCGAGTTTTGGTCGTGGTGCGATGACGAATGCCTGGACCGATATCAAGAACACCGACCTGGTTGTCGTCATGGGCGGCAATTCGGCGGAAGCGCATCCTTGCGGATTCAAATGGGTCACGGAGGCGAAGGCCAATCGTGGCGCGAAGCTGATCGTCGTCGATCCGCGCTATACGCGGACCGCGTCCGTATCGGATTTTTATGCCCCGATCCGTCAGGGCACGGACATCGCCTTCCTGCTGGGCGTAATCAATTACTGCATCCAGAACGACAAGGTGCAGTGGGAGTACACCAAGGGTTTCACCAATGCCTCCTTCATCGTGAAGGAAGGCTTCGGGTACAGCGACGGCCTGTTCACGGGCTATGACGAGCAGAAGCGTGACTATGACCGGTCGAGCTGGGACTACGAGTTCGGGGATGATGGCTACGCGGTCACTGACCCGACGCTGCAACACCCGCGCTGCGTCTGGAACCTGCTGAAGCAGCACGTCTCGATCTACACGCCCGAGATGGTGGAGCGCATTTGCGGCACGCCGAAGGACAAGTTCCTGCGGGTTGCCCAGATGATCTCGGAGTGCTCGGCGCCGGACAAGACGATGACGTCGATGTACGCCCTGGGCTGGACCCAGCATTCCCATGGCGCACAGAACATCCGCGCCATGGCGATGCTCCAGCTGATCCTGGGCAATATCGGCGTGCGCGGCGGCGGCATGAATGCGCTTCGCGGGCATTCCAACATCCAGGGCCTGACCGATCTGGGCCTGATGTCGCACCTGCTCACCGGCTATCTGAACATGCCGACGGAGCAGGAGGTCGATTTCGAGACTTATATGAAGAGCCGGCAGTTCCGGCCGCTTCGTCCGGGTCAGACCAGCTACTGGCAGAACTACCGGAAGTTCATGGTGAGCTTCCAGAAGGCCATGTGGGGCGATCACGCGACCGCCGAGAATGGCTGGGCCTATGACTACCTGTCCAAGCTCGACGTGCCGGCCTATGACGTGCTGCGCATGTTCGAGCTGATGAACTCGGGCAAGGTCAACGGCTATATCTGCCAGGGCTTCAATCCCCTGCTCGCCTTCCCGAACCGCGGGAAGGTTACGTCCTCGCTCTCGAAGCTCAAGTTCCTCGTCACGATGGACCCGCTCGAGACCGAGACGTCGCGGTTCTGGGAAAACCACGGCGAGTACAACGACGTGAATCCCGGCGCCATCCAGACGGAGGTGTTCCAGCTTCCCACCACCTGCTTCGCGGAGGAGGAGGGCTCGCTCACCAATTCCGGGCGGTGGCTGCAATGGCACTGGGCCGGTGGTTCCCCGCCGGGCGAGGCCAAGCACGACACTTGGATCATGGCGCAGATCTTCCTGCGCATGCGGGAGCTGTACCGGAAGGAAGGGGGCGCGTTCCCGGACCCGATCCTCAACCTGTCCTGGGATTATCACGACCCGAACGAGCCGCATCCCGAGGAGCTGGCGCGCGAAATCAATGGCCGGGCCCTGACGGACCTGACCGATCCCGCCGACCCCTCCAAGGTGATCCTGGCTGCCGGCAAGCAGGTGGTGAACTTCTCGCAACTGCGGGATGACGGCTCCACCATGTGCGGCTGCTGGATCTATTCCGGCTGCTTCAACGAGGCCGGCAACAACATGGCCCGCCGGGACAACCATGATCCCGACGAGACCGGCGCCTATCTCGGCTGGACCTTCGCCTGGCCGCTGAACCGGCGCACGCTCTACAACCGTGCCTCGGCCGACCTGAACGGCAAGCCCTGGGATCCCTCCCGGAAGCTGCTGGAATGGGATGGGACGAAGTGGACAGGCTATGACGTGCCGGACATCGCGCCGAATGCGAAGCCGCAGGACGTCATGCCCTTCATCATGAACCAGGAAGGGGTGTCGCGCCTCTTCGCCCGGGGCATGCTGCGGGACGGGCCTTTCCCGGCGCATATGGAGCCCTTCGAGACCCCCGTCCCCAACGTGTTGAACCCGCGCATGCGGGGGAATCCGGTGGCGCGGGTGTTCCAGAGCGACGTGGCGCAGTTCGGCAACTCGGACGAGTTCCCCTTCGCCGCGACCTCCTACCGGCTGACCGAGCACTTCCATTACTGGACGAAGCACAACCGGGTGAATTCGGCGCTGCAGCCCGAATTTTTCGTCGAGATTTCGGAGGAGCTGGCAGCGCTGCGGCAGGTGACCAATGGTGGCTGGGTGCGCGTCTGGTCCAAGCGGGGCTCGGTGAAGGCCAAGGCTGTCGTTACCAAGCGCATCCGCCCGCTGAACTGCGACGGCAAGGTGGTGCATGTGGTCGGCATCCCGCTGCACTGGGGCTTCACGGGCTCGGCGAAGAAGGGCTTCG
>NZ_JBNBZS010000051.1:0-42354 GCF_049629625.1 Roseomonas chloroacetimidivorans | reverse complement strand
TTCTGGGGCTTGCTGGTCTTGTTTCGCTCCTTTGGGGCGTGCTGCTGGCCTGCGCTCCGGCGACAGGGGCTCTCGTCATGACAGCCTGGCTCGGGGCCTACGCTCTGCTCTTTGGCGCTGCGTTGCTCGCGCTGGCCTTCCAGCTCAGGCGGCAGGCGAATGCCACGTCCGAGGGGCAACCCCAAGGGCTCGCTGTACCTCCGGTGTGGCCACAAGCGCCTGCCGCGGCTAACCGCCCGGTGGCCGGCTGGCGCTTCGTCTACAGGTATCGCCGGATGTCCTGGCGCTGAGAACGGCGCGGTGGGAGACGGCAGAACGGCGCCGTCTCCCGTCCGCCTTTTCGCCCAGCGATTGCCCGCGCATTCGATCCGGTGTGGCCCCGCCTCCGTCAGCGGCGTGAATTCTCCAAGAGATCACGCCAGCTTCCCCTTACTCAGCCGCGTGCCTGAAAACCGCGACGTGGCAGCTCTCTCTGGCAACACGGACCTTCCGTCCTCCAACTGTGCGTAGCCGGCGGCCACCGCTAGATGACGAAGCGCCCGGCAAAGGTCGCGCAGACGGGCCGCCGCCGGCCTCGCTGTCAGCAGGCCAGGTTACTTCCCCCGCGACTTCGTCGGGCGACGTCCTATCTTGGACATCATGGAACGGACCACCACCCGAAACGATGGCTGAGGCCGCGCTCACCGCCCCGACGGAGGCGCTGGCCGGCCTCGTCGAGCGCGTTACCTACCACAATGCCGAGAACGGCTTCTGCGTCCTTCGCGTCAAGGCGCGGGGCCACCGCGACCTGGTCACGGTGGTCGGCCATGCCGCCTCGATCTCGGCGGGGGAGTGGGTCCAGCTCAGCGGCACCTGGGTGAACGACCGCACCCATGGCCTGCAGTTCCGAGCGGGCTTCCTCAAGGCAACCCAGCCCACCACGATCGAGGGCATCGAGAAGTATCTCGGCTCCGGCATGATCCGCGGCATCGGCCCGGTCTACGCCAAGAAGCTCGTCCGGGCCTTCGGGGCGGCGGTCTTCGACCTGATCGAGGCCGAACCCGACCGGCTGCGGGAGGTGACGGGGATCGGCCCCAAGCGCGCGGCCCGCATTGTCGCGGGCTGGGCCGAGCAGAAAGTGATCCGCGAGATCATGCTGTTCCTGCACGCCCATGGGGTCGGTACCTCCCGGGCTGTGCGGATCTACAAGACCTATGGCGCGAACGCCGTCCAGGTCATCACCGAGAACCCTTACCGCCTTGCCCGCGACATCCGGGGCATCGGCTTCCGGACAGCCGACCTCGTGGCCCAGAAGCTCGGCATCGAGCCCACAGCGATGATCCGGGTGCGCGCCGGCATCTCCTTCGCCCTGGCCGAGGCGACCGGGGAGGGGCATTGCGGGCTGCCGGTGGGTGAGCTCGCCGCGCTCACGGGCGAACTGCTGCAGGTCGAGCCCGGCCTGGTCCAGACGGCGCTGGAGCTGGAGCTCGAAGCTGGGGAGGTGGTGGCCGACACGCTGGAGGGGCAGCCCTGCGTCTTCCTGGCCGGGCTGTACCGGGCCGAGCAGGCCATCGCCGAGCGGCTTCGTACCCTCGCCCAGGGCGCCCCACCCTGGCCGGCCATTGACGCCGAGAAGGCGATCCCCTGGGTGGAGGGTCGCACCGGGCTGGCGCTCGCCCCCAGCCAGCGCGACGCGGTCCGGCTCGCCCTCGCCTCCAAGGTGCTGGTCATCACGGGCGGACCGGGTGTGGGCAAGACCACGCTGGTGAACTCCGTCCTGCAGGTGCTGCGGGCCAAGGGGGTGGAGGTGGCCCTCTGCGCGCCCACGGGTCGAGCTGCCAAGCGCCTCTCCGACAGCACGAAACTGGAAGCCCGGACCATCCATCGCCTGCTGGAGACCGATCCCAAGACCGGCGGCTTCAAGCGCGACGAGACGAACCCGCTCGCCTGCGATCTGCTGGTGGTGGACGAGACCTCCATGGTGGATGTCCCCCTCATGCGGGCCCTGCTGAAGGCCCTGCCGGACGAGGCCGCCCTGCTGCTGGTGGGCGACGTAGACCAGCTGCCCTCCGTCGGTCCCGGGCAGGTTCTGGCCGACATCATCGGCTCGGGGGCCGTGCCGGTGGTGCGGCTCACCGAGGTGTTCCGGCAGGCGGCCCAGAGCCAGGTCATCGTCAACGCCCACCGGATCAACCGTGGCCAGATGCCCGAACTCAGGGCGGGGGAGGGGAGCGACTTCTTTTTCGTGGATGCCGCCGATCCGGAGGAGGGCGTCCGCAAGCTGCTCGCCGTGGTGGGCAGCCGCATCCCGGCCCGGTTCCGGCTGGACCCGGTGCGCGACGTCCAGGTGCTCTGCCCGATGAACCGGGGCGGGCTCGGTGCGCGCTCCCTCAACATCGAACTACAAAAGGTGCTGAACCCGCCCGGCGAGATCCGGGTGGAGCGCTTCGGCTGGACCTATGGTGTCGGCGACAAGGTGATGCAGGTCACCAACGATTACGAGCGCGACGTCTTCAACGGCGATCTCGGCGTGGTGTCGGCGATCGACCCCGAGGAGGGCGAGCTGACCGTCACCTTCGAAGGCAGGGAGGTGGTCTACGGCTTCGGGGAACTGGATGAGCTCGTCCTGGCCTATGCCACCACTATCCACAAGAGCCAGGGCTCGGAGTACCCGGCCGTGGTGATCCCGCTCGTGACGCAACACTACGCCATGCTGGCGCGCAACCTGCTCTACACCGGCGTGACCCGGGGCAAGCGGCTGGTCGTGCTGGTCGGACAGCGCCGGGCGTTGGCCATCGCCGTCAAGAATGCCAATTCCCGCCGCCGCTGGTCCAAGCTCGGCGAGTGGCTGTCGGCCTAGGCCGCGCAGCGCACAGGACCGGTTCCAGAACGGTGGCCGCTCTTTCGGTGCAGGTTCCAGATCGGTGTCTCAGAAGCCGGGGCTGGTATGATCAACGTCAGCCAGATCGCACATTCTGGTGGAGGGCAATGCCCTCCTCTGGCGACGGGCCGCCGCCCGGCTGCAGAAGGACCGAGATCTCCTCCTCGGACAGGGCTTGCGAGAAAAGATAACCCTGCAGCTCGTTGCAGCCTGCGGCGGCGAGAAAGTTCATCTGTGCGGCTGTCTCGACGCCTTCGGCCGTGACCGTCAGTCCCATGGCGTGCCCCAGGGTCACCACCGCCTCGACGATCGCGATCGAGTCCGCGTCGTTGCTGATGTTCTGCGTGAAGGACTGGTCGACCTTGATCTTGTCTACCTGGAAGCGCCGGAGATGACTCAGGCTCGAGTAGCCGGTCCCGAAGTCGTCAAGCGCAATCCGGAACCCCGCGGCACGTAACCTTTCAAGAGCATGACGGCAGGCCTCGTCATCCTGCAGCAAAACGGTCTCGGTCACCTCCAGCTCGATCCTGGCGGGCTCACAGCCGCATTGGCGCACGAGCTCGATCACATGCTCCGCGAAGCCGGGCGACTGGAACTGCACCGGAGACACATTCACGGCCATGAACAGGGTCGGCCACTTCTGTGCCGCACGGCAGGCTTCGGTCAGAACCCAGTCCCCGAGCTGGCCGATCAGGCCCGTCTCTTCGGCAATCGGAATGAAATGACCCGGCGGAAGCATGCCCTTCCTGGGGTGATTCCAGCGCACCAGCGCCTCCAGCCCGACAATGGTCTGTCCTGAGGCGTCGACCTCGGGCTGATAATAGACCTCGAGTTCCTTTCCGTTCGAGAGCGCCTGCCTGAGATCGGCCTCGATCTCTCCGCGAATCTGGACAGTCTCGTCCATCGCGGGGGTAAACAGGCGCCAGCAGTTGCGGCCTTCGGCCTTGGCACGGTAGAGTGCGATATCGGCCTTTCGCATCAGGTCTGCACGGTCCACGCCAGCTTCGGGCGCGGTGACCACGCCGATGCTGGCGCCGACAAAGACCTCGTGGCCCATCAGGTTGAATGGACTACGGACCGCCTCGAGAACGCGCTCGCAGAGGACCTCCACATCCTCTTCACCGTTGATTCCGACCTGGAGCACCTCGAACTCGTCGCCCCCGATCCGCGCCACCGTGTCAGTGACTCGCGTCAGGCCGGCGAGACGCGCCGCAAACTGCTTGATGAGGCTATCCCCTGCATCATGGCCCAGCGTGTCGTTGACATGCTTGAAGCGGTCCAGGTCGACTGCCATCAGCGCCAGTTTGTCGCCACGCCGGACGCGGGCGAGTGCCTGCTCCAGCCGGTCGTCCAGGAGAGCCCGGTTGGCCAGCCCTGTCAGCACATCGTGGAACGCCAGATGCTGCGCGTGCGCCTCGCTGGCTCGCAGTTCGAGGACCGTACGCGACAGCTGCGATCCGGACCTCCATAGCCTCCGCGCGAGCATCAGGATCATGGCCACCATGATCAATGTTCCAGCCATCGTCACCGGCGCCAGAATGCCGAGGACCTTGGTTCCGGGAAGCGTCGGCTCCCAGAGAAGATAGCCGACCCTGGCGCCGCGCTTGTCGGCGAGAGGGATGGATTGCTCTCCCGCCGTCGCGTCCTGGACGGGTGAGTAGCGGAGGCCGTCGATCAGATTGCTGTCCGCCACCTCCTGAAGGAAGGGGCCGTCCAGGAAGCGGAGATTGACCATGACAAAATCCGGACCGGGGTCTTGCTCGGGGGGGATGCCCGCCGGCCGAATTTGCATGGCGCTCACAGCAGCAGGCCGGCCAAGCGTCTGTACAACGTCGGAAGCATAGATCGCGTGATTGGCCACGAGCGTGTCGGAGTCACCAACCGGGACCTGGGACGAGTAGGGGGAAGGCACCGCGGCCGGCGTGGTCATCTCGGCAATCAGGTGCTTGAGATCGGCCTGCACGGCCGTGAACCGGTCCGGCGCTACCCGCTGCCCGTGAACTGCCGCGTAGACCGGCTCGCCCCGGGGGGTCAGGATGTAGACCTGCTCATGGCCGAACATCCGGAACAGCCAGGGGCCGATATTCTCCTCCAGCGGGTCCAGATCCAGGACCGGCGCTCGCAATCGCGTGATCAGGGGGTCCCAAAGCGCAGCACCCTGCTGCTGATGGGTGAGTTCCTGGACGCTTGCCGCGACGGCTCGGTTCGTGACCCGTGCCTCCCTTTCCATCGAGACCGTGTCGCTGGTCCTGGTGGCCCAGTAGAGGCCAAACCCGCCGAGAGCCACGGTGACCAGGAGCACCGCAGCCAGTGGAAGGACGACGTGCCTGCGGAATTCACGGCGGAAGCTCTCCAGATCTCCGAGGTCCTGGATCATGGCGCCGCGCAACTCCCGTATGGCCGAGAAAGGACGTTAACGAAAAGAGACTCATGGCCGGTGTATACAGGAGGTGCAACCGACGATTGCACTTTCAGGATCGGGCGCAGCTTCGCGAAAGCGCCCAATACGGGATGCAGACCCGGCGGTAGCGCCGAAGTATGGTCCGGGCGTCCGAAGAGGCGCAATCCGGCCCATTCCAGCCTGAGCCAGACAGAGGACGATTCTCCCCAGGATGGGCGCCCGGAAAGCCCCAGGGGATAACCACCGAGCTTGAGCACAACGACCAGCGGCACCTCGCGTCTGCCGTGTGTTCACCGTGAACACACGCCTGGGTCCCGCTCATCCGGCGTGTTGTCGTCGAGCCATCTCAAGAATCACAGCATCCGAAACATCTGCCATATAGGTGATCTGCTGCTGCAGGTTCGCGAAGTTGGCTGCACGGTTGTAATGCGCCCAGCGTCGGGTGACCGCCTGTTCGCTGAAATATGACAGTTCGCCTCCCGGGAGAATGCGAGCGGTTTTCATGTCCACACCCGCGCAACAGCTTCGAGCGCCAGACAATCCCGCACTTGCGGGGAAGGTGTTGCTGTCTGGTAGCAGGACTGGATGTTAGCACTGACGCCGGCCATGCCACCCGCCTGGCGTGCCTGCGTGCACAGGCCTCGTGTCGATGACGCTGTGGCGGAAGGCAGCTGCTACACGCTGGATGGCGCGTCGCGCCCGATCCGACTGTCCCGGCAGCAGCCCGAAGACGTCGCGCGCCGTGATGCAGCCCCTGAGGCCAGCAAGGTTCTCCAGCGTCGCCGCGCCAGGTCCATCGTTGACCCCGAGCGAGATCACCACTCTGTCGCCGCCGATGGGGCGGGCGAAGGTGCGGAGATACTCGCCGGTGCCGATCCCGACTCGTGCCAGGGCTTCGCATCGCGGCGCGGAAGCAGCCACGCCGACCGCAAGGCTGTCGCCAGCGATGGTGCAAAGCATGGCTGAACTTCCTGGCTGAACGATGCCATCGTTCAGACCATCGAAGCCGGCCACCGTGCGAACGGCGAACGTATTCCGGCACAGGCCGATCGAGTCCCGAGTCGCGTCGCCCTGCGCCAACCGTCTGTGCTATGCGAGGAGCCGGCCAAAGGCGCCCGACGGCACATCCGCCTTCCGTCTGCCCTTGCCGGGACGCCCGGCCGCGTCGGCTAGTCCATGCAAGGTCTTGTCGAGCCGCAGATCACCCGTGTGATGCTTTTCCAGCATCCGCCGGAGATAGCCCCCCGGGTTCTTGACCAGTCGCGCCTCATGCTTGGCCGCGATGGTGCCGATCGCGACCGACGCCCCGATCCCGCCAAGCACCAGCTTCGCCTGGCCGTAGAGGTGGGTGGACATCCCCATGTGCTGTCGCAGCAGATCGCAGGCATCCGCGATCTGAGCCCAGGTCGGGGCGCTGGTGTTCACCCAGTCCCGGTAGGCCGGGACGAGATGCAGCAGCACGTTGGGGCTCATCGGGAAGCCGCGAAACAGATCCGCCTCTGCGGCGCTCTCACGCCGCAGCCTGCCGAGCCGGTCAGGCCCCGACTCGCCGCTCGCTCCATCTGCCTCCTGAGCAAGGCTTCTGCCTGCCGGTGCAGTCGCTTTAGCGATTGGAAGTTCGTTAGTAGTTGTAATGGGGGTTCCCTTAGCAGGCTGCGGAAATTCGCTGCTCCAGCCCAGCCACACGAACAATCCGAATTGGACAGACCGTGATGTGCACAACACTTCTGTGCCCGAATCGTACGCAGCGTAATAAAATTTCGTAGAAGCCTCGCCAAAATCGAATTTCCGCAGCCTGTTAGGTGACCCCTGGGGGTTACTATTTACGCAATCCACAGCAGTACGAGCTGCCTGGACCTGCCGCTCGATCTGGTCAGAGAGCAGGCGAAGCCGACCAGCGAGAGGTGCCAGCTGCATCGGATCCTTCTGCAGGCGGGCCGTGGCCGCGAGGTGCCGCACCGCCTCGGCGAGCGCTTGCCAGTCAGCGCCGGCAAGGCCGTCCTCCACGGCGTGGTCCGTCAGGGAGAGAGCGGCGCGTGACGTGGCGCTGCAGGCCCCCCGGAGCGCCCTGGCCTCCTGCCGCCGTGCCTCGTGTTCGGCGGCTGCTGCCAGGAACTCGGGCATGCGCTCGCCGATCGGGCTGAGGTCAAAGCCACACGCCTGCAGGATGCGGCCGGTCTTCTTGTCCCGGCGGCCCCATCGGCGACCCGTCCCGATGTCGTGGGCGCGGATCAGACCAAGGTCGATGAGGCGGCGAAGGCGCTTCTTGATGCCGCTCAGTGTCAGGCCTGTCTCTGACACCAGGACCTCTTGGGACGGCCAGACTAGGCGCGGAAACCCTTGCTGCCAGTCGGAGCTCCAAGAGTAGCCGAACAGGACGTCCACCATGTGAACGACCGAGGGGCTGAAGCCCTTCGCGGAGGCAGCCTGTTTGAACGCCGCCAGAACCCGCCCCTTGTCCAGAGCAGGCAGTGCCCCGCTCAGATGGGCGGTGGCCTGCAGCTGGGCCGCGGTCGTGCGACGCCGCCCGGTTGGCCGGGGCTCTAAGGCTTCGGGTAGCTCGGTCCTCATGTCTCGCTCCTGGCGAGCGCGCAGCCGAACCGGCGGACATAGCTCTCCCGTTGCCATGCGAAAGCTCGCTTGACGAAGGGACGGCTCGAACCTATCTTGGAGCTATCGGTGTTTGGTTGCCCAAGACAGGGTGTCTTTCAGTTCGGAAAAGGTCGGTGCTTGCAGGCACCGACCTTTTTCATTTCAGCGCGCCATCGTTGTTGCCTTCAGAAGGCGGTTGAAGAAACGCCCAGACGCGCTTGTTCCGAGTCTAGACGATGACAGGGTGCAGCTACCCGGGCGTGGTTGTCCAGCCATAATCCTCCCCAGGGTGGGGAGGTCAGGCGGCGTCCGCCGTCCTGCTTTGCTCTGCCTCGTCGAGGAAGTGGTGGAAAGCCGTCACCACGACGGAAGCTCGGGCGACGCCATGCGTCAGCGCCAAACTGTCGATTTTGGCCTTGAGACTCTCGTCCATCCACAGCGTGATCCGGCCGACTCCAACCGGCGTTGCCATGAACAGCACTTTCTCACCCCGTTCCGCGCGGTTCACCAGAGAACCGATCGCTTCCTCGTGCAGATCCCGCGCAAACACGCGCTTCCCGCCGATGCGACTCCGAGCTTCGATCATGCTGCGAAAGGCTTCGCGGAAGCGGGGAGGCAGCGGAACGGTCAACTTGGCGATGTTCGCAGAGCGTTCGGTCAGGGGGCGGACCATTTCAGCGCTCCAGGGCTCCTCTACGTCTAACGTCGATGCCGGCAACAAGGTGCGAGCAACGAAGCATGCCGCATCGCGCCCGACCATACCAGAAACGGCTTGCTCAACCGGGGTCATTTCGAGCCTCCCTCCTCTGCTGCTCCTCACTGTAGAGCCGCCCGGTGCGAACGAGTGCGGCCTCAATAAGAGCCCGTGGCGGCGCTACGCGGATGTTGCCATTCCAAGCGTCCGCAGACTAGAACGAATAAGGAACACTGGCTGGTCGTTCCCGAGGTCGTGCAGGCACTCACCCGTCAGTCCAGGTGATGTGCGCGGCGCCGTTGCGGAGGAGGGTGGCGTGGCAATGGCCAACATGCGGGACGTAATTGGTCGGCTGGTGCCACTGCATGACCTTGGCCAGCATCCATCCACGCTGCCCGGTGGTCAGCAGCACCGGAATGAAGCCATCGACCTCGGGACCCGTCACCGCGACTGCGCCGCGTTGGAACGCGATGCGGCTTCCAGGGTCAGCGCTCCGGGAGGCGTAGACCCAATCGCCGTTGATCAGCGCGCGACAGCTGAGACCCGGCGTGTCCCGGCCGCGCAGCGGTGGATGCCGGAAGTTCAAGATCTGAATCGGGATGACTGGGGATTCTTGGAGTGGCGAGTGGATGGCCGCCGCCAGAGCCATGGCATAGATTGTGCTGAACATGAGGATAACCGCCTCCCTGTGGTGGTCCTGACAGTCTCGCCTGCTGCGCTGGCCCACGTCGACAGGGCAACCAATCCTCGCAACCGAAGTCTAGATTTTTGCAAATTTCTACTTTGCGACGCAGCAATCCGGCGCAGACGGCGCCTCACGCTTATTTGAGTAAACCTATTACGTCCTGCATGCTCGCGAAGCTTGTTCCAGATGCTCACTGGGTTTTACGTATACAACAGGAAGATGGATCGAGAAATTGATGTCAATCTCGCTGCACCACTCCCGTCGCCATGGAACAATACCGCAGCGAGTCTTAAACATGGCAGGGCGAGTCCTTAAGGATAACAACTGTCACTGTCCGAACTGCTGCCGCAGTACCTTCGGAATAACCTGCGAGAATACAAGCATAACCGTCTGTCTGCTCCGCAGTTAGCATGGCAACGGCAGCCACCGACCGATGGCACTCAATGAGTGACCATTGCCAATAGGCAGGTGAGAGGGGGGTCACAAGCCGTGCGTCATCCAGGATACAAAGCGTCTGCGCGAGGCAGCTCTGGAGCTGCCTTCTGGGATCCTGGCAGCCGCAAGGGAGTGGCCGATCTGTGGGGGTGTTCGACGACTTGCCAGCCGGGACTGTGCCCGAAGCGAGCCGATCAGGGCCCGCGTCCTTCGTTCCTGCAGACATGCCCTCCATCACGCATGCCGATGTCCTCGAGGGCATTGCTGCAGGCGGCTACATCCGAGGGGTCATGGTGGAAGCGCAGGAGCCGGACAGTCGGGCGACGCGCTATGCGCTCTACGTCCTCACTTCGTGGCAGCAGGGCTACCACGTTTTTCATATCGCATGGCCCTCCCGGCCGCGTTTGTTCAAGGACCTCGACCGGCTCATGGAGATGCTCCGGTTCGAGTTCCATTTCCGCGGAGCCGTCAGCGTCAGGCTGGCAGGAGAGCAGGTCGCGCAGAAGAGCGCACGGCTCCGCGTCCGGCGAGACGGTCGGACAAGCGAGCCTGTGGAGTCCTAGGGGAGCGACGCTCTGCCACAAGGCCGGCGGGTCGCAGGAGGCCGTGCGATGATGCTGAGCGCTCTTTGTGATGACGTGCTTGCGGACGCAAAAGCAGCGTCCGGCGCATGCGAGGCATCACCTGGTACGGCCGACGAACACCTCCTTGCTCTTTGCAGCTCCCTTTCCGAGATGGACGCTGCACTCTTCGCACAGGTCGAACGTGGCTCCCTGATGACGTCGAGCGAGCACGACGAACTGATGCGAGCCATGGCTGAGACGGACGCCGATCGGGTCGATGTCGCCTATCGGATCGCCGACATTCCCGCATCGAGCGAGCATGGCCTGAAGGGCAAGTTGGCCGTCCTCGGGCGATTGCTGTCGCGTCGGCACGACGATCCGACGCCCGCGCGGGATGCCCTGCTGCTCTCGTTCATAGCTGACATTGAGCGCATCTGTGATGCGGCGCTGACAGGCCGGAGTTGCAGCGTCTCGGGACCTGTCGATGGGGACGGCGCGCTTCTCGCCGCCAGCCAGGCATGCCTGGCGCTGCTCGCGCAGGTGGCGGAAGGATACGCGCGGCTGGAAGACCTGACCCTGCCTCCGGAGCAGCTCGAGGTCCTGTCGGCGACGTTGTTCCCGACGTGGCAGAAGGCGCATGAGGCCATTACCTCGCTCTGCAGAATGCGGGCGTTGTCACTTCATACGGCTCAAGCCAAAGCCAGTGTCCTGGAGCAGGCGCTGAAGATGGACGACGGCGACACCTACGACCTCCGCGTCGACCTGGCCCGGTCCTACATCGGTGATGTGGCTTGGCTCCTGGCGGAAGCCGATCGTGATTGCGCCTTGGCCGGCCCCACTGGCCACTGGTGGAACAGCCTTACGAGCCGGATCTTGCGGCGCAGAGTGCCGCGGCGATAACCCGCACACCGTTCGCACGGCGGCCTCCTAACCTCCACTCATCTGCGCAGTGGAGGCGTTATGCGATCCTATCTTCTGTCTTCGTGCCTGTTCCTCGTGCCCGGGCTTGCCCTGGCTGAGCCGCATTGCAGCCTGCCGCCTCCCTTGCCGGGGCAGGCATCGGCGCAAGCCAGCCCGCAGCTCCCCTCGATGATCCAGGTCGGCGCTCCCGCCAGCCCGGCCCAGGTCCAAGCGCCCGCTGTGGCTCCGTCGCCGTCGCCGGCACTGCGCGGCTCTGGGACGCAAGCGTCCGCTGAGGCGCTGCAGCAGGTGCCGGCCCTGCAACGCATCGTGGCCTCGGGGGCGACGCTGACCGACCTGGGCCAGTATCATGGGATGCACCGGGTGGTGGCCCGCACGGGCGACGAGTTGATGGTGGTCTCCACCACGCCGGACGGGCAGGCCATCGTCGCCGGGCTGATGTCTGACCTGTCCGCGGCCGAGCTGGCGCGGCTCGCGGGCGGCAACCTGACGGAACTCGGGATACAGCACGGCCTGCGCGGCATGCTGGTCAAGAGCGGGACGCAGTTCCAAGTGTTCTACGCGACGCCGGATGGCGAGCGGATCATCCCCGGCGTGATGTGGGACGCCTCGGGCAAGAACCTGACGCGCGACCAGATTTCGGCGGTGCCGGGGGCCGTCCCGACCGTCACCATCGGCGACACCGGCACGCCGGCGCAGGGAGCCACCCCCGCCGCGGCCACGGCGCCACAGCTCGCCTCGGCGCTGCACCTCGTGCAGGCGACCACCTTCGGCACGATCGGCAACGCCTCGGCGCCGCGGCTCTGGATGTTCATCGACCCGCAGTGCTCCTTCTCGGTGCAGGCGATGCAGCGCCTGCAGCCCTATGTCGCGAGCGGTCGGGTGCAGCTGGCCGTCATCCCGCTCTCCGTGCTCGACTACGAGGACCAGGGCCGGAGCACGACCAGTGCGCTGGCCATGCTGAGCAAGCCGGCCGACCAGATGGTCACGGCCTGGAGCCGGGGCGACCTCAACGGAGTACCTGCTCCGGAAGCGGCGGCCCGCCTGCAGGCCAACATGGCGGCCGCGCACGCCATCCGCCTGCAGGGCACGCCGACCTTCGTCTGGCGCAAGGCAGACGGGGCGGAGGGCCGCGCCGACGGCGTGCCCGGCGACCTGAACGCCGTGCTGACCTCGATCGGGAGCTGAGGCATGCAAGCCGAGCAGAGGCCGAAGATCGACCTCGGCGCACCCACCGCCCCCGCCACTCGGTCGGGGCGTGTCTTCCGGGTGCTGACAGCGGGACCCCGTTGGTTCTGGTCCCGCTCGAAGGAGGCGAGCGGGAGTGAGGAGATCCTGCGCAATGGCCGGATCATCCAGGATCTCGCGGCGGCCGTCCAGGAGGGGCCCGGAGCCCCACGCCGGATCTACGTCGATGCCGATCGCCGGCTCGACCTGGAAGCCACGGCCCTGAGCCATGGCCTGAGCGTGTCCGGTCTTGAGGAGCGAGTGGCCAGGCGGCGGCGGCAGACGGCGCGGGTTGCCTATCTGACCTTCACGGGCGGCTGGCTGGCGCTGGGCTGGTGGCTATGGCAGGCGCTGACCACCCCGTGGAGCCCCGGCCGGATGCTGCTCGGGATCGAGTTCATCCCCTTCTGCGCGCTGTTCTTCCTGCTGGCCTTCAAGAATGCCTGGATGAACTGGCAGCTCCGGACGGGGCGGCTGGGCTCGGCCGTGGAGTATCTGACCACGGCCGAGCGCTTCTGGCCGAGCTGAGGCTCAGAAGGTGCCGGGAGGCGCGAACTGTTCGCCTCCGGCCGCCCCCGTCGCCCAGGGGGCATGCTCATAGTCAGGGCGTCCGGAAAGGACGTGGGGATCGGTCGGCCGCACGATGGTCCCGCGCCGATCAGCGACGGGCGGAACCCAGGTCGCGTTGGCTGTCCCGTAGGTCGAATATGGGCTGTAGGTCGGGTGCCGCACGGGCGGTGCGGCCGGGGCCGAGTAGTCGCTGGCCGTTTTGACGTTGCCGCCACCGCAGGCTGACAATGCGACGGCCACGGACAGCAAAGCCAGGATACGAGAAGGGCGCATGGCGGAGGAACTCCTGCTGAGGAGACCACCATGCGCCCTCACGGTGCGAACGGCGCCGCGTGTTAGTCCAGCAAAAGCCCAGCTTCGCGGAGCTTAGCTTCGGCTTCTCGAGCCCACTTCTTCAATTCCGCATAGTTGAATTCGTAGTCCGTCAGAGCCGACTGCGTAGCCTTCAGCTGCTGCCGCAGGGCTTGGTTCTCAGCGAGCAGTGCATTGACGTCGACGGTCGGTGCCTGTGGGCGAAAGCGCCGGTTCAGCGTCCGGGCAAATTCGTCCATGACTTGGTCACTCTCGGCCGACATTCGGCCAAGAGCATAGCCGGCCCATCCACTCATGCCCTGAGAGGGTAGATCGTCATCCATCTAGGCCTCCTCTCGCGGCGGTGACGTATCGGACGCCGCCCGAACAGTTGTATCGACAGAGCCCCCGCCTTCGCGGTCGGCCGCCGCTCCACGACCAGGTCCGGCCAGCGCAGGGCGAGGTCCCGGCAGGGCATGGCCAGCCTCGGTGCCCTTCCCAGCGGCCGAGACAAGCCCGCGCCGCAAGGACGTGAGGGTGCCTCCAACTCCAACCAGGGCCGCATCCCTGCTGTACTGGTCCATATCTACCCGGTTCGCCGCCCCGAAGCCAATCAGCTTGGGGAGATGATGGGGCAGGATGGAGATTATCCGGAAGGACATGATGGCCAGGGCAACGTGCATCATGACGAAGATCGAGACCATGACCACCAGCCCGAGCCAGTTGGTCAGGATCCCGCCATTGTGGAGCGCGAAGCCGGCGGCGATCCCGAAGCCCTGGCGGATGAGCCAGGACCCGCTGCTGAAGATGAAGTAGCCGAAGAACAGCCCCAGCAGCATCAGCACCGGCCGGAACAGAACGTTGAACAGCAGACTGTAGCCCTCGATTCCCCGCCCGTGCAGGCCCTCACCCTGGAAGGTCATGTGGGCCAGCATCCAGAGCGGCACGGCGACCACGGCCTCGCAGACCAGGATGAGCCAGCCCATGACGCCCGCGAACCAGATCGCGAAGGGGATCATCGGCAGGACGAAGGCGATGGTCAGGCCGGGGATGAGCATGCTCGCCGCCCCGAGAAAGATCGGGGTGGCCAGGAAGTTGACGACCGAGTGGCCCACCACCGTCAATGCCGCACCGCCCCACTGGAAGGTCAGAACCTGCCAGGCGGTCAGGGCGGTGCTGCCAGCGCCGGACGCCAGCAGTGTCGCGCCACCCAGAGTGATCAGGGCGACGTTGATGAGGAAGTTGCCCAGCGCCATGAGGCTGCCGAAGGGGTCGGTCCACATGGTGGCGCTCGGGAGCATGTAGCTGGTGATCTTCTGCAGCATCCAGCTGCTGATGCCGAGCTTGCTGTAAAGGCGCTCCAGCACGTCATTGCCGTCCTCGCCCGGCACGGCGCCGGAGAACAGCTCGGCATTGCCGCCCGGCGGGTTCAACCCGTCCGTGGTGGTCACGTAGGACTGCAGCCGGGTCAGGAAGCTCTGGCTCGACTGGACAAAGGGCGCGAGATCGAGCGAGAGGGACTGCCCGAGCCCCTGGTAGCTCGGCAGGTTGATCTCAGGCGTCGAGTTGACCAGCGAC
The DNA here is from genome assembly GCF_049629625.1 of Roseomonas chloroacetimidivorans. Taxonomy (NCBI): domain Bacteria; kingdom Pseudomonadati; phylum Pseudomonadota; class Alphaproteobacteria; order Acetobacterales; family Roseomonadaceae; genus Roseomonas; species Roseomonas chloroacetimidivorans. Next base: position 27,537 of record NZ_JBNBZS010000051.1, on the reverse strand, counting down.
AGGGTGACGCCGTTCAGCCGGGCAAACTCGAGGTAGTAGGCGCCGGCCGAACTCCAGCCGAGCGCCGAGAGCTGCGTCTGCCCGGTACTGAGGCCGACATTGCCGTTGCGAGCGTCGGCCGCATTCTGCATGGCGCTGCGCAGGGCCGAGGCGGCATCGGTCGCCACCTGGGTCAGCTTCTGCGTGTAGTCGGAGGTGGCGCTGGTCAGCACGCCCATGAGCGGCTCGAGTGCTGAAGACTTCCGAGTGGTGAAATAGTTCTGCGCGACTTGCTCCACCTGCGGTCGAATGTCGCTGGTCAGCACGCTGGTCAGTGCGTTGCTCAGCAGCGCCGCCTTGTCCACGGTGACGCCGGCGATCGACGGCGCCGAGGCGTTGGTGTTGCGCAGCGTGATGCTGCCGCAAACCGGCGTGCCGGTCTCATTGCCGGCCGACATGGAGTAGGACCAGGTCTGGATCTGGCTGCCGTCGAGCTGGTTGACGGTCGCGGGATTCGGCGCCGGGACGAGATTGCTGTTGTTGGCGATCGTGTTCACGAGACTGCGGCACAGCTCCATCTGGATCAGGCCGGAGACGACGGAGCGGGTGCCGGGGATCATCGGCGGGTCGATCACCATGGCATCGGGTCCGACCGCCTTGATGGCGTTGGTGTAGACTGAACGCGCCATGCCGATGCCCCACAGGGAGGCCTGCACTACGGCCGCCTGTCCGGCACCGAAGCCACTCGACAGCGGGTACATCATGATGGCGGCGAAGCCGAGCCGGACCACGAACATGGACGTCATGTTGCTCGAGAGCAGCCGGGCCGTCTCGGCGCCACGATGGATCTGCATGATCGTGGCGTAGCAGAGCCAGGTCATGGCGATCGCGGCGACGAACCCGGTAAGCTGGCTGATGATGAGCCCGATCACCGAGGTGGCGCTGCCGATGCTGGGACCGCTGGACGTGCCGATAACGGGGAACAGCGATTTCAGGACCTGGGCGGCCCAATCGTCGCCGGGATCGAGGGCGCTCCAGCTCATGTTCATACCCGAGCTGGGCGCGGTCTGTGCCATGGCCGGCAAGGCCAGGCACACCAGGGCGAAGCTTAGGAGTAGGGGCCAGGGGCGGCGCATTGCATCCTCACAGGATAAGAGTTCCTGAGAGGATGCGCCGCTGGCGTGCGAACGGGATCGCTACGGGCTGGGCGACGGGCTGCTGCTCGCGCGGGCGGAGGAGAAGGCCGCCCTCACCCGGTCGAGCGCCCGGGAGATGATCTCGGCCGCCTTCTCGGCGAATTCCTCGAGGGCGTTCTTGCCCTCCTTGCGGCCGGGTGTGCTGGACGTGGCTTCGCCGATCTGCGCATCGAGCTTCTGGAAGCGCCCGGTGAGGGCCTCCGCGTCCGGCCGCTGGCTGATGATGGCTTCCACCGCCGTCCGGTCCTTCGCGTACTGCCCGGTTGCGGCCGCCGCGCGCTCGTAGGCGGCGGCGAAGCCTTTCTCCTTGGCCATGGCACCGTCGAATTGCTGGCGCAGGTCAGCGTAGACGCCGCCGGTCCGCATCTCGGACATGACCCCGGCCATGCCGCCGGGGTCCGCCTTGGCGGCTTCCCGGATGCGGTTCATGACACTGGCCCCTGGTCCGTTGGCGAAGCCCTGCAGTGCCTCCAGTGCCGCCCGGCCGGACTGCTCGGCGCCGCGGAAGCTGTTCTCCTCCCGGCCGTCCTGCATGCGCTGCTCGAAGCGGCTGACCCGCTCCGCCATGGGTGTCGGGGTCGGATCGAGCGTCGCTCCGCGATGCTGATCCGGCTTGTGCATCGCGGCCATGATTGACGCCACCAACCCAGGAGCGCGCAGCTGGGCATGAACACGGGACTGGTCTTGATCCGGCTCTGGCTGGCGAGTGGCTTGTTGAGGCGGCGAACGCCAATCAGGACTGGCGGTCCGCATTGGCTCGGGACTGGCCGCCTCCTGCTGAGTGGCGGATCGAGCGTCCATGCCTCGCTCTGCACTTCCTGTATGAATGCGGGAGGTGCCAGTATTTGCTGGATCGTTCACCGCTTCTGGCGTGCGCCGGGTGTTCTCTGCTGCCCCGTTAGCAGTGGAAGCCAAGGGCAAACTGGAAACGCCACTCAGCCGCGCCCGGCTCTCCAGAACCTCAACCCGGTCCCGAATCGGCGCCGTGTCCTGGGCCGGTCGTGTCGCGGCATCCGCTGCGATGACCCGGATATCCCGGACCAAGCCGACGTCCTGGATCTCCGGCGTCCGCCGCATCAGCTCCTGCAGGCGCTCGTTCTGCAAGCCGGGCATGGTGGTGGCGAGGCGTGCCATCTCCTGCCGCATCGGCTCGCCCATGTTGGCGACGGGACCGGCGAGCTTCTCCAGATCCTGCAGGGCATAGGCGACGCGGGTGCGGAAGTTGGTGGATTCGATCCGGCCCGGCTGCTCGGCGCGCTCCGCGAGGAGCCGGATGGTGTCGCTGAGGTGTGGGTCGATGGCTGCGACGTGCTCGCGCGCGCGGTTCATCCGCTCCAGCACGTCGCGCATTGAGTCGCGCGCAGGGTTCTCGGCTGGCCCTTTCGGCCGCTCGGCAGCCACTGTGGTGTCGGACATGACTTGGGTGTTCCCTGGTTGGTGGTCAGTTGGACGCGATGGAGGGGGAGGGCATCTGCACGGGCGGCGCGCCATTGCGCTCCGCCGTCGCAGCAAGGAGGGATGCCTGCAGGGACGAGGTGTAGAGCTGCACCCGGAAGTTCTGCATCGCGAGGTAGTTGTTCATCGCCAGCTCCAGCGCGATCTCCCGCTCGACCGAGGCCGGCGGCATGGCCTGCAGCGAGGCGGCCCAGCCGACATTGCTCACGCGGCGGTTCACCTCGAGATCCATCGCCTGCAGCCAAGACGCGGTGGCCACGGGTGTCTGACCCTGGTCCTGCATCTGCTGCTGCTGCGCCGCGGTCAGCGTCACCGAGGGCGCCTGGACGGCGATGCTGTAGTTCAGCACGTCGCGGGCGAGCGACATGCGGGCCGTGTAGGAGCGCCGCCGGGCCGCCGCATCCTGCCCCGCGACGGAGGTCAGCTGGTCACCCCGCAGGGCGGCCGGGACGACGGGCTGCACGAGATTGGTGGCGAAGTCGTTGGCCGCGTTGACGCCCGTCTCGCCGTTCAACGTGTCCGAGCCGTAGAGGCTGGCGGCACGCTGATCCCCATTCGGCAGCTGGGACAGGGTGCAGAGGCCGGCCTCGGATTCCCGCTGGTCGCAGTAGCGGGAGAGGTGCATCTGTGTCGAGGCTGCTGCCGACTGCGCCGCCCCATAATAGGCCGGCGTGCCGGGCGCTCCCTCGCTGCGCGGGTCCATGACATTGCTAATGCCTGCGGCCAGGCGGGAGGCTTGGCCGGCCGCCGCCTGAAGGGACTGGCCGTTGTCGAGCGCGGCACAGGCCTGCGGGTTGGGCGTCTGCTCGTCGCGGATCTGGGAGTTACGAGCGTCGCGCAGCACGCGCGCGTTCGCCGTGTTGGAAGCATCCGCGATCTGCTGCTGCGCCGCGACCTGTGCCTTCTGGTAGTTGGCTTCTTGCGTGAAGCCGTCGCGCAGCATGTCGCTGACCGACGTCTCCATGTGGGTCACCGAGTTGGTGATCTGCGTTCCGATGTTGCTGATGGCGTTGGTCAGGGCCTGCTGCGCGGCCTGCAGGATGCCCATCACGCCGATATCCACCACGGGCATGTCGGCCCAGGCCGGAACGGCGCCGAACACCACGGCGCCGATCATGATGCCGGCCGTGGTGGAGAGGAGTTGCTTCTTCCACATGTCACGGCACCCCATTCGGCAGGACGTAGCCGGTCGGTGCCGTCGCCTGCCCATTGACGTAGAGGCCCTGGCCGCCGGCGAATTGGCCGGTGGTGATGCTGCCGATCGTCGGTCCGCCACCTCCGAAGGAAAGGCGCGGGCACATCATCCCGCCGCCGAAGCCCCCGAAGCCCATGTTGAAGCCGCTCACGGTCAGCCCACACTGCGCCGAGCCGATGCTCGACTGCCACGCCGACTGCACCATGTTGCAGAGCTGGCCCTTGATGGAGTTCAGCAGGGCGGTCGGGTCGAGCAGGCTGGTGATGACGTTCAGCCCGCTCCCGTTGAAGAAGTTGTCCAGGCAGCTCAGGGAGGTGACGCTTTGCGGCGGCTTGATGCTGGCGTCGTCCGCCTGGATCCGGGCAGCCGCCCCGTCAATTGCGGCCTGAGTGATGACGGCGCATCCCTGGCTGCCGGTTGTGGTCGAGCCGGTTCCGGCGGATTGGGCCATGGCGAAGCCGGGGAGGGTCGCCAGGAGGGCGACCGCGGCGGTGTGGCGGAGCATCACGCGGCTTGCCCCTGCTGGCCCTGGCACGCCGCCAGCAGCGCCTGCAGCCGGCCTCGGCTGAAGATCCGGGCCAGCAACTCCTGCCGGTGTAGTTCCTCGATAAAGGCCCGGACCGCCTGGCCGGCCCCGCTCGGATCGTCCCGCAGCAGGCTGCTGAGGACCTGTCCGCCCCCCGGTAGTCCGGAGAAGGAGAGCCAATGAAGCAGGCGGAGGAGACGAGCCGGGCCGAGTTGCGCGAGCACCCGGCGCAGGTTCTCCTGCACGGGCTCCTCTCGCAGGGCGGTGGAGAGCCTATCCGCGTCTCGGTTGAAGGATCGGTCGAGAGTATCGCCCAGTTCGGCCAGGGAGGCCCGGACCTCGGGCTCCTCCTCGACCGGACGGACGGCGCCTTTCCAGCGGGTCACGACCAGCGGCTCCCGATCCCGGAGCCAGGACGTCACGGTTGCCTTGCTGAGGTCCGGCATAACGAATGCTCCTTCCGTTCAGGAGCAGTCTGAGAGGCCTGCGTGCGAACGGGACCAGGCTAGTTTCCGATGGTCAGCGTCCGTCCGAGCAGAATCATGTGGAGCCCGTGCGGCCTGATTGCGGCCCCAAGCGTTTGATTCCAGGGTTTTCCGCCCCTCCAGGTTACCCGTGTGTCCGGATCGACACCCGTCCGATAGACCACTCGGATCGAAGTCGGCACAATCTGTTTTGCCGCAAAGGACAGCGGTACGTCGTTGCCGAAACCGTGAGCGATGCTGTAGCGGGGGCGGCGAGGGGGCGGCGCGGGTTCGTCCGAGGCGGTGCCTCCGGCCAATCCTGACGTCGAGGGGGCAACCAGGGCAGGAGACTGCAACTGGGCGCCCTGCATGAGTTGGAAGTCGATCGTATGCAGTGGGGATGTCAGCAAGTGGATCGCAGCGAGTGATGAGGCTAGGGCGAGCATTGTGTCCTCCGTCTCTGGAGGAAGCTTTCGCCATATCGGTACGAACGGAGACAAGGAAATGCCAGTGACGGGCGCGATCTCACCGGGCCTCCGCCCAGAGGGTCAATCTCTGGACTCTATTCAGTGCTCATTCGCTTTGGGCGCCATCCATCCTGACCTTAACGGATACAGGGGTTTGGGATGGCCACACTCGACTGGGAAGCCCTCATGAGCAAAAAGCCGAGAGGGTGGGACACGCCGCCGGCATCCGGCAAAGAAGGCACTTCGGCGGAAGTTCCGTCGCCCGTGGCACCCCGGAGGAGAATGTCACCCAAGAGCGGCGAGCTCTTCCTGACCGTTGGCCGGAAGGTCCTCGAACTCCGCAAGACCCTTGGATGGACCCAGGCACAACTGGCTCGTGAGGCGCAGTGTCCGGTCTCGACTGTGTTCGAGACTGAGACAGGGGTCCATAATGTCTCGCTTGGCACGCTGCAGAAGCTCGCCGATGCACTCCAGGTCGAAATACGTGACCTGATGCCGGGGAGCGACACACCCAAACCGGGCTCGGCCGCGCCCGCGGTGCCCGCGCCGGCTCCCGCTGCTGTGCCCGATCCGGCTGCGCCCGAGACGAACCCAGCCATGCTCAAGCTGGTCGAAGGCGCCCTGCAAACCACACTGACCGAGATGGGCCGCGTGGCGGTCCTGATCCAGCAGGTCAACAGGCTGGTCTCGGACCTACAGGCCCCCATAGACATGAAGGACCGGACGAACCGCTAGGTGCTCGAACCCGTGCGAATGGCTAGAGCAAAGTGGTGCGAACGGGCCTGAGCGAGATTTTATTCGTCTTACCCTGATTTCGAGTTCGACAGGGCGGAGCCGTATACGCTAGATCACTTGGGCAGGTTGCCGGAGTGATCTCATGCTCGCGTCCATCGCTGTTCCGGAACTCGTCCGCTTGAATCCGGCTCGGGCGGATGGAAGTCCGCCAGAGCACGCGGTAGTCCGGAACGAGGCGGTGCTGCGCGGGATGGTGGCCCGAGGACACGGCCTCGGGGCGATCTCGGTTTACCTGCAACAGAGCCGTGACGAGATCCTCGATGCGGTTGTCAGGCTCGATCTGCCGACGCCGCATGATCGGCCGCTGCGGCAGAGCTCCGGGCCGAAGGCCTGGAAGGCCAGTGACTATCTTTCCCTGATCCAGCACTGGCTTTCTGGTCTCCACGCCGCGAGCATCGGCGAGAAGTTTGGCCGCTCTGCAGGCGCTATCTGGGCAAAGGCGCGATGGCTCGGGCTGCCGAAACGCGACAGGCGCAGCGTCTTTCGCTCGACCGTGGACGCCACGCCCGGCCGCGAGGTCATCGAAGAGGTCGGCCAGTTCGTCACGGACGAGGAAGGCAACCGCATTCCTCTCCAGCGAAAGCCGGGAACCGGTCAGCTTCGCTGGATACGCGATCTGGACATCGCACTCGGCAAGCGGTATTTCGCACTTCAACACCACCGCGCCATCGCAAAGGAATGGGGCGTTTCCCCCGGCGCGATCAGCTCACGGGCGAGCCGCCTCGAGCTGCCGCCGCGGGACCGCTCCAAGCTGGTGACGCACTACGACCCGGCTGTCGCGGCTCGGAACATCTCCGAAGGCAACTTCATCTACCGCGCGTGCAAGTCGAAGCCGGGTTGGTTCTTCTGGTGCCAGCGCGGCCAGACCATCAGCAAGCTCGGCAGGAAGGTCCAGCAGCGCCTGAGCTCGGGGTTCTGCGAAGACTACAGCGTCAGCTACGACCTCGGCTCGCTTGGGCTGTAGCCGTTCGCACGGGTCCCTCTGAGAGTGGACCGTAGTTCCTCCTCGGAGATCGCGCGCATGCAGAACTCAACGGCCGCCGTCCAGCGCAGAATCTCGGATCCCGATTTCCAGGCCTCGCTGGTCAAGTGGTGCCTCGGGCTGACTGCCACGATGGCCGGATTGCTGCTGGCGTCGCTCGCCCACGACGCCTATGTGTGGCTCAATCCTCCAGCACCCAAATACTTCTTCGTGGATGGCCGTCATCCGCCACGTCCGGCCGTCGCGCTCGACAGCCCCATCGTCGATGACGTGCAGCTGCTGCAGTGGACGGTTCACGCCATCCTCGCGACCTACAGCGTCGATTATCACAACTATCCATCGCAGCTGAATACGGCCGGGATGAGCTTCTCGCAGCAGGGATGGGCGTCCTTTGCCAGGAGCTACATCAGTTCCGGCAACTTCGACCAGATGAAGAAAGCCCGCCTGCTCTGCTACGCGCAGGCGCAGCGCGCCGCGACGATTCCGAAAACCGCGATCGTCAACGGGCGGCTCGCCTATCAGGTCCAGTTCCCGATGCTACAGACCTGCGAGAACACACAGCAATTCACCACACAGACCCTGATCATGACGGCCACCGTCATGCGAACCGACGATCAGCGTCATCCGGACGGCCTCGTGATCGAAGAACTCGTCGCATCCCCTCGCTAGAAGGAGCTGCAGTCTTGCTCGCACGTCTTTCCAAGGCGGCTGCCGTTGCGGGCATCTGCCTTCCGGCTGTCTGCTTCGCACAAGCGCCGGGGCAAGCTCCGGCCGGAGCGCCAGCGGCCGCAACGCCCGACGACCAGAGTGCCAGCCGTCAGCGCATCCTCGATGACGCAATCCCGCTGACACCCGACATGATCCGCGAACTCGCGCGACGCTACGGCGAAACGCAACGGGCCCGCGAGGAAGGGGGCCTGCAGGTCGCCTCGCCCATCAGCCGTCCGCTCAACGTGACCTTTGCGCCGGGACAGGCGACCGCCATCATCCAGACGGTGCGTGGCTACCCGACCGCCGTGTCATTCTTCGACAGCACGGGGCAGCCCTGGCCCATCGCCTGGGACAGCAACAGCAACGCGGCCAGCGTTTCCACGGGCGGTAACGGCAACGGCGAGAGCTGCAACACGGCCCCAAGTGCGGCCGGACCCAATGGCCGTGCTGAGATCACGGGTTTCCAGGTCTGCGTGCCCGTGCGGGGCAGCAACACGATCCAGATCACGCCGATGTCGATCAGCCCGCGTGGTGGCCTGCTGGTGAACCTGCAGGGCGCGCCCAAGCCGATCGCCTTCATGCTGATGGCTGGCCGTGACCGCTACGACGCCGAGATCAGCGTCCATGTCGCTTCGCGCGGCCCGAACGCGCGGGTGCAGATCGACACCCGCCCGAATGCCCCCTTCACCGGCGCACCGTTCCTGACGGCGATGCTGTCCGGGGTTGCCCCAGCCGACGCGGTACCGCTCTCGGTGAGTGGCGTCTCGCCCGACGAGGCACGGGCGTGGCGGCTTGGCGACCACATCTACCTGCGCACCAGCTACACGCTGATGTCCCCGCCCTGGGATGGCTCGCAGAACGGCGAGGGCAACGTGACCATCTACGCGCTGCCGGTCACCCCGGTGGTGCTGCTGTCCGTCAACAACCGCACGGTCTCGGCCGAGCTGAGGGAGGAGCGCTGATGTCTGGCGCGTTGGGAAGGCTCCAGTTCGGCAGCGTGCTGGGCAGGATGCGCGTGTTCAACCGGGCCGGCTCAGCCGGTCCGCTGCGCCTGGCGCTGATCTCCGGCACCGCCGTCGTCGTGCTCGGCACCGTGGTCGGCGTGTCGTTTATGAAGCGCAGTGAGCCGCCGCAGTCACAGACAGCCCGCATGCCGAACGTCAACCCGCTCCCGGGCGGCCCTCACAGCAACCCGAACCAGGACCGTTTAGCCCTGCAGCATAACCAGCAGGAGGCGGACAAGGCCGCTCAGCAGGGCCAATCCTATACCCCGCCGTTGACGGCGAGCCGGCCGATCAGCCTCCAGGCGCCCGCGCCTGCACCTGTTGCGCTTCCGGCGGCCGCTCCAGCGGCCCCGGCTACGCCGCCGCCGAGCATCAGGATCGCTGAACCTCCGGCGCCGCGCCCTGTGCCTCCTGCGCCCCGGCCGATCCAGCAGGTGGCGCAGACCAACCAGCAGCCCTCGCGCGAGGATCAGATGTTCCGCGCGGCTGTGGCCGACGTCCTCAGCGGCTGGGGCGCTCGCCCGAGCCGCACGGACGTCGTCATCCCGCCGCCCCGCGCCCGGCAGGAGGGCGGGAATGCGGGTGGGGAGGGGGCAACCGGAGGCGGCAGGCTCGGGGCGAACGGCGGTGCCGAGGCACGGAGCACGGCCATCGCGCCGGCCTCGACCATGGCCCGCACCCTGCCGCAGCAGGTCCTGGTCCCGGCGGGGCGGGGCGTCTATGCCCATACCGTCGTCGCCGTGAACTCGGATTCCGGTGGCCCCATCGTGCTGCAGGCCGACAGCGGACCGATCGCGGGCGACCGGATCATCGGCAGCTTCGGCAAGGCCGGAGACGGGGACCTACTGGTCGTGCGCGTCCAAAGTCTCGTCCACAACGGGCAGGCCATCCCAGTGGATGGCATCGTCATCGCGCCCGACACGATGGAGACGGCGGTCGCGACGAGCGTCGATCAGCACTACCTCAGCCGCTTCATCCTGCCCGCCGCCGCCGCCTTCGTGCAGGGGCTCGGGCAGGCCATTGCCACCACCTCGAACACGCAGTCGGTCGTCAGCCCGTTCGGCGGCGCTGCTTACTCGACGCGCCTGAACCTGGACCAGCAGGTCGGCGTGGCCGCCGGCGTGGCTGGCGCGAGGGTCGGTGCCGCGCTCAACCAGGCGGCGCCCCGCGGCCCGACCATCCATCTCGCCGCCAATGCGGGCGTCGGGGTCATGTTCCTCAGCAACGTGGCCCTGCCGCAGCGCTAGCGAAAACACCGTCTCCGTTCGCACGGCGTCCGACGATCCTGTGAGACACCATCACCCGCAGGATCGTCATGGACACCCACATCGAGCAAACCCTGCCTCGTCCGTTCGTCCGGCCGGAAATGACCTTGCCGGGTGAGGAAGAGGATGTGCCGCCCACCCTGCGCGCCGAGCCGGCCGACCGGCTCGGTTCCGGGGCGGAGGAGAAGCCCGCCAATGGCGGAGAGGCTACAGAGGCGGGTGACACCCCGCCCGAGACGGAGAGTGTCGCCGCTGAGACGGCTCAGCCCGCCAAGCGGATGAGCAAACGGCGCAACGCCTTGATGACCGGTGCGGCGATCGCCGTGGTGCTCGTGGCGGCTGGCGGGATGTTCGTGATCTCGCCCTACGACCACCTCGCCTGGCTGGGTGGACAGGCTGGCCCTTCGGGGCCTCTCGCAAGCGGGCAGACCATCACCCTCCCGGCGCCGGTTGCGCCGGCCGCATCCCTCGCGCGGGCGCCGTCGCCGCAGCCGGTTGCCAACGCGCCCCGAACGCAGCCCGAGCCGCAGCCCAAGCCCGAGGCCCTGCAGGAGATCGTCGGCCTCCGCTCGGGCGATGGGCCAAGGCCGGCGCCGGCGGAAGAGGCCCATCCGCCGACGCCGGTCTCGCCCCCTGCAGCTGAGCCAGCATCTGCGCCGCCGCCCTCGCCGGCAGCGCCCGCCACCCCGGTGCAGGCGAGCCTTGCTGCGCCGCCGCCTGCTCAGGCGGCGCCACCGACACCCGCCGCCGCTCCGCGTGATCCGGTGCAGCGGGTGGTGGCCCTCCAGGCGTCCCCGATGAGCACGCCGCAGCAGGTAGAGGTTCTGAGCCTGGTAACCGAACTCGGCGTGCTCGTGCGCAACCAGCGCGCGGAGAACGCCCAGCTGCGAGCCGATGTCCAGCAGATGCGCGAGCGCCTCGACACCCAGCTTGGCGACTATGACCGGCGCCTTGCCCTCGCCGAAGCGCGTGGTGCGATCAATGCGGCCATGGGCGCTGGCGCCTCCCCGCCCGCGGCGCCGGCGCCCACACCTGCCACATCCCCCGTCACGCCGGTCTCGGTGACGGTGACGGCTCCCGCGCCCCACGCGGGCACCCCGGCCGCTCGGGGCACCCGTCCGGTCACCGGCGCTGCGCCTGCCCCCGCCCCGCAGGATGCGGCGCCAAAGCGCTACCGCGTCCAGGCTGCCTCGCCCGGCCTCGCCATGCTGGCCGAGGTGGATCGCACGGGGGATGCGGGCAACCTGCTGCAGGTCAGCGTGGGGGACGATGTGCCGGGCTATGGTCGTGTGAAGTCCATCGCGCAGCAGGGCACGGCCTGGGTGCTCACCGCCGAACGTGGCACGATCCGGTAGGGCGCCGCCATGCAGGGCCTCGCGAACTTCGCCGCCGCGGTCGGTCAGGTCTTCCAGATCCTGCTGCCGACCTTCTGCTACATCGCCGCGCTCTCGCTGTTCCTCTTCGCGGGCTGGGGCTTCTGGCGGCAATCCCAACCCGACAACCCGTTCCGCGGCAAACCGTGGATCCCGATGGTGTCGCTGCTGTTCTGCGGCGTCTTCGCCAGTTTCGACCGGTTCCTGACGCTGGCCAATCGCAGCGGCGGATCGAACGTCACGGTCAATCTGGTGGCCGGGTTGAGCAGCTACTCGGCACCGGGCACCGACAACATGCTCGGCAGTACGCCGGCCGATACCGTTATCAACGTGGTGCAGATCTTCCAGCTGTTCTTCCAGGCCTTCGGCGCGATGATGGCCTTCGCGGCCATGTACGCGCTCTGGGCAGTGATGCGTGGGACCAGCCGGCGCACACCGGGTGGGTGCTTCGTGCAGTTCGTGTTCTCGGTCATGCTGATCAACGTGCTGACCATCTCGCAATGGGTGGTCAGCTTCTTCACCTGACCCGCGGTCGCCACCGCGCGCAACCAGCAGCCCGGCTGGGAGCGGCCGGGCTGATTTCCTTTCGGGGCCTCGAATTTTCCAGGGCCCGTTCGCACGGCACCTGACGATCCTTGGACTTGAGAGGGATGCACTCTCTCGGTCAAAGGAGATCACCGTGAATCTTTCGGAGATGAATGCGACCGTGCCGGCGGTGATTGCCCGGCGTCAGCTGCGCCGTGGCCGTGCTCTCGCCATTGCCGGCACCGGCCTGCTCGGCTCGGCGGTCCTGTCCGCCAGCGCCTTCGCCCAGGCGGCCGGCAACGGCATCGGCGGCCAGATGCAGACCATGGCGACGGAAGCCTCCACCACCGGCGGCTTCGTCGCCTCGGCGCTGATGTATTGCGCCGCCCTGGTCTGCTTCATCGCCGGCGTCTGGGCGCTCTGGCAGTCCCGCCAGCCGCAGAACCGCGAGAGCGGACGCGTTGCCATGGGCCTCGCCGGCCTCGTGCTGTGCGGCCTGTTCGTCACGGGTGGCGCCTGGATCAACAAGGCGGCGCAGACCACCACCGGCACCGCCGCCACGGTGACCAGCACCGCCGGCGTGGTGAACTTCCAGTAGTCCGCCATGCGTCTCCTGCCGCTTCTCCTCTCGGCCCACCCCTCAGCCTGGACCGCTGACGCCGGCCTGGAGGAGCGGCAGGACCCTCTGGTCACGGGCTGCTGCCGGTTCTGCGGCTTCGATGCCGCAGGCCGGCAGGAGCCGTTTCATTGCAACGGCGACCACACCGACCAGTCCCCCGACAACATCGTCGCCGCCTGCCCCCTCTGCCACCTGAGCCAGCATCCCGACCGCCCGCAGATCGACGCCGAGGCGATCCTGATCTGGCTGCCAGAGATGTCGCAGCCCGGCCTGAACTGTCTGGTGCGCGGCATCCACTTCGTCCTGCACCGGCACGGCGAACCCGCCACGGCGCCCCGCACCCCCCGGGGTGCCGCGCCGGACCTGATCGCGGCTTTCCGCACCTTCCGCGCCCTGCGCGAGCGGTCCAGCCCGGCGCTGGACCGCCTCGGCACCACGTCCTTCGCCGATCTCGGTGCGGCCCTGCTGAACCTGCGTCCAGCCACTTATGCCAGGCGCGCGGAGTTCCTCGCGGGGCTGAGGCTCCTGCCGCTCGGGCAGCTCCTCCGGGAGGGGCGGGACGTCTATCCCGAGATGCTGACCGCCTGGGCCTCCCCGCAATCCAGCACCTGAAAGGGCCCGCCATGTTCGGCATCGACAAGCTGTTGGCCAGCGCCTCCCTGCTGCTGCGCCAGCCCCTGCCGTCCTTCTGCGAGGTGGAGACGACGCACGGCAATGCGCTCGTCACCAAGCAGTCGGACTACGTGACCTTCCTGCGCATCGACGGCCTGCGCCGCCAGCCGACGCGGGCCGAGATCGAGCGCATCGCGACCGCGCAGCGCATCGACCTCTCGGGCACGCTGGAGGAAAAGGGCCACGCGATCGTCGGCTTCTACATCTCCGATCCTGACCTCGCCGCCGTCGAGATCGAGCGCGTTCACATGGAGAGCTGCCGCGGCGTGGCCCGCGAGCTCGGCCTCGACCTGACGGACATCCTCGCCGAGCGCTCGGCCCGCTGGCCCAGGCTGATGCGCTGGGAAGCCGCCTACTACGTGCTCTGGACCCGCCGCGGCGTGCTGACCAAGGAGGAGCGCAAGCAGATGAAGGAGGAGGAGGACGCGCTCGCCCGCGAGTGCCCGCTCGTCGGCGAGAGCCAGCGCTACTATCTCCGCAGCGAGATCATGGCGGCCCGCCACGCGGCCTTCCTCGCCCGCGTCGAGGCCTCGCTGCGGGGCCACGATATCGCCACCACGGAGCTGACCGCGCACGAGGCCCTGAAGGTCATGCGCGAGACCATCTATCGCGAGACGGCCGGCTCGCCCTGGAAGGCGACGCTGCAGGGCGACCGGGTGATGGGGCGCCTTCCCGAGCAGCACGTCAGCAAGGTGAAGCCCGAGGGACTGCTCTGGCCCTCGATCCGCAGCCAGATCTTCCACGCCGATGCCGAGACCCAGGGCGGGCAGCAGGTCCGCATCGGCGAGTACGAGTATGCCCATGTCGATCTCAAGGTCGGTCCCGAGGACCCGCGCCCCTTCCTGGAGCTGGCCGCCCCGCTCGGCCGCGACCGCATCCCCTGGCGCGGCGCCTTCGTGATCGAGGGCGGCGGCAAGGTCTCCATGATGTTCAAGGAGATCGGCGCCAAGTTCTTCGGCATGTTCCCGCAGAATGCAGACCTGCGCCGCGCCTTCGAGGCGCTGGAGCAGGCCCGCGCGGACAACCACATCAGCGTCCGCCTGCGCGCCTCCTTCGCGACCTGGGCGCCGATCGACGAGACCCGCAAGCTCCGCCGTCGCGCCTCAACCCTCTCGCAGCGCCTCGAGGGCTGGGGCAACTGCAAGGCGACCTCGGTGGCCGGGGATCCGCTCGAGGGGGCGCTGAGCAGCGTGCCGGGCCTCGCCCTGGCCTCTACGGGGGTTCCGCATGCGGCCCTGCTGGGCGACGCCTTCGCCATGCTGCCCTGGGCCAAGACGGCTGTGCCGTGGCAGCGCGGCGCCGTCCTGTTCCGCAAGCCCGACGGTGCCATGGCGCCCTACGACCCGACCGGGGGCGCGATCCGGCCGCAGGTGCTCGATATCTTCGTGGCCCCGCCGCGTTCGGGCAAGTCGGTGCTGGCCAACACCATCAATCTCGGCCTCTGCCTCAGCACGGCGGTGATGGGGACGAATGGCGCCAAGCTGCCGCTGATCGGCAAGGCCGACATCGGCAACTCGGCCGAGGGCTTCGTTCGGCTGCTGCAGGAGGCGCTCGGCCCGGCCCGCCGGCAGGAGGCGATCTTCGTGACCATGCAGTTCGCGCCGGGCTTCGAGTTCAACGTCTTCGACCTGCAGCTGGGCTGCGAGTACCCGCTGCCGCTGGAACGCGCCTTCCTGCAGAATTTCCTTGAGCTAGCCACCCTGCCGCCGAACGAGACCAAGCCGTTCGAGGGCATGGGCCATCTGGTCCACCTCGTGATCGAGGAAGCCTACCGCCTCTGCACCGGCGTGCAGGGAGGCTCGCCCAAGCGCTATCGCGCGGGTGTCGAACCGGCGGTGGACGAGGCCCTGCGCCGGCACCGGATCGAGCTGCAGCACGAGGATCCCTGGTGGCGGGACGTGGTCAACGCGCTGATCGAGGTGGGTGAGTATCGTTGGGCCGAGGTGGCGCAGCGCCACGCCGTGCCGACCATCCAGGATCTCATCAGCGCGGTGCGGACCGAGCAGGTCCGCGACAGCTTCAACGGGCTCAAGATCGCGGCCACGCACGAGGAGCTGGGCCGAACCTTCGAGCGCTACATCTACGCCTTCATCCGGAACTACCCGACGCTGAGTGAGCCAACCAGGCTCGACTTCGGGCCGGCGCGGGTCATTGTCATCGACCTGGCGGCCGTGGCGCCGACCGGCTCTGCCGCGGCGGACCGGCAGACCGAGATGATGTACATGATGGCGCGGCACATCCTGGGCCGGAACTTCTTCCTCCACGTCGATCACCTGGCGCACGTCCCGGAGCCGATGCGGCCCTATCATCGCGTCCGGTTCCAGGAGGCGATGGAGACCATCAAGCGCCTCGACTTCGACGAGTGGCACCGCACCCAGAACAGCCCACAGGTCCAGGCACAGGCCGAGCGCGACATGCGCGAGGGGCCGAAGCATAACGTCCAGCTCGGCTTCGCGAGCCAGCGGCTGAGCGACATGGGGCAGGCGATCATCAGCCAGTCCACTGGACGCTTCATCCTGAAGGCGGGTGACGCCAAAGAAGCCGAGGAGATCATCAAGCGCTTCGATCTCGGCGAGGCCAGTGCCCACAACGTCCGGCACACCCTCAGCGGCCCCGGTCCGGGCGGTGCGCCGTTCGTGGCGCAGTTCGCCGTGGATGCGGACCGCTGGGAACAGATGCTCGTCAACAGCCTCGGGCCGGTGGAGTTGTGGGCGCTGAGCACCACCCCGGGAGACAGCGCGCTGCGCAACCGGCTCTACGCCCGGCTCGGCTTCAGCGAGGCGCTGCGGCGCTTGTCCAAGGTGTTCCCCTACGGCTCGGCTGAGAAGGAGATCGCGCAGCGCAAGGATGACCGGCTCAAGCGCGGCGAGAAGGAGGACGGCGCCGTGCTCGGGGTGCTGGACGAACTGGCCACCGAACTGACCAACGGCACCGGGCTCGGCATCATCCTGCGCGACGTCGACGTCCGGCGCGAGGCGGCCAACGACGCATCGGCTGAGGGTTCGCCGCATCTGATGGCGGCGGAGTGATGGAGACGATGCTTCCCCCGATGAGGGTCTGCTTCGTCGGCGACGACTACGTGTGTGGTGAAGGTGACGACGATTGCCGGGGCTGGGTGAGCCGGGCCTGCAGCGAGGCGAAGCGTCGCGGGAACGATTTGCGGCCCTACAACCTGGGGGTCTGCGGGAATACGTCCCGCGATATCGCACAGCGCTGGGAGAAGGAGGTCGTCGATCGGCTGGAACTCGGTGGCTTCCTGATCCTCTCCTTCGGCATGAACGACTGCCGTCTCGAGCGCGGAGAGCCCAATGTCTGCGAGGAGGAAGCTCTGCTCAACATCGACGAGATCGTGGGCAGGGCCGGAAGCCAATGGCCGATGCTGATGATCGGTCCGCCCTGCACAGGGGACGCCGCGCTGAACCTGCGCATCCAGAGCCTCTCCGAAAAGTTCCAGGCTTTCTGTGAGGGTCAGGAGCTTCCATTTCTCCCGCTGTTTGAGCGCACGTCTCGGAGCCGCCTGTACCAACACGACCTCGCGCAGGGTAACGGGCTCCACCCGAATCGCGCCGGTTATGGCGTGATCTATCAGGCCATCCGTGACTGGCAGTTCTGGCGCGAGTGGACGTCCTGTCGCGATCATCTCTGTCGGGGCGCCATAGGCTGGGCGGGGAATGACGCCGCGAACTGATCGAAGGATTTTCTCTGCGGGCTGTCAAATACCGCGTCCCGTTCGCACCGAACCTCCGCAGTCTTGGATCGAAGATCCAAAGGAGGCACCCCGATGCGATCCCAGCGCCTGCGCCTCGCGGGCACACTCACCGGCCTCGCCCTGCTGGCCGGCTGCGCCGGACAACACGTCACCACCGATATCGAGACCACGGGCATGGCCAACCCGGAGGTCGCGTTGCGGCGCTCGATGGATCTGGTGAACAGCCAGATGGCGGCCCTCGGCGGCCTGCGCGCCGTACAGCCGACACCCGCCATGGCCGCTCTGCCGGCCTCGGTCGCGCCCGTCGCCGTCCGGCCGGGGCAGGCCGTCGTTGAGGTACCGCCGGCGCCCGTGGCCTCGGCCAGCGCGGTCACGGTCTCGCCCGTGGTCGCCACCCCGCCGGGGATCGCGCCAGCCGGCTCGCCGCCGATCCAGGCCTTCCCCCCGCCTGTCCGGTCCGGCGCGGTCGTGCCGGAGGAGCTGCAGCGTCCCATCGGCTTCGCCTGGAACGGCCCGCTCGACGACGGCGTGCGCAAGGTCGCGGCCGAGCTGGGCTACCGGGTGGATGTGTTCGGCCCGACCAACATGCAGCCGCTGGCCGTCGCCTTGCCCAATACCGCCACCACGCTGATCGGCGCCTTCAAGACGCTGGGTGACCAGGCGGGCACCGCCGCCACGGTCCGCGTGGATACCATCAACCGCCGGGTCGAGGTGATCCACCATGTCTAAGCTGCAGCGCGTGCTCTGCGCGGCCACGGTGCTGGGCGGGCTGGGGCTTGCCCGGGCCCAGGCCGCCGATCCGGGCTATCTCGTGGATGGCGCCACGCCGCCCATGCCGAGCGTGGAGCAGTTCGACGCGGCCATCCCGGCGCTGGCCAACCCGCTGAACCAGCCGATCACGGGCGCCAGGGAAGCGCCGGGCATTGTTGGGGGTGACGCGCCGCCCTCGCTGGAGGCGCTGCAGGCCACCCGCCCCGGTGACGAGCCGGGAGACGGGCTGGAGCAGGGCCGGGCCGAGGTGCTGCGCCAGTCGGGCCTGACCTACGGGGCTCAGGGCGGGCTCGCCGCCCGCTCCTTCGCCATCAACGAGATGCTGCGGCGCTACGAGGCCGAGCTGACCACCACCTACGACTTCCGCGCCCTGGTGCTGCCGGTGGGCAACGGCCAGACGCTGATGCGGCCGCCCATCGTCTCCGAGGCGCAGATGGCCTTCGCCCTGGGCGAGAACGGCCAGGTCGCGCGCGAGACCTCCTGCATCTTCGAGATCACCCGCGAGGCGCAGCTGACCTCCGCCCCGCCGGACTGGCGCACCTACCTCGTGCGCTCCTGGGGCAAGCCGCGCCGGCCCGCCGATGCCGGCCTGCCGCGCACCCGCAAGGAGGTGGAATACTGGAATCGCAACGTCGCCGAGGGCTGGGCCCAGGGCGAGAAGCAGGCCGTTGAGATCTTTCTGTCCGACCTCGGCCGCCTGCAGCGCGACATCATCGGCATGGCCCGCTACCGCGTCCTGCTCCGGGCCGGGCTGGTCGAGGAGCCACACATCTCCTTTGCCAGTGCCGCGACCGAGGGTGGCCGCGCCCGCCTGAACATCGGCGACCGCACGATCCGCATCACCGATCAGCCCGGCCTGCAGGCGAACCGCCGCCGCTGGAAGCCCGGCGCCGGCTGCCACTGAGCCGCAGCGGGGAGGACGTCGCATGAACGCCATATCGCCGCTGACCGGCCGGCCCTGGCCCGACGAGGGCCTCCGCTGGGTGACCGAGCCGCGCCGGCACGCGCCGGGGCTGGATTCTCTTCTCGCATGGGCGAGCAGGGAGGGGGCATCGCGGATCAGCTTCCACACCGGCAAGCCGGTCTGGCTGCGCATCCACGGCCGCAACTATGCCGCGACCCAGCACGCGCTCGATCATGCCGAGATCGCGGCCATCACCAATCACCTCTATGGGGCGGACGGCACCGCCCGGCTGCAGGGCGGGCAGGACTTCGATGTTGCCTACGAGATCCACATCAGCCGCTCGCAGCGCCTGCGCTACCGGCTGAACGCGACCTCGACACAGGTCAGTCGGGGATCGGGCGCCAACATCGTGCTGCGCCCCATCCCCGACCTGCCGCCGCCGCTCGAGGACCAGCTGGTCGAGCGGATGATCCTCGACAGCTGCCGTCCGGCCAGCGGCATGGTGATCGTCAGCGGCGCGACCGGCTCGGGCAAGTCCACGCTGATCGGCGGCATCACCGTCGCCAAGCTGATGGACCCGGAAGGCAACTACAACATCCTCGAGGCGGCGGCCCCGGTCGAGTTCCTGCTCGACCGGCTCAAGGGACCGTCCTCGACCATCGACCAGTGCGAGATCCCGCGCGATCTGCCGAGCTTCGAGGCGTTCATCCGCGGCACGACCCGGCGCGAGCCGACCGACATCATCGTCGGTGAGTGCCGCGACACCGCGACCATGAGCGCCGCGCTGAATGCCGCCATGCTCGGCGCGACGCTGACCACCACCATCCACGCCGACACGGTGCCGCTCACCATCCAGCGCATCGCGGCGCTCTGCGGAAACGAGGAGCGGGAGAACCTGCTGAGCTCGGCGGCGCAGTCGCTCCGGCTCATCGTCAATCAGCGCCTGGCCTTCTCGACCGATGGCAAGCGCACCGCGCTGCGTGAGATCCTCGTCTGCGACGAGGAGCTGCGCGCGCAGCTGATGCGGACCGACGCGACGGACTGGCCGGACCTGACCAAGCGCGCGGTGCAGGAGCGGGGTCAGTCCTACGAGGTCGCGATCAGGAAGGCCTTGGCCGAGGGCCGGATCACCGAGGCGACCGCGGCGCGCGAGATGAAGAGGACCAAGGGCTGATGTGGCGCTACACCTCCCTCCCCGTGCGGGTCGCGATCCTCGATGCCCGCGCCTGCATTCCGATGCTGGTCTACGTGGTCTACTGGTCCTGGACCACGGCCTACATCGCGATCGCCGGCACACTGTTCTTCACGGTCATCAGCTGGTTCGGCCTGACCCTGCCCGCCGTGTTCCGGGTGGTGCGCCGCTGGCTGGTCGGCAAGGTTCGGCCGGCCGTGCCGGCCTGGCAGCGCCGGAGGCTGGCATGACCGGCCCCGTCGACCTCGCGGTGGTCAGCCGCACGATGGAGAACCTGATCCGGCAGGACGGCAAGCTCGTGGTGCTGCAGGACCGCGCCACAGGGCAGGCCCTCACCCTCTCGCCCGAGACGGGCGGTAGCCCGGACGGGCTGCTGCCGGTGTTCCTCGCTGCTGGTGAGGCGGTGTGGCGGGAGGCGACCGGGAAAGGGTTCGCGCTGGACGTCGCGCAGGACCCCAAGGCGCTGCTCGGCTACCGGGTGCGCGGCATCGGCAACGGCCCGTTCTCGGCGGTGATGCTCTCGGTGATGGAAGCGACCGCCCAGGTCGCCCGGCCCGACATGCTGCTGGTCAATGATCTCGATGCGGTGTGGCAGGCTGCGAGCCAACGCTTTCGTCGCACTGCTGCGGCCGGGAGCCGCCCTTCGGCGGGAGCCGCGCCGTGAGACTCGCCGCCAGCCTGCTGACCCTCGCCCTGTCCGCGAGCCCCGCCCTCGCGCGTGACCAAAATCCAAGCCCGCCGTCCGATGCCAGCGTCAGCATGGTCACGAGCTGCCTCAGTGCCGCCGCGGCGGCCCACCGCCTGCCACCGGGGGTGCTGGTCGTCCTGCTCAACGTCGAGGGCGGGCGCCTGGGCCGGGTCAGCCAGAACACCAACGACACTGTGGATATCGGCCCGATGCAGATCAACCAGATCTGGATTCCGGCCGTCGCCCGGCACTGGCGGGCGAGCCAGGCCGCGACACGAGACGCGCTGCTCAACAACTTCTGCGCCAATGTCGAGGCAGGCGCCTGGATCCTGCGCACCGCGATCGACGAGGCGCATGGCGACTTCTGGGAGGGCGTCGGCCTGTACCACTCGCACTCCACCCAACACAAAACGACCTACCTGCGCCTTGTGCTCAGGCAAGCTCTACGCCTGCAGGGTGCGGCGGCGCGAAGCACTGCGCCGCGGCAGTTCATCGCAGAAGGAGGCTGACGGTGGTCCACTCCTCCGGCCAGCAACGCGCTGCCTGGGCGTCGAATGATGACTATCTGGCCATCAGCCTCGCGATCATCCTGATCGGGCTCGGCTTCGGCGCCTACGAACTCTGGACCAACTACCACGCCGAGATCACCTGGGGCGTGTTCCAGCTGCAGCACTGGAAGATGCAGTTCATCGCGCACTTCACGGGCGAGTACGCCGAGCAGGACGCGCGCATGCTGGCCGCCCACCCCGAGCGGGTGGATATCTGGCAGCTGCTGCAGCTCCTGGCCTATGTCGGGCGGTTCTTCCGCGTCCCGGCGGCCTTGCTGATGCTGGCGCTGGCCGTGCTCTGCTACCTCCGGGCCGCGCCCTCGCGCTATTGTCGGCAGTTCGACCTCGCCGGCCTGCGGCAGGAGCAGGCAAGGTTCTTCCGGTCGGCCGGGGCGATGCTCGGGCGCATGTTGCACCTGACCAGAATCGGCAAAGGCGACCCGCTGCCGGCCGATCCGGCGCTCCGGGCCGATGAGTGGATCGCCCGCTACGCGGCGCGTCGGGATGGCACACTGGACGAACTGAAAGCCAGGCGGGCGCTGACGCGCCAGCTCGGCCCGGCATGGCAAGGGCTGGACAAGGCCGCCCCGCATGTCCGGGTGCTGTTCGCCGCCTTTGCCCTGCACCTCGTCCAGCACCGGGAAGAAGCCTTCGATCTGCTGGGCGACATGGCCGAGGTGCTGCCGCGCGACCCGAAGGATGGGGCAGCCGGGCCCGCCAAGCCGCTCACCCTTCCGGCTGCCCTCGTCGGCGAGGCCGATCGGGTGTTGCGGGACGCCACGGTGCGCAAGCCGGCGCTCCGGATCGCCGACGGGCACGCCTACACCACGACGGCGCTCATGTCGGTGCTGAACGAGGCCCGGCGGCGCTCGGGCGTCCTCCCGCCCGCCTCCTTCAACGGCCTCAAGCTGGTGGACCGGCCGCTCTGGTACGCGCTGCATTCGCTCGGCTTCCCGGGCGACGGACCGGGCCAGAACACGCACCCGAACCCGCGCATCGAGGCCCTTGGTGCGCGCGACCATTGGGCGGCGGAGCGCGCCGCCCGCCAGCCGGTCGCCATGCCGATGCTGGATCAGGCTCTTGCTGCCGTTCGCACGGCGCACCGGCAGCATGAAGAGGCGCAGCGAGCCGACGCGCTCAGCCTTTGATCTGGCGAAAACGCCTGCGCCCGTTCGCACGGTGCCGCTTCACCCTGAAGGGGCACACGCAGGAGGCACCATGAACCCGTCCCATCTCAGCCTGGTCGTCGGCGGCAGCGCCGCCCCGGCTCCCGACCAGCCCGATACCACGACGCCGCTGCCCGGAGCGGGCACGCTGCACCTTCACCTTCATGTCGGCAGTGAAGCGAGGGCTTCCGGGGAGAAGGGCCAGCCCCTCAGTCGCTGGACCGGCCTCCTCGCGGGCATGGCCCTGGTCGCGGCTTTCGGTGGCGGCTACCAGCTCGGCCATCGCCCGGCGCGGGATGACGTGTCCAACCTGCGCCCGCCGGCCCTGGCCGGGTTCACGCCGCCGGTCGAGGCGGTGATGCCGAGCACTGCTGGCGGGCTGCCGGCGATCCAGCGCGAGTTGGCCCTGCCGCCCCGGATCATCCCGCCGCAGGGCGCCGCACCCCAGCCGGCGGTCGCTCCGCCGGCCGCCGCTCCGAGCGCGCCCAGCACTCCCGCTGCCGCTGCCACCCCGAGCCGCAACGCCTTCGGGCTCGAGAACTGAACCATGATCCAGCGTGAGATCCTCGGGCCGCAGGAGCGGTTCGAACGATCCGGCACCCAGGGGCTGCGCGATGTCCGGCCCTTCACGACCCGCCTCGCGGAGGGGCTGCGCAGCTCGGCCTCGGCCCTGGTACTGGCCGGCATGGCGGGAGCGACGTTCTTCTACCCGGCCTGCCTCGATCTGACCCTGCCGGCCTCGCTGCTCTACGCGGCCTGGGTGCTGACCCGGCGCGCCACCCTGCCGATTCGGCTGCCCCGCAGCGCCGGCGTCCTCGACTACAACTCCCCGGACCCCGGCACCCGCCGCGCCCGGATGGCCGCCGGCTCCATCTTCCTCGGCTGGGACCAAGGCACCGGCCAGGAACTCTGGATCGCCAACGAGGACGGCCGCCAGCACGGCACCATCCCCGGCACCACGGGTGCGGGCAAGACCACGGCCATCCTCAGCCTGCTCAGCAATTCACTCACCCACGGCAGCGGCTTCGTGCTGGTGGACGGCAAGGCCGACAACAAGCTCTACGGCGAGATCTACGCCCTGGCCCGCTCCTTCGGCCGCGAGGACGACGTGCTCGCGCTCAACTTTCTGACCGCGAGCGGGATCAAGGAGAGCAACACCTTTAACCCGTTCGCGACCGGCAACGCCGACGCGATCCGCGAGCTGCTGGCGAGCCAGCTCGGCGAGCAGCAGGCCAATGACAGCAACGGGGTGTTCCGCGCCCGTGCCATTGCGCTGATTGGCACCATGGCCCCGGTCCTTGTCTGGATGCGCGACCACAAGGGCGTGCCGATCAACATCGAGACCATCCGCTTCGCGCTGGAGCTGCGCGGTATCTGGATGTTGGCGACGCAGCGCATCTTCTGCTCGCGCAACGCCGAGACAGGCGAGGTGATCGAGATCCCCGCGCCCGACTTGCCGGAGGACATCATCTACCCGGCGAGCGCCTATCTCGGCGAACTGCCGGGCTACGACACCTCCGTTCCCTATAACGAGCAGAAGGGCGACGAGCCGAGCAAGCAGCACGGCTTCGCGCTGTTCTACTTCACCGCGACCTTTACCCAGCTCGCGGTGTCGCTCGGGCACATCTTCAAGGTGCTGAGCGGTGACATCGACATGCGCGACGTGGTGCTCAACCGCCGCATCCTGGTCGTGAACCTGCCGGCGCTGGAGAACTCCGACGACACCCTGGCCGCTCTCGGCAAGATCGTCGTGGCCTCGCTGCGCGGCATGCTGGCGCAGCTGCTCGGCGCCAAGCTCTCGGGCGATTCGAGTGAGATCTTCTCTCTCAGGCCCGGCATGGGCGAAGGGCCGTTCCACGTCGCTTTCGACGAGCTGGCCTACTACGCGACCAACGGCATGGATCGCATGCTGGCCATGGGGCGCGGGCTGAACATCATGTTCTGGCTCGGCTTCCAGGAGCTGTCCGGCATCTGGGCACGGCTAGGCGAGAAGACGGCCTCGCTGCTCGGCAACGCCAACCTGACCATCGCCATGCGCCAGCAGGACGCGCAGCGCACCCGCGAGTGGATCGAGAAAACCGCCGGCCAGACCTACGTGACGCAGGCCACCTCCTTCCAGGGGGGCAGCGACGGCGTGTACCGCGAGGCGCAGCACGCCGAGATGCGCCAGGTCGGCCGCGTCGAGTGGAACGACCTGCAGCGCCTGCTTGAGGGCGAGGCGATCGTCCTGTTCGGAGGACGGCGCATCTACGCCAAGTTGTTCCACGCCAAGGTGGACAGCAACGGGCCGATCCGCCTCAACGTGCCCCTGATGCTCGCGGCCCCGGCGGTTGAGACGGTGCGGAGCCGCCGGGATGGCATCGCCGCGCTCTCCGAGCTGATCGAGACCGGCGAACTGGCCCGCGGCAGGTCGGCCGAACTGCCGCCGGTCCTCCGGGCGGTGGTCGACGGCTTCAAGGCCTCGGACGCCCCCGACGTTCCGGGCCGGGTCGCAGCGGCGATCGCGGCCGTGGAGGCCGTTCCGCCCGATCCCCGGCCGGACGGCACCCGTGCCGAGCCGCCGGAGGGCGACTTCCGCCAGATGCTGGGCGAGGCCGCCGAAGGACCGGGCGACGGCGACACGGGACAGGGGCTTCCGGGAGGAGACGTGGATCCGGAGGCGATTCCCCTGCTGACCGAGATCGAGCGCCATGGCGGCGCAACCGGCGCCGCCGCACGCCGCAACAGCCTCGTCGCGATCGGCGCCGGGCAGGAGGCGCAAAGCGCCGTCCCGCCCGGCCCCCACCCAGCCATGACCGCAGCCGAGCTGCGCGTCCGCATCGACCAGATCATCGAGCGGATCGCGGCCTGACCATGGAGACGAACATGGACAGCGCCACCAAGACCGTAACTCCGACCCGCGCCCAGCCGGTCCGTGACCAGATCCTGGCCTACCTGACCGAGCCCCGCCACGCCTATGAGATCGCGGCCCATACCAGCCGGCGGACCGCCACCATCACCGGCCACATGCGGGCGATGCTCCGCCTCGGGCTGGTGGAGCGGATCGCCTATGGTGTCTACGCCAAGGCGGGCACCCTGCGCGGCCCGGCGCCAGCCGAGGCGCTGGTCCGCCCCCACCCGATCCGGGATGAGATCTTCCGCTTCCTGACGGAGCCGCGACACGTCCGCGACATCGCCGCCCACCTCGACCGTTGCCAGGGCAAGGTCACACCCCAGCTCAGGGCCATGATCGAGGGCGGCCTGGTGCGTTGCATCGCACCGCATGTCTTCGCGCGGGTGGACCAGGGCGCTGGGCAGGGCCACAGCCGCAGGTTCGTTGCGGCTGACTGATGAGCCGGCCTATTCTCGCCGCCCTGGCTGGGCGGGTTCAGCCTGGCAGAAGGACCGATAAGTCGTGCCCAGTTACAAGGAGGGGGTGACTGCACCGGTCCAGCGGCTCCGGGGCGGTGAAGGCCAGAGCCTTGTTCACCAGGCCTGTGAAGCTATCCTCCACGCCATCGCGCGTGGCGTCTTCCTGCCGGGCGACCGGATGGTGGAGGCCCACATCGCCGACGACCTTGGCTTCAGCCGTGTCCCGGTGCGGGAGGCCCTG
Organism: Roseomonas chloroacetimidivorans; assembly: GCF_049629625.1. Classification (NCBI taxonomy): domain Bacteria; kingdom Pseudomonadati; phylum Pseudomonadota; class Alphaproteobacteria; order Acetobacterales; family Roseomonadaceae; genus Roseomonas; species Roseomonas chloroacetimidivorans. The sequence continues at coordinate 1,739 of NZ_JBNBZS010000051.1, read as the reverse complement.
CGGGGGCTGGAACATCGCGGGCTCCTGCATTCTCCGGACAAGGGCTTGCGGCTGATCGTGCCGACGCAGCGCGATGTGGAGGAACTGGTCGAGCTGCGGCGCATGATGGAGATCGCTGCTCTCCGACACGCCATGGCTCGGAAGGGCGGTCCCGATCGCTGGAGCGCTCTGCGTGCCGCGGTGAAGGAAGGCGGGGCCGCTTCGGCCGCCAGGGACGCCACTCGGACGATCGTCGCGGATCTGCTGTTCCACGAGGCCTTGTGGCGGGAGGCTGACCATAATCTCCTGCTGAGCAACCTGATCCAGCTCTCGCAACGTCAGCTGGTGATGTGTACTGCCGTGCGCGAACAGACCGACTTTGATGCGGGTCAGGGCGATCACGAGAGCATCCTCGCGGCGATCGAGGCCGACGATCTGGACGAAGCGGAGCGACGCCTGACCGCGCATATCGGTTGGCTTGCCCAGCAGGACTTCAAGGCCGCGCTCGACGGCGCTCGGGAGGCGCGAAGGCTCGCATCACTGCGGGCCAAGTGGCGGTCGTAGCTAATACCGACCGCCCCGGTCGATAGCCGCACAGGGTGGAGGCTGTGTGAAAACGTTGGCACGGCGGATTCACGTGGTCGTCGCAACACCGTGGCGGGGGGGTGTTGCGATGGCAGGTCGTCGGCGTTCGGATCGGGCTTTGCGGGACAAGCTGAGGTCGCCGGGCAGGCCTCCTGTGGCGCGGCAAGAGCATCGGCGCCGGTTCTGGGCGTTGGTTGCCGAAGGGCTCTCAAGCGAGCCCGGACCAGGTCATCGACCGAGCGCGTGGAAATGCCGTGGACGTAGGCCTCCTGGATCACCGCCGTCAGCGCCTTCTCCGCCGTCCGCCGGGGTTCGAGGAAGGCCGGGAAGTAGCTCCCCCGCCGGAGCTTGGGGATCCGGAGCTCGACGGTGCCCGCCCGGGTCTGCCAGTCCCGCTCGCGATACCCGTTCCGCTGCACCAGCCGGTCCGGGGAGCGCTCCCCGTGGGCGGCTCCTGTTACCTCGCCCACCTCCAGCTCCATCAGCCGCTGGGCGGCAAAGCCAATCATTTCGCGCAGGAAGGTCGCGTCCGAGCCTTTCTCCAGCAGCTCGCGAAGGGCAATCTTGTCATCGGTCATCGTGGCGGTCCGAGGTTCGGGTTGTAGGTCTCGACAACCGTAAGCGTCAGCCCTCACTTTCAATTACCCACATCTCTTGGTGTGTCTTGCGTTGAGAGGAGCGGTCATGATTCCTTGTCGTGCAGCGCGTCTGTCGTGGCGAGGTTTGGGTCATGTCACGTGTTTCGGGCTCGGCCGGACCTGAGGGCTCATCCTGGATCGAGCACGAGCTCCCGCGTGATGGCATGGGCGACCGGCGCCTTGTGGACCGATTGAGGCGGCTCCTGCAGCAGCTCGGCGGCGCCATCGGCCAGCCTCTGCCGCTTGCCTGCCAGGACTGGGCGGGCACGAAGGCGGCCTACCGCTTCTTCTCGAACGAGCGCTTCGGCGAGGATGCGATCCTCTCGGGCCATTTCGCGGCCACAGCCGCCCGCTGTGCGGCGGCCAAGGGGCCGCTTCTCGTCGTCCAGGACACGACCGAGTTCAGCTACAAATGGGCCAAGCCGGACACGTTCGGCGCGATCGGCCGCGCCCCCACGGGCCGCGACCGGAACGGCAAGCTGCGGATGCATACCCAGTGCGGCCTGCTGATGCACTCCAGCCTCGTCGTCACGCCCG
>NZ_JBNBZS010000050.1:0-43102 GCF_049629625.1 Roseomonas chloroacetimidivorans | reverse complement strand
TGCAACATCTGTGGACGCCCCCTTCAGGGCAAGGGAAAACTTCAGAATTGCGGTGACGCGTAGTCGGATGCTGCCATCTGTCCGGCCTCTTACGCGGTCACGGACCGCCGGCCTGCATGGGAGTTCGCGGATCGGGTCCAGATCAAGGTCGCGTACTCAAGGTACGGTGTTGCACACTGGTTTTCCCGATCCCGTCTCGCCGACTGTTGCGCCATGCTCTCCTTGCGCTCGCCCTACGCCTCGGTGGCCACGACGGGCTTACGCCGCCACGGCCGGAGCCTTGTACGTGCCGCCCTTGACCAGTAGAGCCCAGACAATGCGGGCCATCTTATTGGCCAGGGCGGTGGTGACCAGCATGCGCGGCTTGCGCGCGAGCATCTGCGCCAGCCACGAGCCTGCCGCTGCTCCACGATGGACGGCCCAGCGCACAACCGAGCTGGCGCCCAGAATGAGCAGCCGCCGAATGGTTCGCTCGCCCATCTTCGAGATGGCCCCAAGCTTCTGTTTGCCACCGGTCGACTTCTGCAGCGGCGTCAAGCCGAGCCAGGCGGCGAAGTCTCGCCCGGCGCGAAAGCCCTCCGGCGCGGGCACGAGGGCGGTGATCGCAGTCGCCGCGATCGGACCAATGCCGGGGATCGTCATGAGCCGGCGCGCCACGGGGTCGGCCTTCGCACGCCGGTTGATCTCAGCATCAAGGTCGTCAATCTGCTTTCCGAGTGCCTCGAGCGTCTTGATCAGCACCTGCAAGATGATCTGCGCGGCCTCCGGGAGAGCTGACGCAGGATCCTCAACCAGGGCAGTCAGCCGATCAACGTGATCGGTCCCCTTTGGGACAACATGGCCGTACTCGGTCAGGTGCCCACGCAAAGCGTTGATGCACTGCGTACGTTGTCGCACCAGCAGGTCACGGGTCCGGAATACAAGCGCGTTCGCCTGCTGTGCTTCAGTCTTCACCGGCACAAAGCGCATGCTCGGCCGCTGCACCGCCTCACAGATCGCCTCAGCATCCGCCACATCGCTCTTTTGCCGCTTGATGAACGGCTTCACATAGGCGGGCGGGATCAGCCGCACCGTATGGCCCAGCTTGCCGATCTCCCGTGCCCAATGGTGTGCTCCGCCACAAGCCTCCAGCGCCACAACACACGGCGCCTGCCCCGCGAAGAACTCGAGTACTTTGGCCCGCGCCAGGCGCTTGCGAAGCACCACCCGCCCGCCCGCATCAGCGCCATGGGCCTGGAATACCTGCTTCGCAATGTCGAGCCCGATCGTGCTAGCCTGTCCCACGGACGCCTCCTTTGGTGGTTGCTCAACACCTCCACTTTGGCACGTCGATGCCGTCGGGGGGCGTCCACCCCATCAAGCTCAATGCACGCGCGAAGCAGTGCTTGCCGTTAGACTCTCCAATCGGCAGCAGAACCGAACCATCTTCCGGTGGTGCCCAGCGCCACTGCCCCGTCCCCGCCTGCCACCGATCGCGGCCCGCCTACCGAGGCGCTGGCCGGCCTGGTCGAGCGCGTCACCTACCACAATTCCGAGAACGGCTTCTGCGTGCTGCGGGTGAAGGCGCGCGGGCACCGGGATCTCGTGACGGTGGTCGGGCACGCCGCCTCCATCGCGGCCGGCGAGTGGGTCCAGCTCTCGGGCAGCTGGGTCAACGACCGCGCCCATGGCTTGCAATTCCGGGCAGGATTTTTGAAGGCAACCCAGCCCACCACGGTCGAGGGCATCGGGAAGTATCTTGGCTCCGGGATGATCCGCGGCATCGGCCCGGTCTACGCGAGGAAGTTGGTCCGGGCCTTCGGAGCGGCCGTCTTCGACTTGATCGAGGCCGAGCCCGACCGGTTGCGCGAGGTCACCGGCATCGGGCCCAAACGGGCAGCCCGCATCGTCGCCGGCTGGGCCGAGCAGAAGGTGATCCGCGAGATTATGCTGTTTCTGCATGCCAATGAGGTCGGCACCTCGCGGGCGGTGCGGATCTACAAGACCTATGGCGCGAACGCGGTCGAGGTCATCACCGAGAACCCCTACCGGCTCGCGCGTGACATCCGCGGCATCGGGTTCCGGACGGCCGACATCGTGGCCGGCAAGCTCGGGATCGTGCCCACGGCGATGATCCGGGTCCGCGCCGGCATCTCCTTCGCCCTCGCCGAGGCCACCGGCGAGGGCCATTGCGGCTTGCCCGTCGGCGATCTGACTGCGCTCGCGGGCAAGCTTCTGGAGGTCCCCCCTGAGCTGATCGAGACTGCCCTCACCCTCGAGCTTGAGGCAGGTGAGGTCGTGGCCGACACGTTGGAGGAGGAGCGCTGCGTGTTCCTGGCCGGCCTCTACCGCGCCGAGCAAGGCATAGCCGAGCGGCTGGGGCGCCTCGCTGCCGGCCGGCAACCCTGGCCGGCGATCGATGCGGACAAGGCGATCCCCTGGGTGGAGGGACGCACCGGCCTCTCCCTGGCCGGGAGCCAGCGACAGGCGCTGCGGCTTGCCCTCGCCTCCAAGGTGCTGGTGGTTACCGGCGGCCCTGGCGTGGGCAAGACCACGCTGGTCAACTCGGTCCTGAAGGTGATCCGGGCCAAGGGGATAGAGGTGGCCCTCTGCGCACCCACGGGCCGCGCGGCCAAGCGCCTGACCGAGAGCACTGGGCTTGAGGCCCGGACCATTCACCGCCTGCTGGAGAGCGATCCCAAGACAGGCGGGTTCAAGCGCGACGAGACGAACCCTCTCAGCTGCGAGCTGCTGGTGGTGGACGAGACCTCGACGGTGGATGTGCCGCTGATGCGGGCCTTGCTCCGGGCGCTGCCGGACGAGGCGGCATTGCTCTTGGTGGGCGACGTGGACCAGCTACCGAGTGTCGGGCCTGGGCAGGTGCTGGCCGACATCATCGGCTCGGGCGCCGTCCCGGTGGTGCGCCTGACCGAGGTGTTCCGCCAAGCGGCCGAGAGCCAGGTTGTGGTGAATGCGCATCGCATCAACCGCGGCCAGCTGCCCGAGCTCAAGGCCGCCGCGGGCAGCGACTTCTTCTTCGTCGAGGCCGAGGAGCCCGAGGACGGTGTCCGCAAGTTGCTGGCCATGGTGCGCGAGCGCATCCCGGCCCGCTTCGGGCTCGATCCGGTCCGCGACGTCCAGGTGCTCTGCCCGATGAACCGGGGCGGCCTTGGCGCACGGGCCCTGAATATCGAGCTGCAGCAGGCGCTCAACCCACCCGGCGAGCTCCGGGTCGAGCGCTTCGGCTGGACCTTCGGCCCCGGCGACAAGGTCATGCAGGTGGCCAACAGCTACGACCGGGAAGTGTTCAACGGCGACCTTGGCGTGATCACGGGCATGGACATGGATGAGGGTGAGCTCACGGTCAGCTTCGACGGCCGGGAGGTCACCTACGGCTTTGGCGAGCTCGATGAGCTGGTGCTGGCCTACGCCACCACTATCCATAAGGCGCAGGGATCGGAGTATCCGGCCGTGGTGATTCCCCTCACGACACAGCACTACGCCATGCTGGCGCGCAACCTGCTCTACACCGGCGTGACCCGGGGCAAGAAGCTGGTCGTGCTCGTCGGGCAGCGCAGGGCCCTGGTCATTGCCGTCCGCAACGGGGGTGCGCGCCGGCGCTGGTCGAAGCTCCGGGAGTGGTTGGCGCCCCGCGGCACCTTATTTGTCGCCTCCACAGCCGTGAAGAGCTGAACATGCCGCCACGTGCCCGGGTCTCCCGCTCACGCCTTACCCCACCACCGGTGGCCGATGAGGAACCCGCGGCGCCCTCCCCCGCCCGCTCGAAGCCGAAGAGGACCACATCCCGGTCCCGCACCCTCAGCATCGAGGCGCTGGAGCAGTTGGGCGCGCGACGGCTGGCCGAGCTGCTGATGGCGCAGGCCAAAGGTGATGCCGCGCTGGCCCGCACGCTGCGCCTGGCACTCGCCGGGACCGATGGCGGTGGCCGGCTTGCCACCGAGGTGGAGAGGCGGCTGCGCACCATTGGGCGCTCGCGGGGGTTCGTCGAGTGGGACAAGGTGCGCCCCCTCGCCCGTGAGCTCGACAGCCTGCGCGAGACGATCGCCGGACCGTTGGCCGCGACGGATCCGCGCGCGGCCGTGGCGCAGATGCGGCTGCTGCTCGGCCTCGCAGATAACGTGTTCGGGCGCAGCGACGACGGCAGCGGCACGCTGGGCGAGGTGTTCCGGCAGGCCGGCGCCGAACTCGGGCGGCTCTGGGCCCTGCTGCCGCACCGCGATCCGGTGGCGCTGGCCGGCGAGGTGCTGGTGCTCTGGGATGCCGATGGCTACGGCGAGACCGACCGGCTGCTGGAAGCGGCCGGCCCGGCGCTCGGCCCCGAGGACCGGGCGGAACTGCGCCGGCTGCTGGAGGCGCGTCTCGCCGCGCTGCCGCGTTCCCGCAAGCCCGGCGCGTTCGACAGCTGGCATGGGCGGGGTCAGATCACCTTCCGCATGCGTTGCCTGGCTGACCTCGAGGGGGACGTTGACGCCTATATCGCCGCCACCAAAGCAGGCGGTCGGGCGGAGAACCTCGCCGGCGACATCGCCGAGCGCCTGATCGCTCATGGGCGTCCGAGCGAGGCGCTCGCCTGGCTGGACCGGGCGCCCGACCGGCACGTGAGCGAGGAGGTCCGGCACACGGACCTGCGCATCGCGGTGCTGGACGCGCTCGGGCGGCGCGAGGAGGCACAGGCACTGCGCTGGACCGCGTACCAGCGCTGGCTGACGCCGCAGCACCTGCGCCCCTATCTGCGCGGCCTGCCGGATTTCGACGACGTGGAAGCGGAGGAGCGGGCGGTGGCGCACGCGCTGGCACATCCCGACCGCAACCTGGCGCTCAGTTTCCTGATCAGCTGGCCGAACCTCGAAGCGGCGAACCGGCTGGTGCGGGCGCATCATGGCGAGATGGACGGGCGCGACTACGGCCGGCTCCGCCCTGCGGCCGAGGCGCTGGCCGAGCGATATCCGGCCGCTGCAACGCTGCTGCACCGGACCTTGGCCGAGGACGTGCTGCGGCGGGCCTCCTCGCGGCAGTACCAGTATGCGGTGCGCGACGTCGGGCCTGCACCAGCCTCGCGCCACTGCTGCCGGAGGAGCCCGGCCTCGAGAACCATGACGGGTTCCTGACGCGCCTCAGGCGTGAGCATGGCCGTAAGTCCGGGTTCTGGGCTCTGCTGGAGGGTCGCATCTGATGGCGGCCTGTCCTGCTGGTTCATGATCGCTACGTCTCAGGCTAGCCTCACCCAGTTCTCATTCAGTCAGCCGGAGCATCCGGTCGACAACTTCGGCCGTCTTGATGAAGAGATCTATGCTCTAGTTGTGACTGATTAAGTTGGATCAGCTGTTACAGACGCCTCCCGCAAAGGGTTCAAAGGTGACAGATCGTGCTTTCCGTCGCCAGATCCGCATCTGCAACGGCTTGGATGCGGCTTGAGGCTTATTGTAGGGAAAGAGAGTTGCGGAAAGTGGAGGAGGCCAGCCCCACCACACCTCTTCTCGTGCTTCTCCTCCCTCGTCCACACATCTTACGCCGTAAGATGTCGAGCATGTTTTGTGGTGTGAGACCACGTTGCTGACGACGGGTTGCCTCGGCCCGAGGCGGCTATCATAGTCGGTCAATGGTAAACGGCCGTATTACGTGGGGACGAGCATGGCAAAGGCAGCAGGGAGCAGAAAACCCGCCAGGGGCACGATGAAGGATTCGGTACCCGCTACCATTCAGCCGACTCACCCCAAGATCCTGGTTTGTTCGTCCGGTAAGGGCGGCAGCGGCAAGACATGTCTCACCCGGAACTTGGCCGTCTTCGCGGCACATGCTGGCCTACGTGTGGCAACCATCGACTTAGATCCACAGCGTGGCCTAACAAATTGGTATGCGGTCCGCCCGGCTGAAGCGGCCGCTATTCCGAACGTGGCCATTCCTTTGTCGAACCTTAGAGAGGCCATGCGCCAAGCCGAGACCCTAGGGGATCTCGACCTCGTTGTTATAGATACTCCGCCTGGTGTCGATGCGTCGCCAGCAGAGATGCGTCAGCTCCTCCTGCTGGCTGACTTTGTCCTTGTGCCCACAGGGCAAGGAGCCGGTGACCTGAGGTCCGTTGTTGAATGGATGGCTTTCATTCGCCGTGAGCAGCGGCCGTCTGCCTTCGTCCTTAACCTCACTGTCCGAACGGCAGGGAGCTTTGATCGGGCCAAGCAGCGCCTTATCGAAGCTGGTGACCTCTGTCCCTTTGACATCCGACTATACGAGAGCATCCGGGTCAGCGATGAAATCGGCCTCGGGGTGGCCGAGATGAAAGGCGCTAATGGCCTATCTGACATCCGGGGCGTCTTTACTTTTGCAATGCATGCTCTTGGAATGAAGGTGCCTGTCGATGTCTAAACCGCCCTTGAAGACTTTCTCGGCAAAGGACATCAAGGCCCGGGCGGCTGCCGCGCCTATCGTGTCCACAACTTCCCGTGTCGAGGATTTTGCTGCTACCATACTCCCCTTGAACCGGCCCGAGGACTATGTTCGCGAGATCGGGAAGCTTTGGGACGAGGCGCAGCGACGCTTCTTGTCAATCGGCCGCTACTTACGGCATGCTATCCAGGCTAACCGCGGTGAGTTCGAGGCCAAGATCTTGCCTCAGCTTCCATTCGGCCGAGCTGTGGCATATCAGCTTCGAGAGGTCGCAGAAGCTGTCGAATCGGGACGCTTCAGTGAGACTGAGCTCCCACGGAGCTACAGCGCGGCCTATTACCTAACCCTGGTTCCCGAGCAGCACATTTCGTTGGCACGAAATCGCGGATTGGTTCGCCCCCAGGCAGCGCGCTCCGAAATAATGCGCTTCCTGGCTGAGATAAAGCCTGTGGATGCATCGGCTTCAAAGCGGAGGGAGAACCTTCTGAAACGCCGTGACATCCTTGTCCGGCAGATGGCGCGGATCCGCGAAGAGATAGCTGAAATTGAGAGTGAACTTGGCCCCGGACCTTTGTTCATAGAAGGTCAATCCGAAGCCATGGGTTGAAATCGGGGGCCGTAGTGTGTTGCGTCGGTCGGCCTGGCGATCCGCCCGGGGTCGGCTAATGAGGGAACGATGCCCTGCCATCCTCGGAAGGTGCCGAGCTTGTCATTCAAGGCGAATGCCCACCGTGGCCATCGCGTTCCGAAGCAGCGGTTCCGGGCAACGAACTGGAGTAAGTACGACACCGCCCTGCGTGGGCGTGGCAGTCTAACGGTCTGGTTCACGGACGCGGCGATCGCGGCATGGTAGGCTAAGCTGCGGACCACGCGCGGCAGTCGCCCTATTCCGTCTGTCGGTCCGCCAGACCGAGGGCCTGATCGGCTCCACTTTAGATCTGCTCGGTCTCGATCTGGCTACGCCGGTCTGTCGCACTCATGTCGCCAGGCGGAGGCAGTGGAGGCGCCACAATCTCGCCCCGTGGACCCGCTGGTGGACAGCACGGGGCTGAGGCTGTGCGGGCCTGGCGAGTAACTGATTGAAAAGCACGGAAGCAGGACGCGCCCGTTGTGGTGGAAGCCGCACATTGGTGTCGACGCTGACACTGGACGGATCATCGCGTCGTCATTGACGTCGAGCGATTCCGATGACGCCTGTAAACAGGACGGTGTCTGCGGCGAGGTCGCCGCAAGGGGCACCCCGATGCTGCCCTGATCGTGCGAACCCGGTCCAGTGCCGAGTGCGACGGCCGAGACGGCACTAACGCAGCTCGACCATCACCTCGGGACGATTGCCGATCGCGGACGCACTGCTGGCATAACGCCCCGGCTACAAACTGGCGCACCCTGGTCGAGGCGGATGATGCGCGCTTCAAGCGGGTCATTGGCGGCGGATTGCGCTCGCGCACGGACCGTCGCCGCGCTGAACCGCATGCTTGAGCTCGGACGGCCGGAGTATCTCCGGCTCGCATGACTGCGGGCCCGGTGCCTGCGTTCCTGCGTCTTCAAGGCTCGTCCATGCAACGCAATCAGGGAGGGAGAGACCAAGGATTGTATCTGCTTCTAAAGATCACACCGTCCGCCGTGACGGCTCCTTGGGGTCGTGATCTCTGGCAGCACAAGATTTCCGCCGCCTGCCAGGAAGGGGTGGGCAGCCGTGATCTTTGGAAGCAGTCCTTACCGACTCATCGGTCGCCGATGAGCTTCTCGGCCACTGGCGGTCGGGACGGGTGCAGCACGAGGCCACGCCCTTCGATGTCCTCGTCCACACGAGCTTCTGGATAGACTGCCAGAGCCAGCTTTAGGTTTGGCACGAACTTGGTCTTGAAGTTGTTCATCTGCGCGAAGCCGGTGCCGAACTGGGTCTTCAGGGCGCGCCAGGACAGCGGCGTAGGCTTGGACAGGCTATGTAGCCGGTAGGCGAGCCAGACATAGATGTCGATTGCCATGCTGTTGTTAGAGATGGCTCTAATAGCCGACTCCTGAATGGGGACTGGATGCCTCTTAAGGCCCTCAAAAAAGGCCTCGGATAGCCGTGCAGTCTGGGCAAACAGTGTGCCGTGCACCTCATCCTCGGCAGGCTCCAAGAAGATGGCGCTATCCATGATGTTCTGGTTCGCCAGTCCCACTCTGTTGCCTTGCCGGACTTCGAACGTGAGGCGGCAACGGCTGATACGTTCGGTCTGGTCTCGTACGATCGACAGATTTTTGCCGCCCACCGGAATGCCCATCCTCCCCATCCAGTCGCGCAGGCTCGTTCCGAGCACTACGTCACGGCTGCCCGTACGCAGGGCCTCCGATTGCAGATAAATGAGGATCAGGCGGGCTCTGCTTCCATAGGGCACACCAACGTGGACTGGCTCTCCTCCGGGACCACGACGCATGCCGGGCTCAACAATGAGGCAGTATCGGTCAGCAACAACCTGCCAGCCCTTACTATCCAGGAGCCTTCGATGAGGGAGGGCGGCTTGACACCATCCGCTATAAAGGAAGCCGATGCTGCCGTCCTCATCGGCCATGTAGGTGGCTGCGGCCTCGACCACGCGACGGTCGAAGTCGAGTTGCAGGGTTGCTTGCCGCCCCTTTGCTTCCAGGATGTCGTGCACCGTTCCCATGCGTCCGAACATACCTGTTCCGGTCCATCTGTCGCCGTGCACTTTGGAAGCATCAGCTACTAGGTAAGATATTTGATTCTTCTACTTGTAGTGCGCTCCCAGAGTGCACGGGATAACCCTCCTAAGCGTCTGATTTCTCAGCCCGCCTTTTGAGGCCACTTTTCCAAAGTGCACGGGAGTGCTTCCAAAGTGCACGCCAGTGACGGTGGGCCACGCATCGCGACTCGACGCCACCTTCCATCTGCCGCCCAGCCCTCTATATGCATGCATTGACGACATGCGCAGCAGGGGGACGCCATGGCTACTCTCACCGTCCGCAACCTCGGCGATGACGTGGTCCGAGCACTGCGCATCCGGGCGGCCGAGCATGGCCGGTCCGCCGAGGCCGAGCACAGGGAGATCCTCAGGCAGACCTTGACCGGCGATCGCCAGAGCTCCCCCCGCACAGCCGCCGCCGAGCGCCTGGCCGAGTTCCGCCACCGGACTGCTGGCCGCGGCTCCGCCACTGTCGCCGAGCTCCTTGAGGAATCTCGGGCGGGCAGGGCAGGGGACCTCCTCGGCAAGCAGGGCGCCCGGTGACGCTGGTCGTCGACGCCTCGGTCGCGCTGAAGTGGGTGCTGGACGAGCCTGACAGCCATCTTGCCCAGGCACTGGCCGAGGGCGAGGAGGAGCTCCTGGTGCCGGACTTCCTGTTGTATGAGGCTTGCAACGTCTGCTGGCTCCAGGTCCGTAAGGGTAAGTGGTCGGCAGACGAGGCGAGAGAAGGGTTGGCACTGCTCCGCGCCCTGGTGCCGCCGACTGCGACCGGCGACCTAGAACTGCACGACGTCGCCCTCGACATCGGCTTGGCAGTCAACCACTCGACCTACGACACCCTCTATGTGGCCTTCACAGTCGCGACGGGTGCCCGGGGCGTCGTCGTCGCCGACGGGCCGTTCTTTGCCGACATGAGCCGACATCCGGATCCTGTGCTGGCGGGCATGCTCATTCCGCTTGCCGACTGGGGGCAGGGTAGGGAGCGCGCGTGACTGAGGAAGAGATGGCCACCCTGCGGCAGCGGGCATTCCGCGAGGAGTGGGACCAGCACCGCTTTGGATGGTGGCCTTTGGCGAGGTGACGGCAGATGAGGTGTCCGAGCGCGCCCAGATCCGCGAAGGCGCGCAAAAGCTGAAGGGGCCGCCACAGGAGCAGTGGCCGCCTTTCCAAGTTCGCTGGGACCTCTCGGTCGAAGCTCGACCCATGCGGCAGTTCGAGCTCGAGCTCAGCCTGAGCAGGCCTACTATAAACCCTTTGCCGGCTGGCTGCGGGACCGACTGGAGAACGCGACAGAGGTGATGGCTGTTGGTGGCAACATCCTGAAGGACAAGTGGGACACACCCGATGTCATCGGGGTGCTCAAACCTCAGACTGGCGGAGGAGGACTGTTCCCCTTCGCCCCACCTACCACATCCTCAGCAGTTCAGAGGCAGAGGAAATCGCGGAGAACGGCGATCTGGACGCGAGGGGACGGGTCGTCTCCTACCCCGAGGCGACCCACTTTGGCATGGATGATGGCTTCATCGTCGTCCGGTTCACCTCGGAGGGGCTGGCGGAGGAGTGGCTCTCGTCGATCGGCGTTGCTGGCGCGGGAAATGGCTCTGATCCTCACGAGCCGTAAGGTGCTGGGGGAGGCGAAGAGCCGAACGGGGTGCGCCTTCAGAGCGTCAGCCCAGCCGCTATCACTCGCCGAAGATCAGCAAATCTAGGCCCAGCAGGCATCTCCCGGCAGCCCTTAGGCACGATAATCCTGCATTATCGTGCCCGTGGGGGAGAAGGGGGCGGATTGCCATGGGAGCACCTGCTCTGGCACCTTGGGGCGGGCCGCGGAGGCGGACGCGGGGGCGTCGGCTGGACGGCTCGAGAGGGGCAGGGGGCTGGATGAGGTCGACAGGTTCGAATGGCGGGAAGTCAGCAAAATCAAGGCGCTTGCGTCCTCCGGTGACAGAGGAGGGGGCATCGGTCGGTTCTCGCCCGGACAGCGGCCTCGTCCCTGCTCAGGCGGACATGACCCTGCCCGCCCGCGCCGCACGGCTTTTCGGTCCCTTTGGCGGCGTCGAGCTTGAACTTCCGTCCCGATCCGCCGAACTCGAGCGGTCGCCGCCGAGCGTTGCCCAGCGCGCGGCCTCCTCGGGCACCGAGGGGTGATGTGACAGACCGACCCTCAGGTCGTCCTGCCCCTCTACCCCCAGCCGTTCGGCGCCTGGTGGGGGAGGTCCTTCCACCCGAGGCCCTGGCCGTGCTCGCCGGGCCCGTCGGCGAGGCCGTGGCGCGCGCGGCTGGCTATGCCGGGCGCGCGCTCTCGCACAACACCAAGCGGGCCTATGAGTCGGACTGGCGCGCCTTTTGCCGGTGGTGCGAGGCGGGCGGCATTTCTTCTCTTCCGGCCTCGCCGGTGGTGGTCGCCGGCCACCTCGCCAGCCTCGCCGGGACCCTCGGCCGCAGCGGGCTGCGCCGGCGGCTGGCCGCCATCGCGCACCAGCACCGCGGGGCCGGGCATCCCTGGGAGACGCGGCACCCCGCGATCGCTGCCACGATGCGCGGCATCCTCGCGACTCACGGCAAGACCGCGCGTCCGGCCGCAGCCCTGACCTCGGCCGAGGTGAAGCGGCTGCTCGCAGCCTGCGGAACGGACACGGCCGGGTACCGCGACCGGGCGCTGCTGCTGCTGGGCTTTGCCGGCGCCCTGCGGCGCTCGGAGCTGGTCGCGATCGACCGCGAGCACCTGCGCTTCACGGGGGAGGGGATGACCCTGTTCATCCCGCGCTCCAAGCGGGATCAGGAAGGGGAGGGGGCCACGATCGGGATCCCGCGCGGGCTGAACCCGCTCTCCTGCCCGGTGCGGGCGATGGAGGAGTGGCTCCGGCGCACGCGGATCGAGTGGGGGGCGGTGTTTCGCCGGCTCAGCCCCGGGGGCGCGCTGGAGGACCGGCTGAGCCCGCAGGGGATGTGGAAGATCCTGCGGCGTCGGGCGGAGCTGGCCCGACTCACCGTGGATGAGACGGAGCGCCTGTCCCCGCACGGGCTCAGGGCGGGGTTCATCACCGAGGCCTATCTCAAGGGCGCGCTCGACGAGCAGGTGATGCACCACACGCGCCAGAAGAGCATCGCCACCACCCAGGGCTACCGGCGCCGGGCCAAGATCACGAGGGACAGCCCGGCCCGGCTGCTCGACCTGTGAGTCGCGGGGCGGGCGGGCGGAGGATGGGGGAGGGCTGCGGTCGTGCGCGCGATGGCACGCGTCAGCGGTTCAGGACGCGGCGGCCTTCCTCATACGCGGCCTCGGCACCTGAGAAGCCCTGGGCGGCGCGGGAGACGAGCGTCGTCCCGCGCCAGATCGACCAGCGCCAGCTGTTCCGGCCAGAGCCCTCCTTGCTGACCCGGATCTCCTTGGCCTCGGGAACGTCCTGCATGGGGCGGAGTTGTTTCGCGAACATGGCCGGCCTCTAAGGACGTCAGCGAGGGATGCCAAGTCAGAAGAGCGAGACCATTGCTGCCGGGGATCGGGAGGACGCGCCGACCCCGCTCTGGCAGCCCACCCCTGTCCCGGTGGATTGGCTGTACAACGTCCTGACCGTCGGCGGCCTCGGTGAGGCGGTCGCGCGCTTCCAGGCGGCCGCGGCCGGTCCGGGCGTGATCCCCTGGACACTGGATCTCGCCGCCATGGAGGAAGAGTTCCTCCTGCCCATGGCTGGCCCGCAGGACGGGGTGCGGGCGATCAGCCTCTCGGGTGCCAAGATCCTCGCCCGCCGCCTCCGCGACGCCGCGGCCGCCAACCACCAAGCGGCCCTCGCCCGGATGGCCACGGACCGCAGCTGTCCCTTCGACCTGCACCGGCTGCTGCCCGTGCCAGCTTCGATCCTCGCCCTGGGGCCGGAGGAGGGGGCGAGTCGGGACTGGCTCCGCCGCCACTGGAGCGTGACTCGTCCGCTCCGCCACGTCCAGGTCCTCCCGAGCGACCTCGATGGCCGCAAGAAGAGGATGGGCCAGATGCGGGTCGGGTTCTGGTCGGCCGATTGGTCGCCCTGGCAGGCCGTCGCGCGCCTGCGCCGCACCTGGCCCGACCTCTCCCTCGACCTGCGGCCGGACTACGCGCCGGGCGCGGCGGGTGGTACCGGGGCTGACCAGGGCGGGGCGGGCCGGGAAGGCAAAGGTCGAAAGCCCAGCAGCCTGCGCGGGCGTGTCGCGCGTGGCTGAGGCCGACCTCCTGGAGGCACCGGGTGAGAGCCCGGACCGGGAGGGGAGGGAGGGCCGCGCCTCCGAGGGCGACGCCACCCCGCATCTGAGCGTGGAGGGCTTCGAGGGGCCGCTCGACTTTCTGCTGGAGATGGTCCGCCGCCAGCGGGTCGACCTTGCTCCGCTCTCCATCCTGGCCCTGACCGACCAGCTGGTCGCGGCCGTCGAGAATAGTGGGGGCAGGATCCGCCTCGAGCGCCGGGCGGAGTGGCTGGTGATGGCAAGCCAGCTCCTGCTGCTCAAGGCGCAGCTGCTGGCGCCTGCCAGCCCCGAAGCGGCCGAGGAGGCCGGAGCGGAGGCGCGCAGGAGGCTGGCCCAGCTCGACGAGCTCGCGCGCATGCGGGCCGGCGCCGACTGGCTGGCCTCAAGGCCGCAGCTCGGGAGGGCGGTGTTCGGCAGGGGAGGGAGCACGCCACCCCCGGCGCGGCCGCAGACGGAGCTGTATCTGGCCTTCCTGGAAGCCACCCTCGTCCTGCTGGAAGGCCGGGAAAGGCAGGGTGCCGAACCGCCGCCCAGCTATCGGCCCAGCCCGGCAGACCTGTGGCGCATCTCCGATGCCCTGGAGCACATCACCGCGTTGCTCCAGCAGAAGCCAACAGGCCTGCCCCTCGAGCGCTGCCTTCCACCCATTCCACCGCGCCTGCCCGACCGGCCGATCCGCCTCCGGGCTGCCCTCGCCAGTACCCTCGTGGCCGGGCTGGAACTGGCGCGCGACGGCTCCCTTGAGCTGGATCAATGTGAGCCTTTCGCCGCGATCAAATTTCGCGCGGTTCACGCGTGACGGGCGTTGGACGCTTGGCGATGACGGCCACTTCTCCTCCAGAATAGCAGATGCGAAACATGACGCTGGACAAGCGCATCCGGCTTCCTGCCCCCCAATTTTGCCTTTTGAGTTCAAGAGATGTCCGACAAGCATGATTGGCGGCGCGACCGCAAATCCCGCAAGCGCGGGTCCGATGACGACATGCCACAGGACGGCGGCTGGTCCGTGCCCGCGTATTCGCCGTCCGGAATTTCGGCGTTCTCACGGCAGCCCTCCGTTACATCGGACCCGGAGGTCGGTGCTGTGGTCAAAAGGTTTGATGCTGAGAGGGGCTTCGGCTTCGTCGCGCTCGATAGTGGCTCAGGTGATGCCTTCTTGCACATCAGCGCCCTCCAAAAGGCTGGGGCGGATGCGGTCGCCCCAGGCACCCGGTTGAGGGTGCGGGTGGGCCAGGGTCAGCGAGGGCCGCAGGTCACAGAGGTGCTCGAAGTCGGAGACATCGATGAGACCTCGCCGCCACCGCGAGTGCCCCGGGCGGCTCCACCGATCTTCGGATCGACACAGACTGGGCAGGGGGAGGAAGTCCGCGGCACGGTGAAATGGTACAGCGCCGAAAAGGGCTTCGGCTTCGTCGCACCGAATGAGGGCGGCAAGGATGTGTTCGTGCACGCCTCGGCCTTGGAGCGAAGCGGCACGGCGCCGCTCTCGGAGGGCCAAGCTGTGACCATGCAGGTGGTCCAGGGCAAAAAGGGGCCGGAGGCAAGCACCGTTAAACCGGGTCCCAGTAACCAGAGCCTATAGGGCCGTATCCAAGGGATATGATCCTCACAGCCCATGGACGCGGCCGTCTCGCGTGCGTTCTGGTCTGACCCGGGCGAAGGCAGCCATCAGCGCTGACCAGACCACGAGCACACACGGCATAGGCTGGACGAACTGCTGCCCTGGAACTGGCGCAAGGCCTGCGGGGATGCGGCTGCGGCCGAGGCAGCCTGACCATGACCGCGCCCAGCTGCGTGTTCACCATCGCCCATGTCGCCTTGATGCTCGGCGGGAACGAGGAATGGCTGCAGGATCTCGCCAGGTAACTCGAGCCCGAGGACGGTCGCCTCTGGATTTACGGCACCGATGATCGCGTGACGTTCGAATTCACCGAACGGGGCATCGAAAGCCTCAAGGAACTCAGCCTCGACCAGAAGCGGTGAGCGCGGTCAGCACGTCTGCGCTCGATAGACCGCGGTCCCGGCCGGATGGATGCGTCAATGTACGGAGCGGGGGTGGTCGCGTGACCGTCACTGCCCACCACCGCGTCCAGAGCTTGGTCGCGGGAACGCGGCCCGGAGGCTCGGACGACGTGGGCGTGGGCGAAGCCGGAGAGCTGATTCTCGTTCAAGAGGCTGTCAGGATAGCGCACTGAGATCCGCTGCGGGGCGTCGGTCCCCAGGATGAGGGCGCCGAAGTTCGGCAGCACCTTAGCGGCAAGGCCGAGATACTGGTCCGAGATCGGGCTGTGGCAGACGACGCGACAAAAGCCGGTGGCCTGCTGCTCGTTGAGCCGGGCATGCTCCCCCTGAGGTTCGCCGTCGTAGGAGGCGAGAACCACCGGCTTGGCCCGCCCCGCGAGCGTCACGGCCAAGCGTCAGGTGATCTGGACGCCCAGGGTTGCCGCCAAACAGTAAAAATCGAGCGGGCCATTCGGATTCCAGCTTGTCGTCCGCAACTAGCCCGTCCAGTATGGCTGTCAGACAGCTTTACCGCTCGGTCGATGCGGTCGGCCTCGGGCCTAGGAAGGACAAGGAATGCAGGTCCCAGTGAACAAGATCGCCGTGCTGGTCGGTGACGGCTATCAAGAAATGGGCTTCTGGTACCCGCTCCTCCGCTTCCGGGAGGAGGGCGTCAGCGTCACAGTCATCGCAGAAGCCGCTGATCAGGAGTACCGCGGCGACCTAGGCTATCCCGTCATCGCCGACATTGCGATGAGCGACGCCAGGGTGTCGGACTACGACGCCGTCATCCTTCCGGGTGGTGCCGAAAATGACCTTACGCTCGGCTTCGTCAGCGAGGCTCAGCGCGCCGGCCTTGTGATCGGTGCATCCGCCACCGCCGCGAAGGCACTTTCCATTGCCGGGACGGGTAGGACCGCGATGGACGCCGTCGCCGAGCCCGTGGTCACCGATGGCCGCCTCGTCACTGCCCGTAGCGCCGATGACCTGCCCGGCTACTTCCTGGCCCTGACCTCCGCGCTCGCCACGGCGCGTGCCTGATCTCCAAGACGCATCGAACGGACGAGGACCCGAATCATGGCAGCCATCCGCACAGTGCTCGGCGACATCTCTCCCGATGAGGCGGGTGTCACACTCACCCATGAGCACCTCCGCTACGCCTATGCCGGCACGGAGTTCGACCATCACAACGCGTGGACCTTCGAGGAGACGGCCGCCGACGTCACCCGCGCTCTCAACGACGGCATGGAGCACGGCATCCGCACCGTCGTCGACATGACGCCAGCCGAGATTGGGCGACATCCCGAGCTCTTTGCGGAAACATCACGCCGCAGCGGCATGCATGTTGTCGCTGTCACCGGGTTCTTTCCGGAGAGCGCCGGAATGGGCATCCCCTTCCATTGGCGCCGGACCTCGCTCGAGTACACGACCGAGATGCTCGTCCGGGACCTGACGGAAGGCATGATGTATGATGGCTACAAGACGCCCTATAAGGCCGGTCTGCTGAAGTGCTCGACCGGCGGTCTCGGTGCCAACGAGCCGACGCCGATGGGCGATGACGGCCGTCGCATCGGCAAGTTCGAGCGCCACGCCATCGCCGCCGTAGCGCGCGCTCAGCGCCAGGTTGGCTGTTGCATCAACACCCACACCCAGCCGCGCGACTACGCCCTTACGAATCCCGGCATCGAGCTGCTGGACGAGATCGAGATGAATGGTGGCGACCCGACCAAGGTCATCATCGGCCACGCCTTCGTCCACCCGAATGTCGACCAGCTCCTCGCCATCTGCAAGCGGGACGCCAACCTGCAGATCGACCATATCGGCATTCCCTGGCAGAACGAGAGTGCCGATCAGCTGGACGAGGATATCGCCAATGCCGTCTGCGCCGTGGCGGATGCCGGTTACCTCGACCGCATGGTCTTCTCCTATGACCGTTTCTTCAGCCATGCTCGCGGACCGGTGTCGAAGAACGAGCCCGAGCAGCTGAACGAGATAGTCGAAATGGGATACCTCTTCGAGAAGTTCGCTCCCCGCTTGGAGAAGAAGGGCTTCGGCAAGGCCGAGATGCACCAGGTCATGGTCGAGAATCCGAAGCGGCTCCTCGCCTTCTGACGCCACAACGTCTGGGCCGGCCCGCGCCGGGCCCGCCCCCATCCGGATCCGGAGCGTCTCATGAACCTTGCCAATGCGCAGATCGCCGTCCTCGCCGAGAGCCAGTACCAGGAGCTGGAGCTCTGGTACCCGCTGCTTCGCCTGCGTGAGACGGGCGCCAATGTCCTCGTCGTCGGCCCCGCTGTCGGCCAGATCTACTCGAGTAAGCTCGGCTACCCCGTCCGTGCCGATATTGCTGCCGCCGACGTGCGGGCCGCGGATCTTGATGCCGTCATCATCCCCGGCGGCTTCGCGCCCGAGGGCATGCGCCGCACCCCCGCCATGGTGAACCTGGTACGGGACGTGCAGGCCCAAGGTGGTCTGGTCGCGGCGATCTGCCACGCCGGCTGGATGCTCGCCTCCGCCGGCATCGCCCGCGGCCGCAACATGACGTGCGTGTCCATCATCAAGGACGACGTGATCGCCGCCGGTGGTAAGTATGTGGACGAGCCAGTTGTGCGGGACGGCAACGTCATCACCTCCCGCCTGCCTAGCGACCTGCCGGTCTTCTGCAAGGAGATCGTCTCCTATCTGCAGTCCACGCCGTCCCGCCGCGCCAGCAACGCCGCCACCCTGCCGCGCGGCGGCAAGGCGTCCACGGCGAACTTCGTGAAGCCGGCCAAGCTCGTCATGGCTGCGCGCGGCAAAGCCTCAGCCAACTACACCACCCTTGTCGTCGGCGGCGAATACGCGGCCTGAACGGGGGGGGCGCCCGCGAACCGGCGGGCAGCACGCCAGCGTCCCACCAGCACCGATGCATGATCTCAGGAGAAAATGAGTATGTCATACATCAACTGGCGTCAGGCGCGGCGGCGCGTGCTGCCTGCTCTCCTCGCGGCGGCCCTCGCCGCGCAGCCCATGTCGGTCGCCACCGCCGTAGCACAGACTGCCCCGGCCACGGCCACGGCTGAATCCGCCCGCGCCCTGCTGCCGCCTGAGGTCCGCGCCCGCGGCACTCTCATCGCCGGCATGCCGCTCGACTTCGAGCCGTACAACTACCTCGACGCGCAGAACAACAAGCTCGGCCTGGACGTGGACCTGTTCAACGCCGTCGCCGAGGTGCTGGGACTGCGCCCTGACATCCAGCGCATGGGCTTTGCCTCGATCATTCCCTCGGTCGCCAGCGGCCGCGTTGATGTGGGCATGTCTGCCATGGCGATCACGCCCGTGCGCCTGCAGCAGGTCTCGTTCGTGCGCTACGGCATCTACGCGAACGGACTGATCGTGCGGAAGGGTAACCCGAGCGGCATCACCACCACCGATGCCTGTGGCCATTCCGTCGCTGTAGAGAAGGGCACTCAGCCCCTGATCGTCTGGACCGACAAGTCCAAGGAGTGCGAGGCTGCGGGCAAGCCGCCCATCCGGATCCTGGTTTTTGACGGCAAGGGCCCGCAGGTCCTCGCCGTGGAATCCGGCCGGGCCGATGCCGCCGGGGTCGGCTTCGCCACCGCCCTGGTCGCCATCCACCACTCAGACGGCCGGCTGGATACGGCTCCGGGCGGTCCGGTCCCCGGTGCCTCCTCGGACTCCGGCATCTCCTTCAGCCGCCAGCGCGAGCAGCTGGGGCGGGCTATCGAGGCAGCGCTGCAGGTGCTGGCAGCTGACGGCCGCTACAAGGCGATCTTCGAGAAGTGGTCCATGCCGGACTCTCAGTCCACGCCGCAGCTGCGCCTGGCGGCGCAGTAGCGGCCAGAGAGGGGGGCGTGTCATGAGTGGGCGGCAGGCGGCGCACGCCGAACCGGGGGATCTGACCGAGGGCCTCGTGCTGGACGCCCTCGTTCCGCGCCGCCATCCATGGCGGGTTGTCGGCATGGTCGTGGTTGCCATCCTCGTGATGGTTGTTGCGCACTCCGTCCTGGGGAACCCCAACTTCCAGTGGCCCGTCGTCGCCCGCTACATGTTCCACAAGGACATCCTGGAAGGTGTGCTGCTCACCATCCAGCTCACCGTCACGGCGATGCTGATCGGGACGGCGATTGGGGTGGTCGTGGCGTTGATGGGCCTCTCCTCCAACCCGCTCCTCTCCCGCGCCGCCACGCTCTACGTCGCCGCTTTCCGCGGCGTGCCGGCTCTGGTCCAGCTCCTCTTCTGGTACAACCTCGCCGCGCTCTATCCGACGATCGCGATCAGCATTCCCTTCGGTCCCACGCTCCTCTCTATGGACGCCAATCTCGCCATCACCCCGCTCATCGCAGCCAATCTTGGCCTCGGCCTGTGCGAGGGGGCCTTCATGGCGGAGATTGTGCGGGGCGGCATTCTCAGCGTTGACCGTGGCCAGACCGAGGCCGCGCTCGCGGTCGGCATGAGCCGCGGCCAGGCAATGCGCCGGATCATCCTGCCCCAGGCCATGCGCGTGATCGTGCCGCCCACCGGGAACCAGGTGATCGGCATGATGAAGCACACCTCGCTCGCCAGCGTGATCTCGGTGACCGAGCTGCTGGCCTCCTCCGAGCTGATCTACACCCGAACCTTCGAGACGATCCCGCTGCTGATCGTCACCTCCATCTGGTACATGGCCCTGACCGCTGTCCTGTCTCTCGTGCAGCGCGCCATCGAGCGCCGCTTCGCCCGCGGGGATCGCGAACTGGGCCTATCAGTGGGTGCCCGCCTGAGGGAGTGGCGCGCCAGACGGGCGCTCGCCTCCGTCGAGGGAACGGCGGGCCCATGAGTACCGCGCTGATCCAGGCCCAGCAGGCCACGGTGTCCTCGTCCCCGGCTGTGCCGCCCATGATCATCGTCAAGGGGCTGTACAAGTCCTACGGCCCTCTGAAGGTGCTGCACGACATCAACCTTGATGTGCAGCCCGGGCAAGTCGTCTGCCTCGTCGGTCCCTCTGGAGCCGGAAAGTCAACCCTGCTGCGCTGCATGAACCATCTCGACCGTCCAAGCGGAGGCGTCATCGTCATCGACGGCGAGTTCGTCGGCACTCGGCGGGTCGGCAACCGCCTGCATGAGGCCGAGGAGCGAGACCTGTGCCGCGCCCGGCAGAAGACCGGCATGGTCTTCCAGCGCTTCAACCTCTTCGGCCACCTCACCGCACTGGAGAACGTGGCCCTCGCGCCTACCGTCGTGAAGGGCGTCCCCGCCGTGCAGGCCCGGGCCCATGCCCTGGCGCTTCTGGACCGCGTGGGTCTTGCGGCGAAGAAGGATTTCTACCCGCGTCAACTCTCCGGCGGCCAGCAGCAGCGCGTCGCCATCGCCCGCGCGCTCGCCATGGAGCCGCGCGTGATGCTCTTCGACGAGCCCACCTCCGCCCTCGACCCGGAGTTGGTCGGCGAGGTGCTGGAGGTGATGCGAGAGCTGGCGGAAAGCGGCATGACCATGGTCGTTGTCACCCATGAGATGGGCTTCGCCCGGGATGTCGCGGACGAGATCGTCTTCATGGATCGCGGCGCGATCGTCGAGCGTGGCGCGCCCGAGCAACTGCTCCGCGATCCGCGCGAGCCGCGCACGCGGGAATTCCTCGCCCGCATTCTGTGAAGCGCGGACGGCAGAGACGGAAGGATAGACACGTGGCTGATCTGCACGAGCTCGTCGCCAGGGCGGGCGCGAACGACCTCGCCTACACCGATCCCAGCTTTCCCGACCGGCCGATGATGTTGCGCAGTGCCTGCCCGCGGGGCATCGGGCCGGAGACGCGCGTCGTCTTCGCCTATCACGGCGCCGCCCGGAACGGCTGGGACTACCGTGACTTCTGGCTGCCCTTCGTGGACGAGGCGAATCTCCTCGTCATCGCCCCGGAATTCCCGCACGAGACCTTCCCCGGTACCGGCCTGTACAACTTCGGCGCGGTCACGGAGGAAGACGGCACGCCGCGCCCCCGTGCCACCTGGTCCTATGCCATCCACCGGCGCCTCTTTGCGGATTTGCGGGCGGCAGGGATCGTTCGGTGCCGTGGGTACGGGCTCTTCGGTCATTCGGCTGGCGGCCAGGTGGTGCAGCGCCTCATCTCCCTCGGCCAGCAGGAGGATGTGGAGGTCGCCATCGCCGCCAATGCCGGAACCTATGGCATGCCGCAACTCGATGTTGCCTATCCCTACGGCCTCGGTGGGCTTGGGCTGACGGAGAATGACCTCCGGCGGGCGTTTGCCTTCCCGCTCACCATCATGGCCGGTACGGAGGACACGGACGCCAGCGGCCCGGCCTTCCCGAACGAACCTGAGGCGATGGCCCAGGGCGAGCACCGCTATGCCCGCGCGCAACGCTGCCTCGCCATCGCGCGGGAACAGGCTGCGCGCCTGTCCACACCCTGCCGGTGGCGCCTGCTGGATGTGCCGGGCGTGGGCCACCATGGCGCAGAGATCACGGCCTCCGCGGCAAGGGTGATGGCGGCGGAGCTGCCGCAGTTCCAGGTGGCGCCGGCCTGACGCGGCAAATGGGAGGAAGGGCCGGAAGGACCCCCTCCCAACACTACGCGGCCCGGATCTGGCGGGTCAGTCCTACGGCCCGTCGAGGCGGTCCCGAGCCCCGTCGAAGGCCCTCAGATGCATTTCCATCGCGTGCCCCGCTGCATGTGCGTCTCCACGAGCCAATGCATCAAAGATGGCCTGATGCTCTGCTACCTCCGCAAGGCGCCGCTCCGGCAGGACGATCTTCGTTGTCGCCTGTTCGCGGAGCGTCGCACGCAGTTCACCAACTAAACGGACGAGAATAGGATTACCCGTTGCCTCGGCAATGCCGAGGTGAAAAAGGTCGTCGATCTCGTGGCGGCGCTTCTCGTCCTCCTCTGTTCTCAGAGCCTGCTGCAACTGACCGAGTTGGCGCACCTGCTCCGGGCTACGCCGCACGGCGGCCATGCTTGCTGCGGGCACTTCCACGAGGAGCCGCACTTCCGTCAGATCGTTGCTGGGGAAGCGGCGCGTCAGCTGAGTCGTGTTCACCTGCCTGGAGACGACGAAAGTCCCCCGCCCGGTACGGGAGGCCGTTAATCCCAGTGCGTTCAGCCCAACCAATGCCTCGCGTACCATAGGCCGGCTGACGTTGAAGGATTTCGCGAGCGAATTTTCTGATGGAAGCTTCTCGTCCACCCGGAAGTGACCGGACTCGATCAGCGAGACAAGCTGCGCGCGCACATCATCCACCACGGAACGGCGGTTCACTCGGATGATGGGGTCGCGCTCCGCCCCGGGGAGATCAGCCGGATCTGGCATATCCTGCATAAGAGAGCTTCACGCCCTTTGGAATTCGGGTCCTCATGCCATGGCCCCACGCTGTGTCGCAATAAGCAAGCTCGCCTTCAGGGGCTGCGTGGCGGCACGCGCCGCTGGTTATGGGCTCGCTCACTACCTTGTGCTGCTTGCCCCGGCTTCACTGGTTTCGACGATCCGGCGCAGCGTTAGGCGCGGCAGGTGTCGCGGATCACTCGCCAGAAGCTCCGCTCCCTCTCCGGACATGATCGGCACATCCGGCGGTAGTGCTTCGAGGTTAGCTCGTTCCTCGGCGGCCACTCGGCGGTCCAGTGCCACAATGTCCTTCTCAGGCACATCAACTTCACGGTCGTTCCGCGCCTCCAGGCGGCTGACGACGGACCACCGGTCCGCCAGCGGAGCGGCAGCGGTGAGCATCACTCGCTCCAACCCCGATGCATAGGACAGCCGTAGGACGCGCGTGGCCGGCGCCCACCAACTCACGCTACCGGACACCGGCCCGTTTCCACCCGGAAGCACGAAGCGTACGACCTGGCCGAACCCCAGATCCTCGACCGAGCGTATCTCTGCGCCCGCGAGCTGAGAATCCCTCATGAGGTCGAGCGAGGAGTCCGCCAGCCGGAAAATGCTCACGCGCCATCGCTCATGAAGAGTTTGCACTACACGGAAGTGCGCCAATCCCAGCTCCGGCACCTTTGGGACAGGCACCATCGGCTTCTCCGTCGCCACCCAGGCTAGTCCGTACAGACCAACGGCGAAGTACGGCCTCACATGAGCACGCGGACCAGGCACCAGAGCCGGCCGCTGCGGGATCCGGACGCAATGTCCGCCGGCGTCGAACTCCCAGTGGTGATGTGGGCAGACCAGCCGGTTACCGCAGACCTCGCCCGGCGACAGGCGCACCGCCTCGTGCCCGCAGCGATCGGCAAGAGCTGAGACCACGCCGTCGGATCCCTGCCAAACGACCATATCCTGTTGGAAGAGTGAGAAGGCTTGCGGAGCGCCGGCCAGCCGGGCTTGCGAGCTGATGGGATACCAGAAGCGGCGGAAGACGGGGAGGTCGGCAATCTTCAAGGCACGGCATCTCTGGCTGGGAACGGCGCCCATCGGGTTGCCGCTATCCTGGGATACAGGGCAATGGGTCTTCTCTAGCTACTCGGAACCCAGCAGCGTTGCCAGTGTCGCGGTTGGCTCGACCGGCATGGTCGTCGATGGCTGTGCTCTCTCCTCCACGTTCATGGCGCGGTTATCCGACATCACGGTGCGCGGACAAGACGCGACCCGCTGCCGCTGTTCTCACCGCGTAGGCGCCCCAGCATTCTACCGTTCCGCCGATCCGCGCGATTCGCCGTCAGTATGGTCCCGTTGCGAAGCTTGCGGTGAGATGCGAGTGACCACGCCGGGCAACAGATCAAACCGCAATCTGGAGCTGGTTGTCGATGAATTTGGTTTGCGCTCGCATGTCTCGTCCACCGATCCGCCGCACTTGCCCCTTCCTGATCATTCCCATCGCCTCGTAGCCAGCCAGTGTTCGTCGTGCCGTATGGAAACTGCCGAAGCGAGCCCCGGCCTGACCAGGCGTTTCACGCGCCGGTGGTCCTGTTCCACAATATTGTTCAGGAACTTACATTGCCGCAGGCGGGAGAAGCGCCACAGCTCGCCCTCCTCCTTCAGCTGCTCGATGGCGGCACGGGCAATGACACGCTTACCGGCGGCGCCGGAGACGACGTCCTGACCGGTGGCGCGGGCCGCGACACGCTCAACGGCGGCTCCGGCAATGATCACCTGATCGGTGGCCTGGACAGCGACACCATGTCGGGCGGCTCGGGGAACGACACCTTCACCTTCACCCAGCTTCTCGACTCCAAGGTCGGCAGCGGCCATGACACCATCCTCGACTTCGGCCATGGCGACGTCATCGACCTCTCCGTCATCGACGCCCTGCCGAGCACCAGCGGCGACGATGCCTTCACCAAGCAGGCTGGCGAACTGCACGCCATCCAGTCCGGCGCCAACACGTTGGTCCAGGTCGATCTGACCGGCGACGGCAAGGCCGACTTCCAGATCGAGTTCTCCGGCCACCACGCCATGACCGCATCCGATTTCATCTTCTAAGCACCGCTCGACACACCAGCACCACCGGCCTCGGCTCCCCCCAGGAGCTGGGGCCGGATTGCGTCCCCCGGAGGGTTGCTTCTCCTCCTGCAGACGGACCAGCTCCGCCCGTTCGCGGCCCTCGCCGCACCTCGCTTTTATTCGTGTCGTAGATATGTTGTATCCACCACCTCAAGTGGTCCTTTGTCGGGAAGTGCCCCATATCAGGGCCAACAAGACGACGACGAACAGCCGCCGTCATCCACGAAAAGGATACGGTACGATGTCTAACATTTCGAAGACCCTCCGGGCGCTTGGCCTTGCCGCGGCCCTGCTGGGCCCGATGATGGCCGCCCCGGCCTTCGCTGACGGCGAATACATTGCCGGCCCGACCGCAGTTGGTTCCTGGGCGGATGCTCACCCCGAGAGCCGCACGCCGCTGGCTAGCCAGGGCACGGCCATGACCCAGGGTCAGGCCGCGCTCCAGTCTCTGGAGCAGTCCGGCGCCACGGGCGGTGGCGGTCAGCACGCCTGATCACTGCACTCCGCAGATGAACTGACGGAGGGCCGCTGGAAGAATCTGGCGGCCCTTTTCTTTGGGCAACGCGGCTTCGCCCAGGCGCGAGCGCTAACCTTCAACCCTGGAGATGCAGCCATGTCTTGCGGCTTTATCGTCCGGATCTACCGAGATGCTGCGGCTGACGAACGCGGTGTGATCGAGACGCCGCCCTTCCCCACCTACGCCGAGGCCCGCGCATTTGGCCTGCGGCAGATCGACAAGGGGATGACGGTCGTGAGGATCTGTGCCCCTAAGAAGGGCAAGCCTTCCGCCTGGTGTGTCAAGGAGACGTTCAGGCGAGTGGTGGAGAGTAACGTGACGTCCGGCTATGAGGTCCTTGATGACCGTTGCGCCGGATTTAGGACAGCCGCCGGCTAGCAAGGCGGCCAGTACGCTTGATCGGCGCAGTTTAGAGGTCCGCTCGCATCCCATGGCCGGGGTGGCCAATGACGAATCTACTCAGAGACCATAAGCGGTAAGCGGGGTCATCAGGCATAAACCCCCAAAAAAAGCCCCGGCTGGATTTCTCCAGCCGGGGCTCAAAGCCCATCGCAGCGCGTGCGCTACGACGGTGAAGCCAGGGGAGCGACGGAGCCCGTCGCTCAACCCTTAGGCGAGGCGCAGATTGCCGGCCGAGAGCTTACCCTGCTGGCCGCTCTGCACGTCGTACTCGATCTTGTCGCCTTCACGCGGCTCCTGCATGCCGGCGCGCTGGACGTCGGAGATGTGCAGGAAGACGTCCTTGGAGCCGTCCTCAGGCTGGATGAAGCCGTAGCCCTTGGTGCCATTGAACCACTTAACGGTGCCGATAGACATGATTTGATTCCGATCAAAACGGAAAACCGGTGAGCAACATTACGCACCGGATCATCTTCACTTTGAGACGGAAACAAACCGATGCTCAAATGAATGAGCAGAATAAGCAAACCGAAACAACGAACCTGACGAAGCCTATATGGGCGCGATTGCTCTATTTTGCAAGTTTAATCGGGCGTCGGCTTTTCCGGCGGCCCGAATTTGAATTGTTCTTGATGATGTCAGGATTTTTCTTGATGCGCAGCCCCTACCCTCCCCGCCGCTCATGAAACCAGGCCACCGCGCCGCAGCGGGGCAGCACCTTCTGGGCATACCGGGCCGGCATGGTGGGCGACTTCCACCGGCCGGCCGCCGCCACGTTGGAACGGCCCAGTATCGCCTGCACGACGTGCAGCTTTGCTGCCGTAATCCAAGGAATGGCTGGCGTGGGAGCTTCACACGTCGCCCTAAAAGGGGGCCGCCGGGGGCGCCTGGCCCCCTTTTCTCATAGCCGCCCCGCGTGCGGCCGGTCATCAGCCGTCTTTGATGATCGCTTTGATCCGGCTGGCCAATGCTTCCATCGCGAATGGCTTGGTGAGCACGTGCATGCCGGGCTCCAGGTGGCCATTGCTGATCACCGCGTTGTCCGCGTAGCCGGTGATGAAAAGAACCTTGAGGTTCGGACGAACTTGGCGGCCCGCATCGGCCAACTGGCGTCCATTCAGGCCCCCAGGCAGCCCGACGTCGCTGATCAACAGGTCAATCCGAACCTGTGACTGAAGCAGCTTCAGCCCGGATGGTCCGTCCGCCGCTTCGATCGCCGCATAGCCGAGGTCCTCCAGCACCTCGGTCACGAGCATCCGCACGGTCGGCTCGTCATCGACGACCAACACCGTCTCGCCGTGTTCGGCCCTCGGCCCCGTGGAGAGCTCCGCCAGGGGCTCCGCATCCTCCTCTGCGCCTCGATAGCGCGGCAGGTAGAGGCACATGGTCGTGCCCTGGCCCAGTTCGGAATAGATCCGCACCTGCCCGCCGGACTGGCGCACGAAGCCGTGCACCATGGAAAGCCCCAGCCCGGTCCCCTGGCCGATGGGCTTGGTGGTGAAGAAGGGATCAAAGACCCGCTCGATCACCTCGGGGGCCATCCCCGTGCCGGTATCGGTAACGCAGAGCGAGATGAATTGCCCGGGCGGCAGATCCCGCTCCTGCGCTATGCGGGCGTCCATCCACATGTTCGTGGTCTCGATCGTGATCCGCCCCCCCTCGGGCATCGCATCCCGCGCGTTGATGCACAGGTTCAGCAGCGCGCTCTCCAGCTGGTTCGGATCGGCCAGCACCGCCCACAGTCCCGCGCTCCCGATCACCTCTACCGTGATCGCCGGGCCCACAGTGCGCCTGATCAGATCCTCCATCCCCGCAATCAGCCGGTTGACGTTGGTCGGCCTGGGATCCAGCGTCTGCCGTCGCGCGAAGGCCAGCAGCCGATGCGTCAGCGCTGCCGCCCGCCCCGCAGCCCCCTTGGCGGTCGCGACGTAGCGGTTCAGGTCGTTCAGCCGCCCCTGCGCTATGCGTGTCTCCAGCAGCTCCAGGCTGCCCGATATCCCGGCGAGCAGGTTGTTGAAGTCATGCGCGAGCCCGCCGGTCAGCTGACCTAGCGCCTCCATCTTCTGCGCCTGGAAGAGCTGCTCGCGGGACTGCTCCAGCTGCAGTTGGGCCTCGCGCCGCTCGGTCAGGTCGCGGGTGACCTTGCCGAAACCGATCAGCTCCCCATCGCGGCGGATGGGGTCGATGACGACCATGGCCCAGAAGCGGCTGCCATCCTTGCGGACGCGCCAAGCCTCGGTGGTGAAGCGCCCTGTTTCGAGGGCGGTCTGCAAGGCCTGCTGCGGCGCCCCGCGGAGGCGGTCCTCCTCCGTGTAGAACCGGGAGAAGTGCTCGCCGATAGTCTCCTCAGCCGTGTAGCCCTTGATTCGCTCCGCGCCCATGTTCCAGCTCACTACCCGCCCTTGGAGGTCGAGCATGTAGATCGCGTAATCCACCACACCCTGAATGAGCAGTTGGTAGAGGTCAGCGGCAGGAAATGGTTTGGAGCCGTTCATTGGATTACAGAAGCCTGCATCACCCGAAGCACGTTCATAGCCCCACTTTCGCCGCCGCATTGTCCACGAACAAGCCTCCACGCCTCTGCTGGTTGAAGGCCCCAATCGTTCGGCTGCACCGCTCAGTCGCAACGTCCACGGCATTCCGGCCTCGATTGGAAGATGCAGTGAGGCGGGGGTAACTCCCGATTTCCTTGAACTATGCGATGCCGCGCTGCACGCATTCCGCTGGATTCCTAGCTAGGGATGGAGGGCCCGCAGCCTGTACCGGAACTTGGCGTGAAGGGCTTTGGGCGACCGCAGCTTCCGACAGGAGCATCACCGCAATAACGCCGACGGTCTTTCCCATGTCCATCATTCCCGCCGCCCCTCATAGAACGGCGGCACAGCCCCACGGCTTGCCACCATCCGCTCTGCATAGCGCGCCGGCATGGTCGGGGAGCGCCACCGCCCGGCCTGCATGATCGCCGGCAGCTCGGTGCCGCTGGCGGCCAGGTCCTGCGTCATCCCCACGCGACAGGAGTGCCCGGAGACGCCGTGGGCATTGAGCCCGGCCAGGGCCGCCACGCGCTTGAGGATGCGCGACACGTCAGCGGCCGGAAGTCGTCCCCCGACCCGGCCCGCCTTGTTGACGCTGCGGAAGACCGGCCCTTCCGCGATCCCGGCTGAATCCAGCCAGCTGCGCAGATGGGTGACAGTGCGCGGCGACAGCCACCGCACCTCGCCCTGGCCCTCCTGGTCCGTCTTGCTGCGCGCGATGAGGACAGTGGCGGAGCCATCTTTGGCGAAGGTCAGGTGCGCCACATCCAGCGCCACGGCTTCCGACCGGCGCGCGAGCAGATCCCGCATCACCAGCATGAGGGCGAGGTTGCGCAGGGTGGCGCGGGAAGGGGAGGGGCCTGCTGCCCGGATCGCCAGGCGCACGTCATCATCCACCAACGGGGCCGCCTGCCGCTGGCGAGTGCCGGCGGCGCGGGCCATGCGCTTGAGGGCCAGGCGGACCACCTCGGCCTTGGTCGGATTCTCGACACCAGCGGCGCGGTGCATGGCGCCGATCGCCCACATGGCCTGCGGATCCCGGAGGGTGCGCGGCCAGCCTGCGCCAGCTCATCGACGTAGAGGGCGACGGTGGCGGCCGAGGCAGGGAGGGGGTCAACGCCCTTCCGGCCGGCCCAGGCGGTAAAGGCAGCCGAGGCCTTCCGCAGGGCCCGTTCCGTCTCCGGAGCCAGGACACCGCGCGCAGCCTTGGCATGCTCCTCCAGCCGCACCGCCAGATCGGACGGCAGGGCAGGGGAGACGACGGCGGGGAGGGTGGTGCTCATTCCGACCCTTCGTCGGGCCGCTTCTCGCGGATAGCCCCGCGGTAACGCTCCTTCATCTCCTCGACCCTCTTCTCCACCAGGGTGTTGCCCGCGAAGGGAGCCGCCAGGGCGTCAATGGCGCCCTCCATTTCAGCCATGGCCCTTTCGACGCTGGCGAGATTGTCGGGATCAAAGGTTAGGTCCATCGACCAGCGCTCGAGGGCGGCGGTGAAGGTCGCCAGCTCGGCTGGAATGTCGCGCGCCATGCCTCAGCCCTCATCATGCGTGGTAACTGCCATTGTCGGACATCAGGAATACGGGGGCGTGAGGAGGCGGGTCAGGCCGGGGCAACCGGGCACTTAGCTCACGCTAGGCACGATAATCATAGAAGCTGTGCCTAACTGCCCATCGACAGCGTCCGGCCGGATGGAGCTAAAGCCAGCGCTCGTCTGACACTCCCTGACAGCCGATTCTGGCGGGCCACAAGGGGCCCTGCCGATGTGACTGGGTCTCGTGATCTATCGACCCGGTATGTCAGCCATGCCCGGCGGCGCAGGCTGTGCAAAGCAGCGTCGGAAGTAGCGCGCGCCACGAGCGCCGCTCAATGCCCCACAGCATCAGACCGACATGTGGTAGGGATATCAACGTGATCAGACCATGCGGCTGCCTGGTCTTTGACAAGGAGGGTGCAGAATGTCACGCGACCGGCACGGCGCGAGCGGAACACCAGGACCACGCCCGAGAACGGATCCTGCCCCAGCATCTCGGCGGCCAGCGCCGCCAGGCCATGCGCCCCCTTGCGGAAGTCCACAGGCTGCGTGGCGAGGAGGATGCGTGCGCCCGCCGGGAGCGCGATCACGCCTCCAGCGCCGCGGCCAGCCGGGCGACCACAGCCGCGTCCGCCTCACTCCCGACCCGCAGCACGCGGCCGTTCCGCAGCACAACCTCGATCGCTGCCCCGACCGTCTCCCGGACGGGCGACGCGACGACCTCCGGCACCGCGACCGGGACGCCTGGCCCGACCACCAGCGGCACCAGCTGCGGCGGGCGCGGGACCGTCTTGCGTTTCACCGGCCTGCCCTCGGCCTCGCGCCGCCAACGGTGGATCAGGCTCGGCGAGATGCCGTGCCGCTGGGCCACCTCCAGCACCCGTGCCCCCGGCTCGGCAGCCTCGACCAGGAACACCGCCTTCTCCTCAGCCGTGTAGTCCCGCCGCGCGCCGCGGGTGACGATCTCCACCCGCTCCATCGCTCCAGTGCTAGCACCGGTGCTGGCATTCGTGTTCGCCACCCATCGCGCCATCGCAACACCTCCGTGGCGGACTACCTCGCGAGGTCAAAGACAGCGCGCAAGAAGGGCCTCTACGCCGCGCTTACCGTGAATGCTGGCCGTGCTCGTCATGTCGGGCCGCATCGACGGGCAGGTCGCCACGTCCGTGATCACCTGCGCCATGTCGTCGTCGCACGTCTCCGTCACGTGCACCTTGTAGCCGGTCCAGTGCAGCTGCCGCTTCATGCTGAAGTGCGCCTCCGGGTCATAGGGTGACTGCACGCGCTCGGCCACTGGCGGCAGTTCTGTCGTGGAACGCCAGCGCAGCCGCCCGGCCTTGCGGGCATAGTGCACGCGCCACACGTCGCGCAGCGTCTGGACCATGGGCAGTGCGCAGGCTGCGGCCGGTGCGCCTGGCCCGTCCAAGGCAGCCAGGAGGAGGAAGCCGTCCTCTCCTACCAACAGGGCGAAGGCCTCACGCTTGCCCTGCCCCTTGGGCAGGCGGTACTCCTCGGTGCGGCGGCCATACCGCTCGAACCATTCCGGCGGCGAGATCGTGCGCAACCAGTCCGGCACGACGGCGGCAAGGTCGTCGAGGGTGGCGCGAAGCGTCTCGGCCACGAGCTCCAAGAGGTTCAGGTTGTGCACAGCAGCCAGTACGTGTGTGCTGTCAGTGCGCTGCCTGCCACGAGCCTTGACCAGGCCGCGCTGCTTGAAGCCCTCGAGCATCTGGTCGAGCAGAAGGTGCTCTGCCCGGCCCGCCACCAGGCGGGCCCGGAAATCGCTCAGAACACTGAAGTGGAAACCCGGGTTGGTCAGTTCGAGCCCGAGCGCATACTTCCAGTCGATGCGGGCCCGCACAGCGTCCGCCGCCTGACGGTCACTGAGCTGCTCGAGAAACTGCAAAACCGTCACCAGGGCCAATCGCCATGGCGCGAGCCCCGGCTGACCCCGACTGGAGTACAACGCGCGGAAGTCCGCGTCCTCGAAGAGATCGGAGAACTCGTCTCTAAACCGCATCACCAAGCTGCCCCTGGGGAATGCGGCTTTGGCAACCCGCGCCGTCTCGGTCGGGATCTCGCCTATGGACATCGGGTGCAAGCTCATTGGGGAGACTCGTGGGAGCCGCCTTGACCGGGCAACCGGTCCAGATCTCAAAATTCGACCCGTTCTGATGACCTTGTATCGTCCCCCGACATTGCCAGTTCAGGTGGTATCGCCCCGAATTAACCGACAGTATCAGGTGTTTTTGCGTATAAACGGCGTGCTGCATTACCTCTGGCGAGCGGTGGACCAGCACGGCGTGGTGCTGGACATCCTCGTTCAGGACCGGCGGAACGGGAGTGCGGCCAAGCGGTTCTTCAAGCGCCTGCTCGCGGGCCTCAAGTACAAGCCGCGCCGGCTGGTCACTGACGGGTTGAAGAGCTACGGCGTGGCAAGGCGCGAACTCCTACCCGAGGTCCGGCATCGCAGCAGCCGTTACCTGAACAACCGGGCCGAGAACTCGCATCGGCCCACCCGACGGCGGGAGCGGCAGATGCAACGGTTCAAGTCGGCTGAACAGGCCCAGCGGTTTCTCTCAGCGCACAGCATGATCTATGGCCATTTCCGTCCACGCCGGCACCTGATGACGGCCGGCGAGTATCGGCGCGCCCGCACCAAGGCCTTTCGCAGCTGGCAGCAGGAGACGTGCGCCCAAGCGGCATCATGATCCTGCCGCACCCTCGATCATGCGGCCGAACTTGCCTTCTCGTCGAACAACTTGCCAATGCCCTCCAGCGCCACAACACACGGCGCCTGCCCCGCGAAGAACTCGAGTACTTTGGCCCGCGCCAAGCGCTTGCGAAGCACCACCCGCCCGCCCGCATCAGCGCCATGGGCCTGGAATGCCTGCTTCGCAATGTCGAGCCCGATCGTGCTAGCCTGTCCCACGGACGCCTCCTTTGGTGGTTGCTCAACACCTCCACCTTGGCACGTCGATGCCGTCGGGGGGCGTCCACCCCATCAAGGTCCCGCCGCGGCACGGCGTGGCGGCTTTCCGCGTCTGCGGCGCGCCAAACTCGGCGGGCTGCGGATCTGCATGCCAGTGTCCGAGGCACGTACCCGTGCTCAGCGCGATTTTCCCCAGGCGCTTAGAGCGAAATGCCGGCATCACGGATCACCCGCTCCCACTTCCGAGCTAGGTCTACCATCACTGCCTTTACCTCATCCGGTGAGCGCGGAGGAGCGACCACGAAGCCTTGTGTCTTGAGAATCTCCTTCGTCGAGGCTTCGGACAGGACCTTAGTGATCGCTTCGTTTAACCGCATCACGACTGCCGCGGATGTGCCGGCTGGTGCGTAGAGCACGTTCCAGCCGGACGACTCGAAGCCTGGAATGCCAGCCTCCGAGAGGGTAGGGACGCCTGGCAGCATGTCCACCCGTTCGGTCGAAGTGACAGCAAGCGCTCTCAGCCGGCCGTTGGTGATCTCCGGCAGCGCGAGGGGGAATGTGCTGAAGATCATGGAAACACGCCCCGCTATGACATCCACCAGGGCAGGTGGAATGCCGAGATAGGGGACATGGAGCGTATCCACTCCCGTCATCCGGTTGAACAGCTCGCCACTCAGATGGCCAGGGCCGCCGATGCCATATGATGCATAGGCCACCTCGCCTGGATGCGCGCGCGCGTAAGCGATCAGCTCGGCCAAGTTCTTTACGGGCACCTGGGGGTGCACGACGAGCACGAAGGGAATGGAGGCCAGCTGCGCGACGGGGGTAAGATCGCGCTGCGGATCGTAGGGCAGCGACCGCATGAGAAACTTGTTCAGCTCGACACTGCTGCTGGCCGAGAGCAGCGTATAGCCGTCGGGCTCGGCGCGAGTGACGAGCTGCGTGCCGATCACCGTTGTTCCCCCAGGGCGGTTCTCAATCACCAACGGCTGGCCCAGTATCGCCGAAATCTGGGGCGCAATAGCACGGGTAAGCAGATCGACGCTGCCACCAGCGGTAAGAGGGACGACTACTCGGATGGGCCGAGTCGGATAGGCTTCCTCCGATGCGGCCCTGGCGGAGCCCTCACCTTTCCAGGCCGCCAAGCCTGCCCCGAACAGTCCCAGCCCGGCACGTCGTCCGATACCCGTCATTCCGTCGCTCCCTCTTCCAAAACTGTTCGCCCGCAACCTTTGTGACACGCCCTTTTCTGGACCCGCCGGCAGTGCTGGCGCACCGGTGCGTACTCCGCAGAAGCGAGCCGCCGCAGGAGGCGAAGCTTTACCTTCCGGCACGCGGCCGTGGGACATCGAGATGGTCTCGCAGTGTGGTGCCCTCATAGGCGGTGCGGAAGAGACCGCGACGCTGCAGGATCGGCACGACCTCGTCGATGAAGATATCGAGCATTGAGGGAAGCACCGGTGGCATCAGGTTGAAACCGTCCGCGGCGCCGTCCTGGAACCACTCCTCGATCAGGTCGGCGATCTGCTCCGGCGTGCCGACCGTGGTGAAATGACCCCGCGCGCCTGCCAGATAGGATAGAAGCTGCCGTAGCGTCGGCTTCTCACGCCGCACGAAGCTGACAATGACCTCGGTCCGGCTTCGTGCCGCCTGAACCGTGCTGGGATCCGGGAAATCCTCGGGCGAGAGCGTTTTGTCGAGCGGCAAGTGCGAGAAGTCGTACCCCCCGAAACGCGTGCTGAGGCGCTCGCGGCCCACCGCAGGATCGGTGAGATCGTTCAGCTCGTCGGCAAGACGTTGCGCGGCAGCCTCGGTAGGTGCGATCACCGGGCTGAGGCCTGGCAGGATCAGCACATGCTCGGGCCGCCTGCCCTCGACCTCAGCGAGGGACTTCAGATCCGCATAGAAATCCCGC
The DNA here is from genome assembly GCF_049629625.1 of Roseomonas chloroacetimidivorans. Taxonomy (NCBI): domain Bacteria; kingdom Pseudomonadati; phylum Pseudomonadota; class Alphaproteobacteria; order Acetobacterales; family Roseomonadaceae; genus Roseomonas; species Roseomonas chloroacetimidivorans. The sequence goes on along the minus strand of NZ_JBNBZS010000050.1, from coordinate 8,547 downwards.
GCCGCCTGCTTCTCCATCTGCGCAGTGAACACGGCCTCCGTGTGGCGCGCGGCGAAGCGCCGGCCTGTTTCCGAGGAGCCCGCCTGCACGAAAACCGGCCGGCCCTGCGGCCCGCGCGGCATGTTGAGCGGCCCTGCAACCTGATAGTACTGGCCGGCGTGATCGATCGGCCGGATCGCCTCCATCCGCGCATAGTCGCCGCCAGCGCGGTCGTCGAGCACCGCGTCGTCCGCCCAGCTGTCCCACAACGCCTTCACCACCTGCACGAACTCTTCGCCGCGCGCATAGCGGTCATCATGGCTGACCAGCTGGTCCCCTCCGAAGTTCCGCGCCGCGGCAGGTAGCCAGGAGGTCACGATGTTCCAGCCTACGCGCCCGCCGCTGATGTGGTCGAGCGAGCCGAATTGGCGCGCGAGGTTGAAGGGTTCCGAATAGGTCGTGGAGGCCGTGGCGATCAGCCCGATGCGGCGTGTCGATCCCGCGATGGCGGCCAGGGTGGTGATGGGCTCCAACCAAGTGCTGGGCGCGTGCCGGGCTGTGTTCGCAAGGGCGAGCGTGTCCGCGAGAAAGATGGAATCGAAGAATCCCTCCTCGGCACGGCGCGCGAGATCCCGAAAATACTCGATGTCCGTCAGCGCGCGGGGCGAGGCCTCGGGATGCCGCCAGGAGGCCTCGTGATGGCCGCGGCTGTGGATGAAGAGATTCAGGTGAAGCTGGCGTGTCATCGCTCGCCCTCGTTCGAACGGTTGGTCTAGATCCCGCGGGAGCGCGGAACGCGGCACGGCATCAGCGATAGCTGACGACGTGCTGGCGCTGCGTGCCCAGCCCCTCGATCCCAAGCTCCACCACGTCGCCGGGCTTGAGCCAGACCGGCTCCGGCTTCTGTCCCATGCCGACTCCCGAGGGTGTGCCGGTCGCGATGATGTCGCCGGGCATGAGCGTCATGTAGCGGCTGACATAGGAGATGATGGCCTTCACGCCGAAGATCATTGTGCGCGTGTTGCCATCCTGCATACGCCGGCCATTCACGGAGAGCGACATGGGAAGAGCTTGCGGATCCGGCACCTCGTCCTTCGTCACGAGCCAGGGGCCGGCCGGCCCGAAAGTGTCGCAGCCCTTGCCCTTGTCCCACTGGCTACTCTGCATCTGAAAGGCCCGCTCGGAAACGTCGTTGACAACGCAGTAGCCGGCGACGAAATCCAGCGCCTTCTCCTCCGGCACGTTGCGCGCAAGCGCGCCGATCACCACGCCCAGCTCCACCTCCCAATCAAGCTTAGTGGAGTTCAGGGGCTGGATGGTGTCATCATTAGGCCCGCAGATCGCGGAGTTCGCCTTAAAGAAGACGATCGGCTCCGAGGGGATCGGCAGGCCAGATTCGGCGGCGTGCTCGGAGTAGTTCAATCCGATGCAGATGAACTTCGAGGCGTTAGCGACTGGCACGCCATAGCGCGGCTTGTCCTCGATCAGCGGCAGGTTCGTGGCACTGATGGCAGCCAGCTTGGCCAGGCCCGCCGCCGAGAGGGCGCTACCGTCGATATCCGGCAGGACGGCGGAGAGGTCGCGAAGGCGCCCTTGGTCATCGACCAGAGCGGGCTTCTCCTGACCCGGTGCGCCAACGCGGCAAAGCTTCATGATTCCTGCTTTCCTGAGATGATATGGTCGCCACGGCCGGCGAAGGGAATGGTGGCCAGGCCGACTTCAGCCGCCTGATGACGCCGGGCCGCCTCCCTGCCTGGCCTTCATGCCGGACCGGCTGGCGGTGTCGAAGCTGTCCAGGGCGGCCCGGTTCACCTGAGCGTCGTCCAGCTCAGGCCAGTAGCCCGCCGGAAGCACCATGCTCCCGCGCTCGAAGGGCGGAGGGTTACGGAGCAAGGGGCTGGACAGCTTCAAATATCCGTTCATCTCCCCGGCATTGTCGATCACCTGTGGCGCGACCGCCGCCTCCATCCAGCAAATGATCTCCGTGGCCACGCCGTCGCCCATCACCAGGCCCAGCCCTGCCTCACGTGCAATCCGGCCGGCCGTGACGAGGCCGTCGAGCGTTCCGAACTTCTTCAGCTTAATCTTGACGTAACCGACGCCGGGGATCTCACCAGCACGGCGGATGTCGCCAGTGTCGTAGATGGACTCGTCCAACATGACCGGCACGGTGGAAACGGCGGCGACGGCGGTATTCGCGTCCCAATCGTCCATGGCACAGGGCTGTTCGAACAGCTCGATCCCGCCCGGCTCCAGCTCCCCGGCGAAGCGGATGCCATCCTCGCGGCTGAATCCCCGGTTGGCATCCAAGCGCAGCGTGGCGCGTCCCCGCACCAGCTGTTGGATCTCGCGCACCCGCCTCGTATCCGCGGCGGCCTCGAATCCAACCTTCACCTTCAGGGCGCCATAGCCCTCGGCGAGCAACTCCTCGAGCTCCGCCTCCAGCGACGGCCCGGAGGTAGCATGGATCGGGGCCAGAAGTGGAATCCGGCACTCCCGGTCCATCCGCAGCGCGGGGTGCCGGCAGGCCATCTCGATGGCCGTGCCAAGGACCGTCACCGCATGGGAGTCGCCGGGCAAGGACCGGGTCAGCATCCCGATCGCCTCCCTCGGCTCCATCCCGACAAGGCGCGCGGCATGCCCGCGCACGAAGGCCCATCCGCTCTCCGGCAACTCATGCCCGTAACCTGGGCTGATGACCGCCTCGCCAAAGCCGACGCGCCCATCCGACAGGGTCACGCGCGCGACGATCGGGTCGAAGGCCGTGAAGGTGCGCGAAGACACCTTGTACGGAACCCGGATCGGAAGGTCGAGGCGCCAAGCCTCGACCCTGACCACACGGACGGCCATGCGACTGCCTCAGACCGTCGCGTAGCGCAAGCCGGAGACCTGCGTGCGCCGGAGAAGCCGGCGGGTGGACGGATCGAAGGGATCGCGGCGATGCATGGTCGAGTAGTTGTCCCACATCACCACGTCGCCCACGCGCCATTCCTGGTACCAGCACAGCTCCGGCTGCGTCGCATGGGTCCAGAGCGCGTCGAGCATCCGCTCGCTCTCCTCGAGCGACAGGCCCGGAATATAGGCATTCAGGCGCCGCCCGAGATACAGGGCGAGGCGCCCGGTGCTGGGATGCCGGATTACCAGCGGATGCACCGCGCCCGGCACCGAGCGGGCATCATCCGTTTCGCTGAAGCCGCGCCGCAGCTCGCCCGCGCTGTTGCGGCTCGCATCATGCTTGCAGCTGTGCGTCTCTACGAAGCGCTTCAGCTCCGCAGGCAGGGTCTCATAGGCTCGGTACATGTTCGCATAGCCGGTGTTACCGCCCTGCGGCGGAACCTCGACCGCATAGAGGCAGCTCGCATAGGGCGGCTCCTCGGCATAGGACATGTCCGTGTGCCATTTCGACTCCCCGTCACCGAGGCCGCCGATCGGTCGGCCATTCTCGATGATGTTGGAGATCAGCAGGACATAGCCGGGCTGCTGGTCCTCGCCCCGGCGCGCCGAGGCGATGGGCGCGCGGTCGAGCTTGCCGAAATGCGCCGAGAAGCCGGTGAGCGCCTCGTCGTCCAGCTCCTGCCCGCGGAAACGCAGGACGAGGTGGTCGCCCCAGGCCTGCTTGATGCCGGCGACCGCTTCCGCCGAGAGCTGCCTGGAGAGATCCAGGCCGATGATGTCGGCCGCCAGGGCGCCCCCGGTCGGAACGGCGGTGACGCCACCAGCATAGGTGACCGGAGCGGCTGCATCCAACGGCATGATCATTCTCCTGGTATCAGGCGATGTCGCCCATGCGTGAATTAGCCAGCCATCTCGCCGGGCCGCGACTTCATAGTTCTGGGGGTGCCCAAGGCACCGAAATGCAGCCTTTCGCGCTTCGGCGGCGGTTCCCCGCGCGTTGCCGCGGCCTCCGCCAGAATCCATTCGCGGAAGTGCGTGACCGGGCGCGCCACATGCCCTTTGGGCCAGATCAGATGATAGGCCTCGTCACGCGGCAGGCGCAGGGAGAAGGGCGCGATCAGCCGGCCTGCCTTCAAATCCTCATCGACGAAGGGAAGCCTTGCCATCGCGATGCCCAGGCCGTGTAGCGCCGCCTCGCAGACCAGCGCGAAGGAGTCGAAGCGCGGCCCGCGTTCACCACTGATCCCGGACATCCCGGCCGCCTTGAGCCAAGCTGGCCAGTCATCGGCAGCGCTGGACACATGCAGCAACGTCCGCCCGGCGAGGTCCGCTGGCGAGTTCAGAGGGCCCTTGCGCAGCAATTCGGGGGAGCAGACGGGGAAGAGCTCCCCGGGAAACAACAAAGCCTGGTTCAGCCCAGGCCAGTCCTCGCCGAGCCGGACGGCAACATCCATATGCGCGCCGAGGAAATCGGTGCCGCGTTCCGTGGTGGAGAGGCGAAGTTCCACCTCGGGGTACATGGCGTGAAAGCGCGGGAGCCGAGGAATGAGCCAACGCAGTGCGAAGTTCGGTAGGGTGCTGACCGCCAGCGCCTGCGGCCCCTCACCGCCCCGCAACTCCTCCGTCGCATCCGCGATCCGCTCAAAGGCCTCACGCAGGACCGGGAGATAGGCGGCGCCGCGCTCCGTAAGCATGAGCCCGTTGTGCAGGCGCTGAAACAGGCGAACGCCAACATGCTCTTCCAGGCTCTTGACTTGGTGGCTGATAGCCGTCTGCGTCACCATCAGTTCGGCCGCCGCCCGCGTGAAGCTGCCGTGACGCGCGGCGGCCTCGAAGGCGCGCAGGGCATTCAGCGGCGGAAGGCGCCGGCGCCGGTCCTCCGTGCTTCCGGCCCCCGGCGCGGAAGGAGAAGCGGGTACGGCGCCTTCCTCACGGATCTCAGTCGATTCGAGCGCCGTTCCCGGGGGCACCTAGGCCTCCTCCTCCATGGCTTCCCGTGCGACGCGGCGGCTGTAGCCCAGGGCCCAGGCGATGACCTGCAGCACCAGGAGCAAGCCACTCACCGACAGCAGGATCCCCAGCGCCGGGCCGGTGACAAAGGCACCCCAGTCGCCGGCTGACATCATCAGGGCGCGGCGGAAGCTCTCCTCAAGCCGGTCACCCAGAACAAGGGCAAGCAGGAGCGGCGCCATGTCGTAATCGAACTTGCGCAGCAGATAGCCGGCCAACCCCGCGACCATCATCACCCAGACGTCAAAGCCGGACGAGTTCACGCTGTAAACACCGATTACACAAATCGAGATAATGACCGGTGCCAGAGCAAAGTAGGGGATGCGCAGCAGGTTTACGAAGAGCCCGACCAGGGGCACGTTGAGCAGCAGCAGGACGGCATTGCCCACATACATGCTGGCCACGAAGCCCCAGAAAACGTCGGACCGCTCCACCAGCAGCATGGGCCCGGGCTGAATACCGTGAATCATCAGGGCCGAGAGGAGGATGGCGGTGGCGGGAATGGAGGGTACGCCGAGCACCAGCAGCGGGATCATTGCCGTGCCGGTGGTTGCGTTGTTCGCCGTCTCCGGCCCGGCCACGCCCTCGATCGCACCCTTGCCGAAGCGTGAGGGATCGCGGGCCAGGCGCTTCTCCACCGCGTAGGAGACGAAGGTGGACACGACATGGCTCACGCCCGGTATGATCCCGAAGACCGAGCCGATGACCGATCCACGTGCCACGGCGGGCGCGGCCTGTCGCAGCGCGGCGCGGTCAGGCAGCATCTCGCTCAGCTTCGGGTGGACCGGGCGCAGATTCGCCATCCGCTCCAGGCTGAGCAGGATTTCCGAGACACCGAAAAGACCGATCGCCAGGGCCACGAAGTCGAGCCCGTCCGACAGCTCCAGGCTGCCGAGAGTGAACCGCGGAACGCCCGTGAGCTTGTCGAAGCCGATGGTTGAGAGGAACAACCCCGCCGCAAGCATTGTCACCGTCTTGGCGAAAGGCGTGGGCGAGACCAGCGCGATGACGGAGAGACCGAGCAGGATGACCACCGCCTCGGCCGCCGGATCGATCGCCAGCATCGCCTCCGCCAGGGGAGGCGCCAGGAACATCAGCAGCACAATTGAGACAGTTCCGCCGACGAAGGACCCGAGCGCCGCAATTGTCAGCGCATGGCCCGCACGGCCCTGCCGCGCCATCTCATGCCCATCCAAGCAGGTCATCACCGAGGCGGCCTCGCCGGGGATGCGGACCAGGATGGAGGTAGTCGATCCGCCATACATGGCGCCGTAGAAGATGCCGGCCAGCATGATGATGGCAGAGGTCGCGTCCATGCCGAAGGTGAGCGGCAGCAGCAGGGTCATCCCTGCCAGCGGGCCGAGGCCCGGTAGGATCCCCACCACCGTGCCCCAAAGGCAGCCGAGCAGGCAGTAGCCGAGATTGGTCGGCGTGAGTGCTGTGCCGAACCCTGCCATGAGCTGGTTGAAGGCGTCCATTGACCTGGCCTCAGAACGGTCCGGCCGGAAGCGAGGCCTCCAGCAGTCTTGCGAAGAACAGCCACATCGCGCCCGCAAGCGCGGCCGCTAGCAGCGCGCAGACGACGAGCCGCAGCGGTGAGAGAAGGCGGAGCATGGCGAAGATGAACAGCCCGAGCGCGAGCGGCGCGCCCAGGGTCTCGAACAGGGCGGCCAGCAGGAACAGCGCGATTAGCGCGAGCCCGGTCACCCTGTCGACCAGCCGCACCTCGCGATCGGCGCCCTCCGCGCTGGATGAGCGCCCGGCCTTGAACAGCGACCAGAGGCCGGAGAGGAGCAGCACCCCGCCCGCCACTGCCGGCACGAATCCGGCCGCCGGGAGAGCCACGCTGCCGAGATCGAGATCCAGGGCACCGCGCAGCATGCCGGCGCCCGCGCAGGCGAAGGCTGCGGCGATCGCCATCTCGCCCCGGCGGCGGCGCACGGACAGGAGGGGTGGGGGAGAGAACACCGACATCGCGGTCTGGCTCCCTTCGGCATCGGCCACGAGGGGCGGCACAGCGTTCATGCCAGCCTCACGATAGCAGGCCGATGTCTTTCAGAACCTGCGTATCGCTCGCCGCCTGCTCCTCAAGCATGGCTGCGAAGGCGGGGCGCGTCATGCTGCCGTCCAGTGTAGCGCTGTCACGCAGATAAGCCTGGAAGCGGGCGGAGCGCACCACCTTACCGATTTGGCCGTAAAGCTCCTCGATCACCGGCTCCGGCGTACCGCGCCGCAGGAACATGCCGCGCCAATGATAAGCGATGATGTCGATGCCGGCTTCGCGGAAGGTCGGGATATCGTTGAAGCGCCCGAGCCGGTCCTCGCCCGTCTGGGCCAGCACCGTCGTCCGCTCACGGAACGTCTCATAGACGCTGATATTGCTCATCGAGGCTTCGAGATGGCCGCCCATTACGCCGGTGATCGCGCGCGAGCCACTGTCGAAGGGGATCCAGGTGAAGCGGGCCCCTGCCTTCGCGGCGGCGCGAAGCATGGCGATCTGGTGAGGCCCACCCAAGGCGAAGCCGCCAATCCGGACTGCGCCGGGGCGCTTGCGCATTGCCTCCAGGAAGGCGGCGAGATCGGGATAAGCGCCCTGCTTTACATAGAGCGCGAAAGGATCGAGCTGGAGCCGGTACAACGGCTCAAAATCCGTCCAGCGGTGCTGGGCCGTGGGAAGCTGGAGGATGGAGGTGATGCCAGTGCCATCCGAGAAGACCGTGCGCCCATCGGCGGGAAGTTGCTTGAGCATCGCCATCGCTACCTGGCCGCTGGCGCCCGGCCGCGCATCCACCACCACCGGATGTCCGGCGATCTGCTGCCACTCCTCGGCCAGCAGCCGCAGCATGACATCCTGCGGGGCACCCGGATTCGAACCGTGGAGAATCCTCAGGGCTTGGCCTTGAGCCCTAGCCAGCCTCGGTGCCACAAACGGGGCAAGCGCCAGAGTCCGGGTCAGAGTTCGCCTTCGGATCATAGTAGTTCCTCGCTGATTGTTCTTGCGCCCCGGACGGAAGGGGTTCGGGCAACACTTCCGCAGGCTGTCCGCTGAGTAAATGGGACTTGGCCTCAGTCTGGTTGAGAAAAACTTGGCCAGGGCAGCGCTATGTCGGCCTGAAGATTGAAGGAAGGCGCGACACGTCACACGTGAGGCGGTCCCGCCAGCAGCGAATAAGCAGTGGGACTGCCGCGAAACTGGGGGTCAGGCGACGATGGCCGCTTGCGGGTGACAGTCGTTGGCAGCCGAGAAGCGCTGGCCGAAACCGGTGCCGAGCGTGCCGTTGTAGACGGCGCAGCGAACCTGGAGCAGCCGGCCGGCGCCTCGGCGTGACCAGCGCATCTGCTGCGACTTGTTCATGCGGCGGTTCACCAGGAAGTTGGCCGTGCCCTCGGTCAGCGCCGTGCCGACCCGCAACCCGGCCCGGTGCCGCTCGCCGTAGTTGACGAGCCAGTCGCTCTGCCCGACGAGGTAGCCGTCCAGCGCCCGCAACGCGGTCCACAGCTTGCGCGAGGGCGCGATGGACCTGTGGATGCCGGTTTCGCCCCGGAAGTGGTGCATGACCGCGCGGATGCGATCGATGCTGATCCCGGCATCCTTGGCCTTGCCGTTCCACAGCCGCCAGCGCAGGCGCTCGACCTCTTCGACGATCACCGCCTTCGCAACCG
>NZ_JBNBZS010000049.1:0-43227 GCF_049629625.1 Roseomonas chloroacetimidivorans | reverse complement strand
AGCGCCTCTGCTTCGAAAACAACGCCTGCACGGCGAACGGTGATGCGCGCCTACCCCTTGAAGGGACGGACATCAGAGGTGTGTAGTCCCGGGGAGTAGTGGTGCATCTTTGATCCGCGAGGGGAAGGATGCCCTATGACAGGCGGTCTTCACGGTTCAGCCCGAACGACGCCGCGTGTTCGAGCCGAGCTCCAAGCGTCGAAAGAGAGCGGCCGCACCCTGGCCATCCGCTACGGGCTGAACCCCAAGACGGTGGCCAAGTGGCGCGCCCGCAGTGGCACGGCCGACGCCCCGATGGGGAGTGCATGCTGGTGCTGATCGGGGCGACACCCGAAGGCAAGAAAGAACTCCTGGGCTTCCAGGTCGGCCTGCGCGAGATCTGGCAGGCGCCGGACCGCGCGACAGCGGAGGCCGCGATCACCACCTTCGCCGGGAAGTACGGAGCCAGGTACGAGAGAGCCGTCACCTGCCTGGTGAAGGACCAGGACGCGCTACTCAGTTTCTACAACTTCCCCGCCGAGCACTGGGACCACCTCCGCACCTCGAACCCGATCGAGAGCGTGTTCGCCACGGTGCGCCACCGGACCGTCCGAACCAGGGGCGCCCTGTCCCAGGACACCTCCCGGCTCACGGTCTTCAAGCTCGCCATGGCCGCGGCCAAGACCTGGCTCAGGTTGAAGGGCGAGAGCCAGTTGCCCAAGCTCATCCAGGGCGTCACATTCCACAACGGCGCCGAGGTCACCAACACGCCAGCACAAAACGCCGCCTGATCACCGCGTCACCCAAATTCCCGCATAGCTCGACCAAAGACGCCAACACCGCATCGTCCATCTGTCGGCCCCCTTGGGCGAAGTGATAAACGATCACGGCCGATTCAGTTCACTTTTTGTTCTTCACGGAGTGGAGAACCCGGTCCGAGGCATCCCCGCTTCAACGCGGAACTGAACAGTGACGCCTCGACGACCCTCACCTGCTCAAAAGGCTATGAGACTAAGGGGGGGAGGGCTGAACTGCAGCTGGCAGAGCAGCGAGCGACAGCACCAGCTCCTGCTGTTCAAGCCGGCGGCAGAGTGATGCCCGGCCGCCATTCTGGCCCTTCAAGCAAGGCCGCCACCTCGCCCCGGCACCGCAACACCGCCTCTCGCTGCTCCGGCGTCAGCCAGTCGCGGTCGAGCAGTCGATCTAGGGTCCGCAGATGGTGGGGCACGTCCGCCCGCCTTGGATCGCGGGCGTAACTTGAAATGGCCTTGCGCATTTCGGCCAAGATCTGGGCAACGAGTTCGGAAATCATGGGAGTGGCTCCTAGGTGAAGGGGCCATTCCACTGTCACGACCGGCCGGCCCCAAGGAGACATCGCCGCCCAGGGGAGACGCGCTCCCGCCGGGCGGCTTGGCTCGGTTCTCCCTTGCCGCGGGAACTAGGCTGCTTTGGACCGATGTTGTTGAAGAACTTTCGAGCCTCACTCCGTCCGCAACAACGTTACATTCGTAGCAGACATAGAGCATAACTTGCTCGCCGGCAGATCTGAATGCGCAATAATGTTACGCAACAGGGCCGCTGCCGCGTGCGGCGCCGAGTTGTTCAACACAATCGACCGAGACCGGTCATCTACCAAGGCGGCTAGTATCAGGGCGTCGGCTTTTTCGACATGAACAGGCGGCGACGGATATCCGCCCGCTTGTCAGCCTTGCTCTTTGCGATCGCTGCCAAGCGGTTTGCTCGAGCCTCGAGGACGCCCTGCCAGTGGTGCAGGCGCAGGAGATGCGCGGGAGGCCGCTGCTGGAATGGCAGGTGGTTGTTGACCTCAAGGATGGCGACCCAATCCTCAAACTGCATGAGGAAGACCAGGACGTCCGTACTCGGATTGAGGAGGTGAAGGTGCATCACCCCGTACTCCTCGAGCGCCTGGTCCGTCGACGGCCCTTGAACGGACCGGTAGAACCGGCGAGGGATCGGCGTACCGTTCTTCAAAAGCTGGATGAGGAACAAAAGGTCGGCTTGGTAGGCCTCGAGGCCGGGCTTCAGGAGGCCGATGCGGTCTACGTAGGTGGGGACAAGGATCACGTCCCGTGGACGGCCCGAACGCACTTCCGGCTCCCGGAGAGCTTCCTCCGGGACGTCCGCCTCCACCATGGCAGGCTACTACCGGCTGAAGAGGAGCCGGGCGAGCTCTAGGTCCGAGAGGTCGTTCAGCCGAGTTCCCTCGCGTCGGCGAGCATGGCCGATGGAGGCCACGAGATGCCGATCTTCGGCCTCTCTTGCCGTCTCGTTCGTGTCGCCCTGGACATAGACGACCCTCTTCCTCCGGGCTCCGCGATAGGGAGCTGGGACGGTAGCCCGAGGAGTGGAATGATTGTGAACCGTGCCGAGCATGTGAGTAATATCGCAATAAAGCCGGTTAAGTTCAACGAGGCTTATAGGGGCCGCCCTTCCCTGAGACTGACTGCTCCTCTTGCGCCTTCCTTCAACGCAGAACTCCACAGTCCTCCGCTCCTTCCAGAGCTTCAGCGCCAGGTTCCAGTTCCACGCGGGTGGAACCCGACCTCGATGGTGGTGTGTGGCCAGGGTTTTATATACAATCGTGTATAAGACCCTTCAGAGCACGGCCGCGCGATCTGCCACCGCAGATAAAGCCCTTAGCCGTCCAACAGTTCTCGAAGAGGGACCTCAAGCGCGGCCGCAATCTTTCTAATTGTGGAAAGTGTCGGAACGCGATCGGCGGTTTCGATCTCGGAAAGCTGGCCCTGCTGCACCTTGGCCAGCCTAGCTAAAGCCTGCTGGGTTAGGCCTGCGCGTTCGCGATGGGCGCGGACGCGGGATCCCAACAGTCTTGCGACTTCATCATTGCCCATCCGGCCGGTGGCCCCCTTCTGGGTGAATGGCACAGGTGCCAGGATGGGGTGATGGTAAATCATAGTGGGTTGAGGCTCACAAGCGACGCTGCGAATGCCTAGCCGGTCAGCACGAAGCCGTAATATAGCAGCACCAGCCGCCAAGGATGGCCCTCGGACAGAGGCTGTAGACGTGGATCAAGCTTCACTAGGTCCGCCGTATGCTTGTTCAAAAGGATCAAGTAGCCGACCACCGGCATGAAAAGGCTGGCGCGGACAATGGGCGAGTGACCGACAGACCGACGTTTGTGCCAGCGAAGATCCTTTAGCCACAACCAGAACGCCTTCACCCCGAAACTCCCTCCTGCGCCTTTCTCCACCTCAGCACTTCTCGGTCCTCCGCTTTCTTGGTGAGCTTCAATGCCAAATTCCAATCCCAGGCAGGCGGGAACATGGCGTCGATGCGCGACGGGTCGACACCACGCTCAATAAGCGCCTCAGTCGCCCGCTTCGTGAAGCTGCGACCGGCCTCATCGTCGTTGTAGGCGACGACAACGCTTGCGCCGGAGGCGAGCGCCCAAGCCGCTATGCGGTCGAGTTGCTCGGGCTTTGGCCCGCCAGCTGTGGAGAGATAGCAAGCGTCGTCGCCAACTTCGGCACCGCGGTTGCTGGTTTTTATCTCCAGGCACGACAAGGCCTCGATCCCACTCTCCACGACCACCAGTCGGCGGGCGGCCACTGGATCTCCGAAGATACCGAGGCCAACCAGGCAGCCAGCGGCATTGCCACGGCTCCCAGTACGGTTGAACCGGGTGACCCCGCCTCGGTATTCGTAGGTGGTGAAGCGGCCCTCTGCATTGAGGTGCAGGATCATGACTTCATCCCGGGCGGCGTCGTACCGAAGGACGGCCTCCCGTCCACGATCCTGTCCGAACCGCCTTACGATAGCCGGATCGATATGGCGGTGTGTGACCAGGTATCCGGTCCCGGGATCTGGCTCCCCCTGGGCGAAGCGCCTGCGGGCTTCCCGAAGAGCCTCCTCCGGCGTCCGGTCTCGCGCGGCGCCAGGCTGTAGGCCAGGCTGTTCTGCGCGCGGTTTGTCCTTGTCCTCGGCGCGGCGGCGTGCCTCCTCCACCTCGGCGGCCAGCCGTCGCTCAGTGGGCAGATGCCGGGCACGACGGAGTGCAGCATCGTCGATGTCGTGGATCCCGAGATAGGTCTCCTCGAGGTGCCGGACCGCATCGGCGAAGCTGTAGTTCCGATGCTGCCGGAGAAGATCGATCGCTCCGGAGGCAACGACCTTGTCAGCGTCCAGCTGACAAATGCGGCCGTTCGGGGCGATGATCTTGGCCTCCGAGCGTGAGGCGTCGGCCCGAGGCAGATAGGCCCGCCAGCCACCTATCGCGACCCCCATGGCCTTCGCCTCAGGATAGTCGGCACTGTAGCCCAGGTCTTCGAGGAGGTTGCGAGCCAGTCCGGCGTTGAGATTGATCCGGTCAACGCGGTCGCGGCCGATGCGGGAGAACCTTCTGGTCACCGCTCCCGCTCCTCGTCCGCGACGGGCGGCCAATCCCAGTCTTGCTGGGCGGCGGGATCGAGGGGGTCGGCGGGAGCGTCGGCCATGGATAGGCCGATAATCTCTTCCTCTTCGGGGTCGACGTAAGCGACATTGACCCCGTCCCCGCAGAAGAAGCCCGCGGGCGTGATCGGGAAGGCAAAGCGTGAGGCGACCGGGGCCTCATTCGGGTGGCCGATGGAGTGGCGCGGTGCCCAGGCGCAACAGAATCCCTCTGCTCCTCCTTCGCGGCTACGCCAGAAACGGCACTGCGAACAGCTCTGGGGTAGCCTGTCCGGAAGCGGCAGGACCAGGTGCTCAGAGCAGCCAAAGAATCCGGGCGTGATGGGCGGCCGAGGCTTTACGCCGGCGTCATCGGTCTGAACCCGGCGGCGACACTGGCCCAGAGCGTCAGCCGCCGCGGCGCCCGGCGTGCCGGCGAGGAGGGTACTTTCCGGGGTGCGCCAGTAGGCACATTCGGCACATTTCCCGAGGGTCCGAGCGCTCATCACATCCCCATTGAGGGCCCGGCCCTCCGCTGAATCGGCTTGGTCGCTTTGGTGACGGCCTCCGTGGCCGCCTTCACCGCCTGCTCTTCGGTCGCCCGCGCAGCCGCCAGGCGCGTGGCAGCCTCACGAGCCTCGGCTAGGCGCACAGCATCGTCACGGGCAGAGACGGACTGCAGGATGGTCGAATCCGACCGGGCCTGCACCGAAGCCGCGTCCCCTCCCCTACCCTGCCGCGTCATTCTCGACGTGGCGGCCATGGCGCTCTTCAGAGCACCCTGCCACCTCGCCGGCTCGGACGGCGCGGCGGCCCGCATGGAAGCACGAGGGGAGAGGCGTCCGTCCGTGATGGCCTCCTGGATCGTGCCAATCGCCCCGTCGATCTGAGCCGCGGCCGACCCGTCCGGAGCCAGCGTTCCTGCCGGAATGCCGAGGCCCAAGCGGCGGGCCCGGAGCAGGACCAGAACCTCGGCCACGGTGGAGGGGCGGCCGTCAAAAATGGCGCGGTCAGTGGCGGGATCTGGGCGTGGCGAAAAGTTCGTCCTCGTGCCGGAAGACTTCCGGAGGGCGACCAACCAGCCAGCAGGCGAGGCAGCAGGATCTAAGGCCTGGATCGGAGCTGCCGGCCTCAAGGTGCCGGCGGCCAGATCCCGTTCAACGCGGTCCTTGGCCCCCGACAAGGCTCTGAGCCGTTCCACGCCGGCTCTCAGGTCATCGTGCCGGATCGCTTGGGGCCGCTCCAGAGCCGCGCCCAGCTCGCGGAGGACCTGGGTGGGGGCTTTACCGGTCCAGCGGGCCATTCCAGCGAGGATGCGGTTCTGCTCTGCCTGGCGCTCGCGCTCGAGAGCGTCAGCGTAAGCCCGCACGGAGACCGTCGCGGCATCGCCCGGGCCGGTGCCCAGACGTGGGTAAGCCAGGGCAGAGAGAGCCCGGTCACTCAGGCGGTCTGCAAGCTGCCTGGGAAGGGGCGGCAGGCGGCCAGCGAGGGTCGCCTTGGTGGAGGCTGGGGTCGGCAGGGTCCGCGCCTCGGGAGCGTGCCGGCCGAGCATTGATGTGTGGAGCCAAGCGTCGCGCCAGGGCCGCGGCTCCGGGGCTGCAGGCTGCCGTCGTGCCTGATCGACAACAGCCAGAACCCCTCCCCTCCCCTGTCCGGCCTCGATCTCACGCCGACGGGCATCGAGCTGGTCTGCAGCCTGGCGGACCGACCACTCCTGGCGCCATTGAACTAAGGCTTTCACCCGATCAGCGACTGCGGCCACCTCACGGCCCAGGCGGCGCGGAGCTTCTCGGAAAGCCTGGGTGAGGCGGCTAACACCGCCCGGTCCCCGCAGCGCGGACAGGACATCCTCAAAACGCCGGAGAGAACGGCGGTCTGCCGTCGCTGCCTGCCCCTGGCTGCGGGTCACCGCACGGCGATATGCCCGCCCAGCACGGTCGTCCGGAGATACCCGAGGTTCACGACGCGCCCTCGGTGCAGGGGCCGAAATGGCGGCCGCTGCAATGGCCCGTACCTCTTCCGGCTTTGCCTTTGCCGCGGCGCGGACGGTCGCCGCCGCATTTTCCTCCGCCGCTTGCATGCGCGCAGCAATCGCGGACGGGACTTGTCGTTCAGCGAGGATGTCGCCGGTCCTCAACCACGCGTCGACATCGCGTACGAAGTCCATGACGTTGTACTTGTCCGCGGTTTTGCGCGCTTCCTGGCGGATGTGGTCGACAACGGCCTCGTTCGTCGGCCGCTCACCACGTTCCACGAGTTCTTGGGCGATGCCCGCGCGATCCCAGTAAATCTTCGCATCATCCCGCTGCCTCGTCAGGCTCACGTAGACGCTTCGCATGTCGAGCCCGATACCGCCGTAGACGAACCCTTGATCGACCGTCTTGCCCTGTGAGGCGTACATCGACACCGCATAAGCGTGCTGCAGGAAGGGGAGGCGCGGCAGGCTCGCGGGATCGTCCGGCCCTGGAGGAGGCACTAGGCTAGACAGCGGCGCCGTGACTTCGACGCCGGTCTTCTGGACCTTCCAGGTCAGGAGAACATCGCCGTCATTCGAGCCAGGCATGGGCTTGAAGCCGACAACCTGGATCCGATCGCCGTTGTTGAGGTTGTGCTCCGGGACTCTGCGCCAGAGGATAAGCTCATCGCCGGGGCGCAGTGGGAGATCCCGCACCTCACCGTTTCGTCCGTCGCGATGCAGGGTCCGAATGACAATCTCGTCAGTGCCCAGCTTACCTTTTTCGGTGAGCACCTGACGCAGACGGGTGTTCAGGTCGTGTACGTCGGCATGTCGCTGCGCGATGACGATGCGCGTGGCAGGATCACCCCCCTCCCCCGTGGCCCGATTCAGATCCTCAGTCCAATCGTTAACCAAGGTAGACATGGCGTCCGCGCGGTCCTCACCGAACCTCCACCGGCCTTCCGCGGCGTAGGCCATCAGCCCAGCATCAGTGTCGCCCGCAGCCATTTTCCGGCTTGCGGCATTCTGCCAAGGCACGCGCTGTCGGCGGATCTCAGAAAGCCTGCTGGTGCCCAGGATAGTGCTTAGAGCTGCAAACGGAGCACCCGCACCGATCGGAGCAAACTGCCGCTCATCGCCAATAAGGAGGACCTGGGCTCCCGCCTTCCGGGCGGCTTGGACCACGGTCGCGACATGGCCGAGTTCCGCCATGCCCGCCTCATCGATCAGGATGTAGTCGCGGGCCGTGAGAGTTCTCTGTCCACTGCGGATACTGCTCGCAAGTTTTTGGAGCGACATGTGGTCGTCAGTGTGGGTCTCTGTCGACAGGGTCTCTGCAGCCGTATTCGTCGGAGCGACGCCTGTCGTTCGAAGCCACTGCGCCTTGGCGGCTCGGACGACTGCCTCCATCGATGTGGTTTTGCCGGTACCAGACAGGCCCTCGATGACGGCGATCTGGTCTCCACGAGAGGCCCACCGAACAGCCTTCCGCTGCTCCTCGGCAAAAGAAAAGTTCCTCTTTCCGGCCGCACGCTCACGAGCCTCAATCTCAGTAATCGCGCGCTCGGCCGCGCCCGGCTTGAGCTTGCCCTGCCCGCGCCCTTCCTGCGCTGCCAGGAGCATGGCCCTCTCGGTCTCAATGGCATTGTCCGTCGAGAGAACCGGCTCGCCTTTCGGGGAAGCACCGATAGCTTTTACCATGCCCGTCTGGAGGGCTCGCTGCACCTCGCCCTCGACGTCAGGGATCGACATGCCGCGAACAGCGGCCGCCTCGGCGATAGCCGTCCTGAACTGTCGAAAAGTGGCCACACTCGTCCGCTCGAAAAGACCCTCGATAGCCACCTCGGCGGGAGCGCCCTCAGGCACGGGTGCCAGTGGAGCCGCGGCCAGCATGGCGCCAATGACCCCCTCCGGCGTCAGCGAAAGGCGTTTGAGTTCGTCGCGATCTTTCTGCTCAAGCCCGGCAGCGTCGGGCAGACTTCCCTTGAGGCGACGGGTCTTGATAGCACTGGACTGCGTCGCTTCGCGTCGCGCTTGCGCCCGACCTTTCCCGAGAGTGGGCACCTCCTCTGAGGCTTCCTCGACCCTCGTTCCTCGAGCAGCGGCAGCAGCCGCATCCTCGGCCGCCAAGTGCCGGCGTCCGAGATCTCCGGCTACGCCGCCAAGCCCCGCCAGCACCTCAGCCCGCCTCTTAGACCACACAGCAAGCAGTTCTTCCGGGGCACCAGCTAGTTCCCACTGGCCCCGACCAGTCTCGACGACGGCAAAACCCAGTTCCTGGAGCCGTTTGGCCATACCGGCTCCGGCAAGAGCCTGTAGATAGAATTTATGACTAATTAGGTTCTCTAGTTCGAGGGTCCCGATCGTTCCGTCCTGGCGTATGCCGCCGTTAAAATAGATAATATGGTCGTGCTCCTGGGGATCGCCCGCACGGCTGACAGCATGGGGCACGACAGCGACCATAATATCAGCAGGAACTTCGCTCGACTGGCCTGCTTTCCCGCGACGGGTTTGTACTAGACCGGTATCAACAGTGTGCTTCACCAAATCCCGGATAACATCGTGCTTTGCGTTCCGAAGCGCCTTCACTAACCCGTCTTCACCAGCCAATTGAGCGGCACGAACGAGC
Source organism: Roseomonas chloroacetimidivorans (assembly GCF_049629625.1). Lineage (NCBI taxonomy): Bacteria > Pseudomonadati > Pseudomonadota > Alphaproteobacteria > Acetobacterales > Roseomonadaceae > Roseomonas > Roseomonas chloroacetimidivorans. Next base: position 34,252 of record NZ_JBNBZS010000049.1, on the reverse strand, counting down.
GCGGAAAAGCCCTTTGTGTGAGAAAGCGTCACGTCGGTCCCAGCTTTTCTGCCAGGGTCCGAGATATTGGTCGCAATTTCGTCGGTTTCGATTTCGCGACCTCGGCGGTCAACAGCGGTAAACCGGCGCGGGGCGTGGCCAGAAAATGCCTCTGTGATTTCACCTGCCTTGATTTCAGATCCATCCTCGGCCATTCGGCCAATCAAGGAAATCCAGCGGGCCGGAGCTGCGTAATATTCCCCCAAATTAACACGGGCCGCATCCTTGGCAGCGTCCGCCACCTCGGCCTCATAATAGTTCGAATTCGCTTCGCTGACGGAGAGATTCGTAAAGCCGATGGCCGCCATAATTAGCGACCCCTGGAAGGTGGTGGAGGAGCCTTGGTCGCCGCCGCGACCTGCTCAAGGGCCTCAGCTGCCCCTCGGCGACGCCCAAGTTCGGCAGTGATCTCGTCGAGAGTGTCCAGTACCTCAGTATGCCCCTCGGCCGCCGCAGCTACCTGAGGGATGAGCTTCCGGACCTCGGCGACGAGGACCTGCACGTCCTCCCTGAGGCCAGCATCGGGGTCAGGGGGCACAAGGCCTGGCAGGTCCGCACCGACAACCCGAAGGGGAGCAGCCAGGTAGGCACGGACAGCCCTGGCGACGAGTTCGGAGAACTCGCGCCCTTCCTCGGTAGCCCTTGCCCGGGCCTCTCGGATGAGGTCGGCACCCAAATTGACAGTGGTCCGATCCTCTGGCCGCACAGGCATCGTAATCCCCCCTCTAAGCCCCTCGAAGCGTCTCTCTAAGGGAGTATAGCGCGGCAGCCGTTTAGAAGCACCTAAGAGGCACCAAGGGTGCGACCGCTTGTATATAATCCTATACCCTCCATAAACTGTCCATATGTGTCCACAACCTTCGTAATGGCCCCTAAAGGGTTGTGAACTGTCGAAAAGGCATGCTAGGCCGTTCGCATGCGGGATCGGACATGACATCGAGGCCATCCAAGCCCCCCAAGGGGGCCGGCTTCATCAGCAGATGGCTGGTGGAGGGAAAGCCCACTGCCCTAGTCAAAGGCGGGCGCGGGCGCTTCGGCGCCCCCCTACGCTTTCTTGAGCAGGCAGCCGACGAGATCCGCCAGGCGAGAGAGGAGCGAGGGCTCACCTGGGACGACATCGCCCAGGCCGCAGCATCGGCAGGCCTCACCAGAGTGGATGGATCGCCCTACCCCGGCGGAACGCTCTCGAAGGCGTGGGGCCGCGTCAAAAAGCGGAGCGAGCGGAGCGGCAAGGCGGACGCCCCGAGCCCCCACCAGCCACGGCAGCTCCAACAACCGAATGCCTCGAGGGAACCTCAGGAGCTCCCGCGGCCGGCCCCACAGGAGCCGGTTCCAACGCCGGAGCCTGCACCTCGGTCACTCGCCACTCCTTCAGGCTTGCCACCCGGATTCGAGGATCTCCTCAATCCGAGAGTGACAGACCCGAAGAAGCCCAATCCACCGAAGCTAAAGCTGTAATCAGGGGGAATTAAAGATGAGCAAACAACCGCGGAGTGGGGTAGATACGGAGACGCTGGATGCCCCAGTTGAAGCAGCGCCTAAAGGGTCCTTCGTAACCCCGCGCCCCGAGGGCGGGCGTCTAGCTGTAGCTGCCGGCCGCGGTGACCGCGGCAAGACCACTATCATGCGGTGGAATGCTGAACGGGCCATGGTTCATGGCCGTTCGCTTTATATCGGCGACGCAGATCCGATGAACCGCACCCTTACCGATATTTTCAGCGATCTAACCCCGGGGGTACTTGAGCCGGGCGATGCGTCAGACGCCGCTCGTGGCGCATTCATCCGGCGCATGGCTGACCTCGCGCGGGAATCGAAGGGTTATGTGGCGCTAGACGTCGGCGGCAATGACCGGGAGCTAGAAAAGCAAGGAAGGGGTGCAGCCCCTACCAAAATGAAACGGCTTTCCGGGTGGGGCCTCGCAGACGAGCAGTTCGATTCCTTCGACGTTAAGCTGGTGACCTTCTACCTGCTGGGCGGCCAGCTTAACGATCTCACTGGTTTGAACCTTCTCCTGGATTCAGCCGTCGGCCGCCAGGATCTCGTTCTCGTTCTCAACCGAGGTAAAGCTGCAGCCCTCCCGCCCGGTGAGGACCCCTTCGCCGACAACCGGAGCCATGAGGTCTACCAGCGAGCACTGAGGGCCGGCGCAGTGGAGTTCCACATGCCGGCGTTGCCGGGAGCCGCCGCGAAATGGCTTGACGACAACCGGATGCGATTCGTCGACGCAGTTAAAGGGCGAGCGCCCGAAGGAAGGAATCCTCTAGGGGCCTTTGAGCGCGAGGCGATCGCCATCTGGCTCGCCGATATGGAGGAGGAGGTGGAGCGCAGCGGCATCGGACACCTGCTCGCATGACCGACAGCACGCCACCCCGCTCCGATCTGGACACCACTGGCGCCGCCGCTTGGGGTGGCGTGCAGCGCATCTATGAGAGCTTCGAACAGCGAGCACATGCCGCCCTCGACGCATCACGCATGCGGGCCGGGGATGTCCTTCGACCGGCAGTCGAAGCGGTGGTGGCAGTACCTCGGGCCGTCTCCGCGGTTCTCAGAGCGTCACTCGACGCAGCAGTTGACCGGATTGAGGATTCGACCGAACGCGCTCAGCGAGCGATTGAGGATTGCGGCAAGCAGGCCGAGAATCTGCATCATACATGGGAGACGGCCCGAGAAGCAGCCGAAGCCCAGCGGGCCGCCGCTCTCGCCTCGATACAGGCCGATCACTCAGCCCTCAAGCGGGACCTCTCCCAAGCGGTCCTGGAAGGCCATCAGACTCTCATCACCGTCACACGCCGGACGAACTATCTCCGCGCGTTTGCCATTGCTGCCCCCGCTTGCCTGCTCCTCTTCGGCGCAGGGATCGCCGGCGGCTATTGGTGGGGAAGCAAGGGGGCGCATGCACTAGCGGCCGTGAACACGATCGATCAGTTTAGGGACGCAGTGAAAAGCGCCGAAGATGCCCTCCGCCAGGAGGCTGGCCTCCTCGTGCGAGCCAACAGAACCTCGATCGAACTCCTTGCAAACTCACGGCCCGCCATCTCAGCGCTAGCTGGCCTGGGAGCCTCGGCCGAGGCATTTACGGCCCTGTCCGCGGAGCAAAGGGCTGATGCACTGGCATTCGGGCGTATCAGTGATGACAACAGACGAAAGAACATGCTCGCAATCGCCACATTTGCAACGGGAAACGCGTGGTGGGGTGACACGACCTATTCCGGCTGTGTGGCAAACGGGCCGGTCGTAAAAACGAACGAAGGGAACGTCCCGACGTGCCTAGTTGCCCTTCCGTCAGGATGGCGGGCGTATCCTGACACGGCCCTGCGGGCTCACTACGGGCTCCGCTGATTCGAAAACTGCCCCAGGGGAGGGATAGATCCCTCCCCTGGACCCCACCCATGACTAAGGGGGGGAGGGGATCAGGGGCTACAGGAACTGAACGGCAGAAGGAAGCGGAATAGTGTTCGCGATTACGAATGCACGAGCATATCGAGAGAAGACGGAGGCCGATCTCGCCCGGTTTCTCCAACAGAGCGGTGATTCCGGCTTGGCCGTAAACGCGGTTACGTCCGCCTACCATCTCCATGAATGGCTGTGGGCGCACGAACTGAAGAAGTGCAATCCTGCCATCCTGCGAGGCACCCTGATCGGGAGCATAGACGACTTCAAAAAGTGGCTGGATGCGAACTGCCCCTACTTTAAGCTGGTGCAGGACCTGACGAACGGTTCGAAGCACGCTGCTCCGGTGTTCAAAGGCAAGACCAAAATGGTCGACGGGTACGATGAAGGCCCAATTGACGTCGGGCCGTGGGATGAGCCTTACCTGCTCATCGACTTGGGCGCGGGCGGTAACTCGCTGTATGGCGGCACCAAACAGTACTTGCTTGCCAGCGAGGTCATCCGCCAGGCGGGTGAGTTCATGATCGCCGTAGCAAAAGAGGTAGGTGCCTGACCGCGCCCTGAGGCTTATCCAGGTTGGTCGAAACCATCGGGCGGCCTCACTAGGCCGCCCGATCCGCATTAGGCCGAGAGGCTCTGTCTCTTCTTGGCTTTGTCCTCGGTGTCATCACTGCAGGCCTTTGCCGAAGCCTTGGACGCCTGCGCGCCCTCCGCTTGGCGGGCGTTGCGGCCAGCCGCTTCGACCTTGTCCCAGGCGCCCGCCTCTCGAGCCCGAATCTTGGCACGGGCCGTCTTTACTTCCTTGGGTTCAGCAATCGCCATTCGCGTATCCTTTCAAATGCTGGTCTGTGACCGACATGGTGTCAGGCCGACACCACCTCGTCCTGTGGCTCCCACCTGGCCGTGTAGGAGGTCTCCCGGAGCTGCGCCGCGATGGCTGGGCGCCGGAACCCGATCGCCGCGCCGTGCCGGATAGGACGCTCACCACGAGGGAGCGTGATCCGTTCGTCGCCGCGCATTTCCTGGAGGATCTCATGGGGCTTGGCGACTTCGCGGCTGATCTCGTGCTCATTAAGGTTTGAGCCCGCGTTGCTGGTCGGCAGATCGAGAATCCTGCCGCTGCGGCCCTTGTTCTCGCCCTTGCTGGTGGCGACGGCGCCATAGGTGCCGAGGGTCGCCGAAAGATCCTTCGCCGTGTTGAGGTTTTGGATGCCGGCGTAGGTGCGCCAGCTCACACCGTCGAACCAAGCGTCTTTGCCGGGTGGGCCCCAAACCTTCTCGATCTGGCCTTCCGATTGATAGAAGAGCTGGAGCGTAACCCTGTACTTGCGGCCCTGGTCGCGCGCCGTTTCCAGGGCATTCATCGGCCCCAGCAACACGGCCTCGTCGAGGAAAAACGCCACGCGGCCATTGACCCTGCCGTCAGCCGCAAAGACGGCATCGAGCATGGACCCGATCAGCACACGGGCGACGGCAGGCGTCTCGCGCAGCGCCTCCATAGGCACCTGGACGAACACAGAGAGGTTGCCGCGGACGAGGTCGGACATGCGGAAGGCATCGCCGCTCACCAAGTCCGCATAAACCTCGGATGCCAGCCACTCCGTGTCGTCCGTGGCGTTTCCGAAAGCGCCCGAGAAGGTGACATCTGCCAGGCCCATCATCGAGCCGGCCAGGCTGCGGGCGAGGGGGGAGGGGCTCGTCTCGTGGATACCGCGCAGCCGGTCCCGCATGCGCTCCTCGGACACAGAGAGGCCGGCGCGCAGGGTGCGGAGCGTCTTCAGGTCCGGGGGAAAGCTGTCATCCCACAGCATGTGCGCGAGCAGGGCCGTGATGATGGTCCGGCCCCACTGCTTGAAGCGGGCGTTCGATCCGTCGCCGCTGCCGGCATCGGGCATGGGGCCGATAATGCGCCCAACAACGGCACGGAGGCGCGTTTCCGCCATGTCGTCGGTAATGTCGATCGCCTCAAGGACATTCGGACCCAGGTCACCGATGCCCAGGCGGACAACGGCCTGGCCATTCTCCTTGAGCGCTGCACCAACCTGTGCTGCCAACTCGGTGCTGGGATCGAGCACCACACGCGACCGCTTCCAGGTCAGGAGCGACGTGACGAGGGTAGTGGATTTGTAGGCGCCGCCGCCGGCGATCACGATGGAATGCGTGGTACCAGACCGGCATGGGTCGATGAGGAGCGGTGCCCGGCCGCCATTGCCCCAGGTCGTGCGGTCGCGAGGATCGAACCTCAGCCGGGCGACGGGTCCGAGATCCACGCGCTCCGCCTCGCCGACCACGATACCGCCAAGGTCTGGGTCGGGCGTGGAAGGGAACAGCCGCACCGCATCCGCCATGTCCATGAAGGTCGCGGAGCCATGATTGTTGGTGCTGGCGCGACGGATACGGTCGATGCCGAAACCCCGCCGAGCCATGCCGGCGATGCCACCCCAGCGGCGCCACTGCCACCGGCCCAGGGCGAGGATCGGGGCGAAGGCCAGGAGCGCAGAGGCGAGGATAGCCACGCCCTCAGTCAATGAGCGGCCGGCATAGGGTGCATAGAGCCACCAGGCCCATGGGTACTCATACCAGTAGAGGGCTGGGTGTCCCCATAGACCGACGCCGTAGACGAACAGCAGAGAGGCCATCACCAACCATGCGGCGGCCGCGAAGACGACCACAGCCGCGAGGGTGAGGGCAGCCTTCAGGGGGGCGATCATTCGGGGGCGCTCTCGGTCATGGCGGCGTCTTCGTCGGCTGCTGGCCGAAACCACACTTCCGAAATCTCGAATCGGCCGCCGGGGCGGTGCATGTGCACCACCACATCGATCAGCCCGTGCAACGTGGCCGCAATCGTCTCCAGATCGACGGTCGCCGCGGCGGGGTGCTGCCGGACCATGAGGGCTAGAGCAGGAATGGCATCAGCGGCCGAAGGGGCGTGGCATGTGGTGATGCCTGGATGCCCAGAGCGCAGAGCGCGCATAAAGGAAAATGCTTCCGCGCCGCGCAGTTCCTGCAGAATCAGCCATTCCATGCTGAGGCGAAGCGACGCCTCAACGAGGTCGTTGGCCGTCACTGAGGCCTCGCTCTGATCGCCTTTGGAGTAGAAGAGATCCACGCGATTAGGGTGCGGCAGGGCAGCCATTTCGTCCGCGTCCTGCACCGTCACCAGGCGCGAGGTCAGGGGGATTTCCCCGGCCAGGGCCATGGCGGTGTGGGTCTTCCCGGTGCCTACCAACCCGCAGAGAAGATGCGTTCGCTGCGCCGCGATGGTCGCGCTCAAAAACTCCCGCCAGCTTCCCGTTGCCTGGGCGGCGCGATAGAGGCCGAGGAGGTGGCGATCGGCGTCTGAGAGGCCGCGCGAGGTCGGCCGAACATCGGCGAAAATGCCACCTTCACCGAGTTGGGCCAGGGTCGGCGCGACCTTCTTCGGGCGCCGGATCGCAAGCGCGACCGTGCCCGCATTAACACAGGGCGGCAGGATGGCCTGCATCCGCATACCGCCCGCCAGATCGCAGGAGAGGAGCGGCTGGCTTCTTCCCACATTTTGCCGCTTCAGCGATCCCGCCAGGATCGCGATGCCCTCCAGATCCACGAAATCGAGCGGCACGTCATGGCGCAGCATCTCTCCGCGGCGGCGGGTCCACGCCTCTCCCGGTCGCTGGATCAGAACATCCTCCACCTCCGGGTCCGCCCACAGCGCCTCCAGAGGCGAAAGGGCCAGTTGCAGAAGGGGAAGCGCCTCCTGGTGACGGCTCATCGGCCGGCCTCCCGCGTCCGGAGTTGGAAACACCCCCGCATGTCCAGGTCCTGCATCGCCATGACGAGGATTGGCCGCGCCTGGTTCCGCCGCAGCGTCGGCGGAATGTCGGTGTCGGCCGCAAAGCCCTGTCCGGCCCGGCCGCCGATGCCGCCGAATGTGTTGAAAGAGACGCTGTTTCCGTTGCGGCTAGCCAAGGCATTCGAGGCGGCAGTCGCCGCGGCTTGAGAAGCGGCATCGAGGAACGCCACGGCGGCAAGGCCCCGGAACCGTTCCCAGAAATGGGTGTCGACTTCGCCATCAAGCCCGGCCTCTCCGAGCTGGTCCGCGACGGGGGCCCGTAGCCGGACGAGACAGCCCTGTGGCGTCTCGATGCGCGTCATCACGGCAAAGGCGCGACGGTTGCCGCGCTGCATGCTTTCGCGCACCTGGCCGACAAACCAAGTGCCGGCGTCGAGCAGGGGGACCGCCCCGCTGGTTGAATAGACCGGAGCGGTGACCTTGCAGCGGAAGGGGCCGGGAATGTCGGTGTTGATCGGTTGTTCCGGCGTGCAGCTCATGGGCGTGCCCATGGTGATGAACAGGTTGCGGTCGGGCAGCATGGCGGCGACCGCCGTATCCATGTCCTCTCCTGCCGACAGACGGCCGGCCAGGGCGTCACGAGGCTGAGCGGCTACCGGCTGCGCCGTCACACCAGGCATGACGTCGGGACCACCAGCAAGCGGCACAGTGGAAGCGGCGGGTACTGGGGCGGCAGGAGCCTCGAAAGCCGCGATAGCCACGCGAGCCGGGGCCATAGCACGCGGCGTGAAGGGGCCCGAGATGCTGCCGAAGGTCGAGGGCGGAGGAGGGGGAGGAACAATTGGAGCGGCCGCCGCCACAGGGACCACAGGGGACTGAGGGGGGGGAGGGAGGGGGGCTTCGCGCGGAATTGGCGACCAGCGCTCTCCGACCTCGCCGACCCGCTCCGCGTTGAGCGACCGGCCTCCGTTTTCCACGACCTCGCGCGGCTGCATCCCCTGCGACACGAGCCAGAAGATGCCAGCGGCGGAGCCCAGCCCCAGGACGCCAACTGCGGCTTTCATCCGGCCTGACAGGGGCGTGCGCCCCGCCACGGGGGAGAGGGTTGGAGCGCCCTCGTCGCGCGGATCAGCGGCGCGCGGCATTGGACGCCTCCCGACGGACCGAGGCGCGGCGGCTGACGCGCAGCACGTCGGGGCTCACGGTGCCGGTTCCGGGATTCTGCCCGATCGGGTCATAGGCCCTGTTTACGATGCAGAGGACGTTGTCCCCGTCGCGCAGGCGGATCATCGGAAACACGCCATGCAGGACGAGGATGTTGCCGTTTGTGGTGGGGTCCGGGTTGGTGCTCTGCCCGACTACGGCCTCCGTGCCGTCCGCCAGGATCTGGTAGGGCATGGGAGGGCGACGATTGCCGGGGTAGCGTAGGAAGGTCCGTGCCCCGTCGTCCCAGATGGCCGGCTCGGTGGTGGTGGCCGCAGGCGCGAGGGCGGTGCGGTCTGCCGTGGTCCCTTGGCCGTCGTAGGCGAGGTTCTTGCGCACCGTGCCGAGGGCCGATGCCTGCACAAGCCGTGCGGCAGCCGCCCTTTCCTCCCGCTCAGCCCGTTGAGCCGCCCAGCGGGCCGCCGCTTCCTTCCGGGCCGTCTCACGGGCAGCCTCCACGACGATCCGCGCACCGACCGGGTCCGAGAAGCGCACGGCGAAGAAGGTATCGGGCACGTCTTCGGTCAGTTCGCCGGGGCGGGTGCGGAGTTCGAACGTGTGCCGGCGCAAGTCGCGGGCGCCGCTGGTCGGGTTAGTCCACCACGCCAGGACCGTGAGGGGCTGCGGTTCCAGATGGCGTAGGGGCTTGAGCATCACGAAATTGCCCGTGGCGCCGTCGACGCGCGGAACGCTGGTCATCAGGTTCGGATCGGCGGTGCTGCTGCCGTCACCACCGGCCGCCATGCGGTCTACCGCTTCCCCGCCCTGGAGGAGTTGGTTGTCCGAGGTGCCGACGAATGCCACGCGCTCCGTCGACGGCAGCTCGATCGCGAGCGTGGCGCCAGGCGCGGCGTAGATCCGGACGATCTGGCCCGGGGCGTAGGCGACACAGCGCTCACGCGGGTCCGGACCGCAGGGCGAAGGCGTCTCCGCGGCGACCGCCGGGACAGCAGACAGGGCGATCACCGCTGCTGACGCCAGAGCAAGAGCACGGGTCACTGCGAGACTCCTTCGCGCTGAGGGCCGGCGTAGTCGACGACCTGGATTTGCGGGGCATTGAAGGTCCAGCGCTGCCAGATCCGGTCCTGAGGGATCGGGACATTGCGGCGGATTCGGACGGTAGAGGCGTAGGTGCCGCGGTCGATCGGCTGCCCGCCAAGCGGCGTTTCCAGCCTCTTGAACCAGATGCGGTACGTGTCGGGATCGCCCGTGCAGCCCTCGATGGGACAGACCGGGCCCCAGTTCACATACTGGGCTTCGACAGTGGTTCCGTCCTTGTAGCGCCTGGCCGGGCTTTCCGGGTTTTCACGCCGATACCAAGCCTGGAACTGCTCGCGCAGGGCGGGGGAGGACAGGGCCGACACGACCTGCCACGCCCACCCGGCGTTCCCTTCGTTCCAGCTTTCGCGTTGCTGGACGTACGTCCAGACCACATTGACCGTGCTGTCATGCCGCACCTGGGCCGGCAGGCTGTCCCAGGTCGCATAGTTGGTCACGGTGCCGTCGGGGCGCTGGTAAACGATGATCGGCACCGGATCCGTCTGCGGCGGGCGAACCCAGATGAAGGCGCCCAGTCCGAAGATCGCGGCCCATTGGAGGCCGATCGTCACGTTCTTGCCGGTCTGCCTCCACCTCTCGATACGGCGCCGCCGGGCGTCTTCCTTCCGGCGGTCCTGCACTGCACGCTCGAGATCAGAGACCGGGATGATGATGTCAGCGGCCTGGGCGATCTCCTCGCGTGTGGCCGTGCGGGCGCTCATTTGGAGGCTCCAGTATCAGCGGCGCCGGGCATGGCGAGAGGGGCATTGAGGGAGAATATTTCTCCCCGGCAGGCGGGCGGCGGGGTGTGGCCGGCGCAGGCGGTTAGCGCCAGCATCGCCACGAGGATGGCAGAGCGGATCATGCAGCTAGCTCCCGGAGGCATGGCGGAACGGGCGAGCGACAGCGCGGCCCGCACCGGAGGCAAAGCGGCCGACATAGCCGGCCCCGACGACGGCACCGGCGCTGACACCGGAACCAATGGCAATGAAGGCGGGCAGGACGATCATCAGGGCCGCCCCGATCCAGTAGACGGCCGTGATGCTCCCGAGCTGGGCAATCATCGCGTCGACGTTTCCGGTCGGCGCGGTGCCCAGCGCCCGCATCCTGTCCGTGATGATGACGAGGACGATGCGGAGGAGGATGGAGGACGTGATCTGCAGGACGATCAGACCGACCAGCTTCCCGATCCACTGTTCCACGAAGCCACGCGTGGCGCTGAACAGGAAGAGAAGGGCGAGGAACACGCCCAGGCAGATCACCACGGCCATGAACACTCTGGCGATCAGCCAGACGAGAAAGATGGCCCCGAGAGCAATGAGCATGGCGGCGGCGAGCACCCACGCCACGCCACGCTCCGGCATCATCGTCCAGCCAGTAGCCTGGCCAAGCACGATGCTGGTTGCGTGGAGGGCCGCCGACCACAGCAGGTCAAACTGCGTAGCGGACGAGATGCCAGATCGAGGGCCACCAAGCGCCGCGGCGACGGTGTTCGGCAGGTCCGTAAAGAAAAAATCGCGGACGTAGTAATTGTACGCAGAGGCCTGCAGGAGTTGCGTGATCACCAGGGCCCGAAGCGCGGCCCTGGCGGCTTCCCCGACGTCTGTTTTGCCGAAGACGGTTAGGAACGCGAAGCCGAGGACGTAGAGAGAGAGGGCAAGCGCGATCTGCCCCCTCATGTTGGACAGCCCGCTTGAGATAATGGCGTCCATGCTGGCGATCAGCATGCCGTCCATGGAGGTAGCAAAGTCGGTAAAGATTGTTGGCAGCGCGGGCGTCGCCATGGGTCAGGTCCGCCGCAGGTAGGAGGGCAGCTCGCGCTCAAACTGCGTGGGGGCGCTGGGAAGGGGGCGCCCAAGCCGCCCGCGCGTCTGGGCCGCCCTCGCATTGGCACACTCATCTGAGCGGGACAGACGGGCATCGTCACCGCATCGGCGCAGCCAGGCGGCCCGAGCCGCTGGGTTCTGCTGGAACCAGGGCACGTCGTAGGGATCGGCCATGGCCGGCCCGGCCGTAATGGCGAGGACCAGGAGGAGAGCGCGCTTCACCGGAGGCTTCCCGTGATGGGGGCCGTCATGGCCTTCAGTTCATCGGCGCTCTGCCGCTGCCGTTGTTCCTGCCGCTGATCGGTCACACGATTATCGGCCACCACCATGGCCGAGATGTTCTGAAACCGGGCCTGATGGATCGCCAGGTTCTGCTGCTCAATGGCGATCAGGCCGTTGACCGCGGCGACCTCCGTTCCATCCTTCGCGGCCTCCAGGCGAGCCCGGAGGAACGCCAGGTTGGCGAGGCGCTGATCCGCCTCAGCCATGCTCTCAGCGGCCAATGCCTGGGCGTTAGCAGTGACCATGGAGCGACGGTTCTGCTCGGTCTGCCAGGCATCCGGCGTGCCGGGCGTGGCGTAGAGCTGGTTGCTGCCAAGGAACCGTTCGGCACCGCTCAGCGCGCCAGGGACACCGCCATAAATGCCGCCCTGAACGGCAGAAAGTCCTTCGGTGATGGCGCTGTTGGGGGGCAGGTAAGACCGGCTTACCCCGCCCAAGGCGGAGACGACGCCGCCGAGATCGGTCGCGTGCGCGATCGCGTTGTAGGTGGTCACGGCCTGCTGGTATTGCGCCTGCATCTGCTGAAGCTGCTGGAGACCCTGCTTCAGGGACCGGGCCGCCTCGAGTGCACGGGCGGTTATGCTCGCGCCGTCTGTGACCGGGATCTGCGCATGGGCCGGCGTCGCCATAGCCAGGACAGCGACCGTCGCCAGAAGTGGGTACTTCATGCCGAAGCCTCCTCGTATCGGGTGCGATAGACCGGCCAGATTGCGGCCGGGTCGGTAGTGCCGAGCTCCTGGCCGATACGCTCCCAAAGGGCCGAGCGGAGCGGGTCGGCGGACAGGATCGCGATGTGGTCGGGCAGGGCGCCAAGGGGCGCGCGGGCGACAAACGACCCCTCAGGGCGCTTCACCAGGAACGTCCCTTCTCCCAGGGCCCGCATTTTCCCCGTGATCTGCTCGATCTCGCCGTCGGAGCAGTGGAGGAGATCGCGGTAGGCCGCGTCATGGGCCTCTGGGTTCGGGAAAAGGATCTTGGTCGGGGTATTCGTCAGGAGAGTTCGGCCGGCCTCGGTACGGGCCATGTCCTCCGGCTTGTGCGCCGCGAGCCACAGCAGGCCGTTGCCCTTCCTCAACTCGCGGGAGAATGCGTCGAAGCCCTCGGCAAAACCGCTGTCGTCGCTCGGCAGGTAGGAGGCGGCCTCGTCGACGAGCACCGCGCCACGCACGCCCCGGCCGACCTTCTCCCGAATGCGGAAGAACTGGTAGGCGGCGGCCGGGATCCGAATGGTGGCCATGTCGTCGGCCAGCAGCTCAGTGTTGTCGATGCCGACGATTCCGGCATCCAGTCGGATCAGATCCTCATCCCCGTCGAAGGCCCATCCCAGGGCATTGCCGCGGCACCAGCGCTCCAGCCGGGCGCCGGTGCTGTCCGCGCCGTGGTCGAGGAACTGCCGCAGGCCGCCCAGGGACCGCATCTCTGGCGGCCTCCGCATGAGGAAGGCGATCGCGTGGCGGAGACGGTCGGTCATGTGCGGGGGCGGCTCGCCGCGCCCGTCCAGCATGATCAGACCGAGAACGAACTGGGCAAGCCAACTCCGGGCCTCGTCCGTGTCCTGCAGGGCCTTGAGCGGAGCCATCCCGCTTCCAACCCCGCGCCGAACCTTGGCGTAGTAGCCACCGCAGGCGCGCACGGTCAGCTCGTTCGAGGCATCCTTATCGAGGATGACGCAGACGCCGCCCTTCGGCGCCAGCACCTGCTCCAGCGCCACTGCCACCAGGCCTAGGAAGGTGCTCTTCCCGTATCCGGTCGGCCCGAGCATGAGCGTGTGACCGACGCGCCGGATATGGGGGTCAAAGTCGTGGGCCGTGTGCCCTTCAGTCACCAGCCGCAGAAGCGGCGCCCCCCACCAGGGGCGCTCCGCTCCCTTCGGAAATCCCGCGCAGGAGGAGAAGGAGAGGAAGTTGAACCCGTGCACGCCGCCATGCCGGGCGAGGGTTGCCGCCGGGGCACCTGGAACCTGGGCCCAATAGGACGGGAAGCACCCCAAGGCTTCGGGGATGGCCGCGACGTTGCTGCGCTCCGTGAGGATGCCGGCGACCTCGCCGACCGCCTCGGATAGCTCCTCCTGGGTGTCTGCATGGATGGCGAGGGACCAGTGGTGATCCCCCATGACAGACCGGCCGCTCTCCACGGCATCCATGGCCTCGTCCAGGCCCTCGGAGATGGAGTGCGCCCGGTCCCGTGCATTGGCCATCTGCCGCTGCGTGCGCGCCATCTTGCCAGTGGCAGCGGCAGCGGACTGGAAAGCGAACCTGTTCGTGAGCACGATGCGGCGCCGCACCGCTAGGAGGCCGTCGAGGATCCAGGGGCGGGCGACCTCGGGATAGTCTCGCAGTCCCATCATGAGAGCGAAATGGCTCCGACCAGGCGCGCGGATCTCCACCCCGGCGAGGCCGCAAATCACGCGGTCCGTATAGATCGCGCTGGCAAGAGCACCCCGCACCTCCGGCACCGGCGACCAGCGGCCGTACATGACAAGCCGAACCGCCTCTCCAATCTCGGAGAACGGAGCCCCATTGGACCAGCGGCGGCCGAGGACGCGGGGGAAGTACGCGCGCAGAGAGCGGAGGATGACAGCAGCCCGGTCGCGCACCTGACGCAACAACGCGGGGTCCACGTCCTGCTCCCTTCCGAGAAGGCGCGAGAACTTCGCCAGGGCACCAGAGACGAGCCGCGGATGAACGATGATCGACACCAGCCATTCACGCGCGAGAAGGTCGCGGTCGAGGGCCGCGTGATAGGCGTGGATCAGTTCGCGGGCATACAAGGAGCGGAAGGGGCCAGGGGTGAAAGGCTCAACCCAATCGTGGCAGACATGATGCTCCAGGATCGTCACATTGGTGTCGTAGAGCGCGCGTAGGGTCGAATGGCGCTCCCGGCGGGCCGCATAGCGCGCATCCTCATCGAGGAGCGTGAGGGGCCGCCCGTCGAGCCGCAGCACCATCATCAGGGAACCGTCCTCGAGTTCCACCACGTTGTCCGTGACGTGTCCGAGGATCGGCAGAAACTCGTCCGCCGGCTTGTCAGTGATGGTGAAGCGCCCGTTATCAAACACGCGGGTTCCTCCGCTTAGGAGCTGCACGGCTAGCAGGCAGGGGGGAGAGGGACGGCGCGCCCAACCGCAGAGGATCGCGCAGCAGGGCGCAGCACCTCAGCCATGCCAGGAATACGTTGGCCCCGAAGGGGTCGCGGGCGATGGCCAGCATCGTGAGGAACCAGACCGGCCCCACCACGGCCAGCGCCCACCCCAGCCCACGCCAGCCCGTGACGTTGGTCTGGATCAGGTAGGCCAGGGCTCCGAGCGTGACGGCCAGAGGAAAGGGCAGGCCTAGGAAGCGTGCCGGCCGGGTCGCACCGACCGGCACCGCATCCTCACGGATGCGCCGCGCCTCCGCCGGGTGAAGGGGGAGGGGCGCCCGCATATCAGATGCCAAAGAAGCCGGCGATGGTGGCGTAGTTGGCGGCGATCAGGCCGCCGACCGCGACCATGGCCACCGTCGCGAAGCTGAAGCGAAACATGAGCAGGGCAATGGCTACGCCAATCACGCCCGCGCTGATCGCGACCCGGACGATGTTCGTAATGACCCACTGGATCAGGCTGGAAAGCTGGCCGCTTCCGCCGCCCGCAATCTGCGCGAACGCTGGCTCAGAGGCCGAGACGAGGACGAGTGTGGCCACCGCCGCGAGGGCGAGGGTCTTCTTGCTAGACATTAGCGAGGCTCCGCGGGGGGCTGGTTGAATGCGACGACGGACGGGGCCCCCGCCCCGTTCGGCGAAGAGCGGGGCGCGGTCTTCGACACCGCACGCCGCGAGCAGCTCTCGTGAGCTTGCATGGCCCAACCATCCCAAGGGGCAGGCGCAGGACCGCACGAGGCGATGACGACAGGAGAGAGCGCAGGCTCTGCAGGAGGAAGAACCGGCGAAGCGGGCGGAGCAGGTAGAACACCGAGCGATGCCGCTGCGGCATCCACGCGCTCCGGATAGCCGTTTGTCCCGCTCTCTCGCCGGCAGTCCGGACGGCCGGTGTTGTAGCGGCACGCGGCCCGGCGCTCGATCTGGAACGCCTCACCCAGGATACGGGCGCCTGCACAGATATTAGCCTGGGCGTCGAAGACCGTTTCCGGCGTCAGACCGTAGGCGGACCAGTTGCGGTCCGTGATCTGCATGGCCCCGGCATCGATCCGATGGCCCAGGGCCAGAAGCTCTCGCGCCTTCGCTACGGCGGCTTCGCGCGTGGCCGGAAAGTAGCTGCGTCCGGTTTCGTTATCTCCGATCGCGAGAGGCCGGAGGCCGCTTTCAGCCTGGGCGGTCGCCAGGGTCCGAGCAGCAGGCGCTTCCTTCGCCACGGGATGAAGGGCGACGCAGGCAGCCAGGTGAGCCAGGAAGGCCGCGGTGGTCAGGGGGTCGCTCATACGAGCCCCCAACCGATGCTGGCCGTGAAGTTACGTCGGCGAGATCCGAGGCAGCGAGTACTGAGCCACCACGTTGTCAGTGTGGCGCACCAGGATGATTTCCCCTGCGTAGCCGAGATCAGTCCAGATCCATGCGGCCAGTCGTGAGAGGTCTCGGAAGGATCTGAAACCGCGCCCGCGATACCGAACGATGCCGGTCCAACCGCCAGGCAGCCACGCTGCAGAGAAGTACGGGACGAACTCGGTGCCGGACGGGCCGGTGACGGCCAGGACCAGCACACCGGCCGGGGCGCCGTGCTGCACGATGCCGGCCCGCAGCTCCCCCTCAGGTATCGCGCCGTCGATCCCCACGTCCGCTGACTCGCACCCCCCCAGGTCGTCCGGGAAGATGTAGCCGGCCAACTGCTCGGGCGTAACCGCCGGCTTCGACGAGACCGGGTCGGCTTCGGGCATGCAGGGTCTCCTGAGCCCTCAACGGGCCGGTTGTAGAGATCTTGGGGAGGATGCGCGGGAGCGAGCATTTTGCCGCCTGTGCTGTGGCGTTCTGCCAGTCCCGGTTGCGGGACAGCTAAGGTCTAAGCGGCAATGCAATTGTGCGATAGTGTAAAATTGCGATTTTGCACGTCGATGAGAACACGAGATTGCGAGAGCCGGGGTAGGACCCAAACGGGCAGGATCCAGACCCCTCAGGAGGCTCCGCAGGCCGCGGAGACAGGTCTAGAGGGGGAGGGGCAGGGGGATGGCCTCAGAACGAGCCAGGCAGGCCCCAGGAGCCAAGTGTGCGCCCTAGCAAACCCCCCAGGACCCGGGATCCCTCGCGACTTGAAGACGCCTCCGGGCTCGTTCGCGCGTAGATTTCAACCCAGCGAAGAATGAGGTTCGATGGCTATTCGCCTTCAGCGTGGGTCGGTGTACGCCGCGTAAAATAACTAACAGCTTGAAAATTAAAGATAATTTCCAATAAATCACATCAATTTTGCTGCGAAAAATGATAAGAACCGAGGGCTCTCCCCTGGGCAAGAGGTGTCGCAGGATGCCGATAGACCGCCGAGGCTGAGTAATGTCGGGCAGAAAATCCCTTCCCCCCCCTTAGTCCCTCTGTCAGAGGTCATCAGTGTAACGGGACCAAGAGGGTACATTCCTGTATAGTCATGTACCTCTTGTAAGGGAAAGTTATCCACAGGCCGGAAGGGGCCATTTTCCTTGTATGAAGGGGGTTTTCGAGAATTCATTGCGGAACCCCAGCGTGGGTCGGTGTACGCTGGTTCGTGGGTCGGCGTACGCCGCTCCGTGGGTCGGCGTACGCCGCTCCGTGGGTCGGCGTACGCCGGAATTCCCCCCTCTCATGCCTGCTAGGAAGCTCATCACGCGTGGGTCGACGTACGAACCGGAATTTAGTCTTTACAGAAGCTTAGCTGGTTTTTTGTGCTTTTTTTAGGCCGCCGTAGCGCTCTGGTCGGTACGGCAGGCACCTCAAGTCCCAGCACTTCTTGCAGCTGTTTTTCAGGAGGTCGCGCGGGGCCTGTCTTCGTCCGCGTGACGATTACCGCCGGATCGTCGTGGGGAGCATCTGCCACCTCTTCGATATGCCAGCCGGGCAACGCCTGGATCTGAGCGAAGGCGCTATTCCTGAGCGTGGCCCGGTTGTCCCGGATCTCCTGCAAGAACTGCTCCCGCGCATCTCGAAGGGCCTTCGCCGCCGCGTCGGGATCTCTACGCGCCAGACGCTGATCGAGCGTCGGCTCTGGGTGGGGGCCCCAGATCACTCGCATGATGGTCGCCAGTTTGATGGGCTTGGATACGACCGGCCTGGCCCCGCGTGGCTCTCGCACGATCGATGATAGATACCGGTGCACCAGCCTAGCGGGCTCCCCGTCCAGAGAGAATCGCTGTTGGAGGTCAACGCGCACAAAGAACCGCTGCAGATCCTGGTCGACGGGCGGTCTGCCCCTTCCCTTCGGCGTCTTGGGTGGCTCCCAACCAAGGATCACGCGAGCCATCCGCTCCGAGAGAGTAACCCGGAGGTTTTTCGGGGCCTTCTCCCCCTTTTGGCTGTGCCAGTCTGCAGCTTCAGGCTCTTCGATGATGCTGTACGAGAGTAGGCCCGAGCTGCCCTCTCGCCAGCGCCTGTTTCCGTTCAGTCCGGAGACGGAATACTGAATCGACTGGAGGCGCTCTAGGCTGTCGATGAGATCCTCATAGTCGCGACCCGTCGCTTTTCTTCCTCGCCACGCATTGATCACTAGGCCTTGCGGGACGCGGACCAGGTAGATGTCCCCTCGAAGACTATCCCCTTCTGTCCGCATGACGCTGACTGCATCCGCGAACAGCCGACTGCCGTCCCTCGCATCATCGCGCGCCGACCGGCTGCCGCCGATGAGCCTCCTCGGCGCAGCTTTTGTGCCAGCCATCCCTGCTAGGGCCATGAGCACAAGGAGCAAATCCTCCTCACGGGCACCCATGGGTAAGCTCGTGAAGCCGACCTTAATCGGACCGAGCTGCGGATCATCGATCTCGATCTCGTCGGCCGTGGCGGCGCCACCACCCGTGCGCATCATGTCGGCGACACTCTGCCGCTTGCTGCTAGCCCCGTGACCGAGAGGCCGGAACACGGCCACACGCGATAGCGCGACGTCGCTCATGGCATATCTCGTGAGGCGCCACCCTTCAGCCTTCGGCCTGCCGCGCCTCTTGGACTCAGAGGTCACCTCAGCCATGGGCGCCCTCCCCGCGGTAGGGGCGTCGATTACCTCTAGGCGCGGGAAGCTCTTCCATCACGGGCGGTGTATCGCGGCGGAGCTGCACGCCCTCGCGGCGCAACCAGATAGGCAGCCGCGAGGGCGCGTAGTTCTGTTTCGTCCACTCAATCTTGACCCAGGAGAGCCGTTCCTCCGCGTCCTTCTGACCATAAGCCTTCTCCGCTTCATCTGGCGTCATGGGCCGCATTGAGAGGCGCCATCTTGCATTGTCCGAGATTGCGGAGGCTCCTCGACCAGCCCCAGCGTCATCCCCCTTCGCCACGTGATGCAAGAGCACCAGTGCGCAGTTCGACGCACCGGCAATTCGGTTCAACCCGCTGATAAGCGGGCCCATATCGCTGTTCGAGTTCTCGTCCAGGCCGCATGGCCCGGTCAGAACGGACAGCGTATCGACGAGAATCAGAGATGCTCCGCTGGAGAGCTCCCTGATCACGTCCAGATCCTCGCCAAAAAGAATCTCTCGCGATCGAGGATCGCGGAATACCGGACGAAGCGCCTTGTCCAGCGCAGGGATGATGTGAATCCACCCCTGTTCCTCAGCGTCGATGATTTCACGCTGGAGGTGAGCAGGGAGGCTCTTGAGGAGGCGCTGATAGCGAGCTGCAAGCGGCACCCGAGCATCCTCAAGGCTCAAGAAGATCACCCGCCCCCGGGTGAATTCGTGATCCGGGAGGAGGCCGAAAACGTCGCGACCAAGGGCTACTGAGATGGCCAAGTAGAGCGCCAGCATGCTCTTCGAGGATGAGCCTCCGCCGACGATAAGCCCGAGAGTACCCCGCACTAAGCCAGGCAGCACATACTCGAGCTTGATGTCGTCTTGCTGAATTAGCGCCTCAGCCGACACCGCCGTCAACAGAAGGGCCTCGACCCGGTCGATCACCCGCCGCCGCCGAGCGATCTCGTCCTTCGTCGGTGGCCGGGTTCCGTCCCCTTTGGAAGAACCGGGGTTCTCCTCGATGGAATCTAGCTTAGAATCGCTCATGCAGGTCGTCTCTTGCTGGTCTAGCGCTAAACGGCACCTGTAGGTCTCCAGGGGTAGTCCACACCCCTGGAGACCATCTCTGGGACGGTCAGCCGCACCCCCCGCCCAGGATCTTGTTAGGTCGGTCTGGCCACCCTGGGCCGCCCCTTCTCAAGCGGTCGCCCCACGGCCTCGCGTGCGGCGCGGGCAGCCTCTTCGGCAGCAGCCCGCGCCGCTATCGCCTCACCTTCCCGGATCGCCTGCGAAGAGAGCGCCTTCAGAAGGGCATCCTCCACGATGTCCATTTGCTCCCGATCAAACAGCACACTCTCCAACCGGACGGCCGCGACTAAGCCAGGCGGCAGCCGAACGCTGAAGACAATGCGCCCGGCATGGGAGGCCTTTTGTCTACCCATTGGGGTTTCCTTCGGTATACCAGTATACTCAAATTATAATGTTATAGGGTGACCGAGGGCTTAACAACCGGGGTCTGCATTGGACTAAGGGGGAGGGGCAGAGCCATGTCCACTCCTCCTCGGGCGACACCAGGTCGTACTGACGCTTGTCACCGAGGGAGCAGAATGTGACCGTTATGGTTCCATACCGAACGGAGCGTACGGCGATGCGCACCACTCTGCTCGCGAGTTTGGCATCCCTGATGGCAGGAGGGTGCGCCCAAGCTCCACGGTTGGAAGTCGTTCCGACCCGCATCATTACTCTTCAAGAGGCTCTGACTGAAGCAATTACTGCCCTCTCGGCTGCGAAGAATACAGCGGAGCACGAGGGCACGGATTTTGGCCTGCGCCCTTGCGAGATGACTGTGAACTTTACTCTCACAACGATAGAGAAAAGCAGCGCGAATACTGAAACCAAGATTGGTGCGGGTCCATCACCGGAAACACCTCTCACTCTCGGCGTGGTCGCAGGATCGACGTCGTCTCTGGAGGGAAACCGGAATAGCCAAGTCACCATCAAGTTCGAATCCGACTACTGCCGCGCGCTCGCAGCAGGTGGATCAGCGGTTCGAGTGACAGGACCCGGAGGACGCCCCCTCACGATCCGAGTGCCCTCAGCCCCTATGGCAGTGGATCCCCGTCTTGGATGGTCTGTAAGCGTCCCCCCAGACCAAGCACGGGCACTCGAAGAGCGCCTCATGCCTCAGCAGCGGTGATGAGGGTGTTTCACGGGGCAGCAGGACTAGCCCGCGCCGATTTCCAAAACTCGGTAGACGCTCGATCGAGCAACATTGAGCTGGCGCGCGATCTCTGCCGGCCGCACGCCCTCAGCTTTCAAGCGGAGAATTTCTTTAGCTTGGCGCATCACCGTCGGCGCTCGGCCGAGGTACTTCCCTTCTCGCTTCGCCTTGGCAATGCCCTCCCTTTGCCGCTCTAGCATTAGGGCTTTCTCGAATTCGGCGACCGCAGAAAGCATCGTAAGCATCAGCTTTCCCGTCGGCGTGTTGGTCTGAACCTCCGCACCGCCCATGCTGAGGATCCGGAGGCCAACAGCTTTCGCTTCCAGCCTCGCCACAATAGCTAGGAGGTCGGCAACTGATCGCGCCAGGCGGTCCGGCTTCGTGACGACCAACACATCGCCCTTGCGGACGAACTGAACAGCCGCATCGAGGCGAGGTCGGACCTGCGCTGTAGCCGACACCTGCTCGTCGAACACTTCATCGCAGCCTGCACCCCGCAGGTCGCGGACCTGCGCTTCCAAGCCTGCAACTTGGTCCGACGTTGAGGTTCTCGCATAACCGACCAGCATCGCTGCACTCCCTACTCAGCCCCGGAACAACGATCCGTCCGGTGTGGCCCTTAGATCCTAGTCGGATTTTGTCCCAAAAACCATAAACCTATCCTTATCGGACGCGAGCTTGGCTCATGCCTGCTGTCCCACAGGGGCAAGCCCTAGCGGGACGGGCTGCGCTCCTGCCCGAAGTGCCTACCAACTTCTTCCCATGTTTTGTTTGTTTGTTTGTTGTTGACATAACAAACAAACCATGCTACTGTCAGCTTACGATTGGCCGACAGATAGAGAGGGCAGGAGGGGATGAGCGACGCTGTTGAGAGGCGGAGCAACGGGCGTAGAGCAGAGGTCTCGGAGGTCGAGATCATCGAGGCTGGTCAAAAGCTCCTCGACGCGGGCAAGCCGGTAAATGGCTGGTCTTTGCGCCGCATGGTTGGCGACCGCGGCAGACCGGCTCGGCTTGATGCTGTTTGGGCAAAGCACGCAGAGACGCAGCGCCATGCGGCGCCTCAGGACGCCGGCGAGGCTGAGGTCACTCTGCCGCCCGGCGTCGCCGAGATGGCGGCGCAACTGCAAGAAGCTCTGTCAGCCAATGTCAACGGACTGATTGTCCAGACCTTCAGGTACGTCGAGAACGACCTGAAAAAGCGATATCACGAGGACTTCGAGCGCCTAACGAAAGAGCGCGCAGAGAATAAGGCGAAGCTGAAGGAAGCCGAGGACTCTATCGAGGCAACTGATGCAGCGACGCGAACACTTGAGCAGCAGGTAGCAGACCTGCGTGACAATCTCACCGCCGCCGGACGCGAGAACGCCGCGCTGCAGTCCGACATCCGCAAGCTAGAGACTGACAGAAGGACCCTCACGGGTGAGGTGAGCGCGTTAAAAGCGCAGCTCAGCGGCTTCGAGAGAGCCGTGCAGGAGGCCCAACAGGCGGCTGCCGTCGCTGCAGTACGCACGCAGAACGCCGAAGAAGAAGCTGCTCGGCTCCGCCAGCAGTTGCAGGATGCTGCGGTAAAAGCAGAGGCTGCGACGGAGTCGAAGCTAGCCGCTGCGCAGGACGCCACTGCTGCGAAAACTGAACTAAAATCAGCCCTGGCAGACGTTGATCGCCTGCGGCACGAACGCGCGGAGGCTTCTCGGCACATCGAAGAGTTGGTGTCGCGTGCCAGTTCAGCAGAGGCGCAAGCCAGTGCAGCTGAAGCCCGTGCGTCAGCTGCCGAAGCCAGGGCGGCGGCAGCTGACGCACGAGCCATCATGCTGGAAGAGACCCTCCGGCGCCCCGTCACGAGCGACGTTGAGCAGCAGGCGGGTGATGTGCCTGCAGCGCCCAAGAAAGCGGGCAGCAAGTCTGCGGGAGTGGCCAGCAGGTGAGCCGCACCATCACCCGCGAGATCAGAACGGTCGCCGCTGGCCTCCAGTTCTACGACCTCCCTGCCCTCGCGGAGGCCCTCCAGCAGGGCGTGCGGCTGCGGCCTCAGCGGGATCCTCATAATCGGGCCGACAGCAATGCGATTTCGCTGTGGCTGGAGCGGTCCGAGGCTGAGGCATGGGACCTCCTCGGCCTTATCGCCGACCCGGATCAGAGTCGGGGCCGATGGATGCTTGGTCACATCGAGCGTGGCCTCGCCGATCTAGCTCCCCTGCTGGACGAGGGACTTCAACTCGACATCTTCGTGGCTGGCGGTGACCGGCGCGGCGCCTGGAGCGTCGAACTAAGGCTAGAAGGCCCGGCGGCCGAGCGAGTGGCGGCGTCACGGGCCGCCCAGGAGGCTCGCAATGAAGCTATGGGGCGGCAGGTTACCGAAGCGCGCGACTTCCACGGGACGGCCGAGTACCTATCCTCAGCTTTCCCCCTGGAGGGGTGGGACCGGATCACGGTCCGCCGACAGATCCTAGAGCGCGGGACCCTGTCTCTGGCAACGCAAGAGAAGGAGTTGCCGGTCATACGCCGTGACCCCGACCGGCGGCCGTGCCCTGGTGACCTATGGGAGCAGGCCTTGCGCGACCGCCGCATCGAGACCGCGCGTGAGGTTTTTGTCGCCCCGGTGCTGGAGCACCGGGAGGAGCAGCGCCGCAGGCGCACCCTGCGGCGGGAAGAAGCTCTGAAGGCTGAGACGGCGGAGCTGGTGGCGCAGGCGGAATCGACGGGTCGCGGGGTGGCCCTGCCACGCGGAGCGGAGCCATACCTCCCTACGACGTGGCTGACGCGCGCCGACGTCGAGGCGCGGGGGCTTCGGCCGGAGCGGTGCCGCATTCTCGGCTGGACGCCGACCGCCCGAGGTATCCGCCAATTCTATGCTCCAGAGATCGATAAGGCACGGTTGGAAGAGCAACGCGAGGCACGTCGCCGACGCCGTCAGCGGACGCATCCAGTACAGGACACGGGCCACCTATCCGTCTGACCCATTTCCTTCCAAGCCCACCCGCGCGCCACCCCGTCCCCAGAGTCCACGGGGGGCCGAGCCGCCCCCGACCCCATTAGGGGGAGGAAGGGGGCGGCGAGACACCCGGTGGACCCCTGGGAGCGGGGCTCGCCGAGAGCGACGTCGCATCTAGCGCTGCACACTGCGGCCTCATACTAACCGCCCTGGTAGATGACCTCTCAGGGTGGAGGACTGACCAGGGCAGGCCCGGGAGCGGAAGCGGTCCACCCGAAACGGGCGACATTTCCCAGAGCGGACGCTATGCTGCTCTCTGGAGGTTCCGCATGGGCGTGGTCCAGCTATCTGACGAGCTACAGCGCGTGATTGAGCGGCAGGTCGCCGAGGGCAGGGCCAGCAGCCCGACGGCGTTCCTGGAGGAGGCCGTCATGCGCCTGGTCGCCGAGACCAGCGCGGAGGAGGACGAGGTCCAGCGGGCTGTCCAGAATGGCTCGGCCGACATCGAGGCCGGTCGCTACCGGACGGTGACCGGTCCGGACGACGAGCGCCGGTTGCGGGACGACATGATGACGAGGCTCCGCTCCCGCCTGCCCTCCGGCGGGTAGTGGCCTATCGTCTCACCAGGACGGCAGAAGACCAGATTGACGCCCTCCTCCTCGACAGCGCCCGCGATCATGGTCTGGAGGCAGCAGGTCGATATGGCCAACTGATCCTGACCGTCATGGCCGCCCTGGGCGAGGAGCCGCATTTGATTGGCTCCGTCGAAGTGCCCCGCCTCCTGGGTATCTGCGCTTACCCGACCCGCCTCGCCAGACAGCGCGTCGAGCCTGCGCGGCGCGTCGCCAGTCCTCGGCACCTCGTTATCTACCGCTTGGCCGCGGATAGCGTGGTCGAGGTCCTGGGCTTGGTCCACGACCGCATGGTGCTGTCCCGCACCGCCCGAAGGATCGTTCGGACCACTGACAGAGGCTGAGAGGGGTGGGAAGCAGACTCTCGGCGGTACTGTTGCGGCCACGGAATTTCAGTCATCGGTCGGCACGGCCCGTCTTGAGCGAAGGCGTCCCACCATGAAGGGAATTGCGGACGTGAGCATAATACCGCCCATAGCCGTCCTCCCCGATGTCGTCTTTGTCCCTACACACTGGCTGCTTACACGATCATGGTCCGAGAGACCGGAGTGGCGAGCCCCGATGTCGGCCAGTCTGGTCTGTACTTGCAGGTGCGCTTCGGAGAACGGGTTGTCGTCGCTGACGCGCGGCCAGCTGTAGGAGGCGATGACGCCGAGGCGCTCGAGGGTGGCCTTCATGGTGGCGCCCTTCATCGGGCTGCCGTTGTCAGCGTGCAGGACGAGGGGCAGGTGAGGCTGACCTGACCCCGTAGAAGCGGTCCACCGATGCGTGCGACCGATAACCCGTTCGGCCTTTGCCCTGAGGCAACATTTATAGTAGTCTGAGCCTTGGCTTGTACCAGCGATTGAGCCGAACAAAGAAGGTGCTTATGCTTGGGATTGGAATTGTAACGTACAACCGCATAGAGCGCCTCCGCGAGGTCATTGACGCGGTTTTAAGAAATACAGCGCACCCATATTGTTTGATGGTCGCTGATGACGGAAGCAGTGATGGGACCGTCGAATACGTTATCAAAAAAAAAGTTCCGGTCGTTGGGCGGATCAATAAAGGCATAGCTTGGAACAAGAATAGGGCCTTGTACACGCTTCGGAACTACGCTGGCGCAGAAAATATTATAATTCTCGAGGATGATACGCTTCCGAACACTTTTGGATGGGAGCAACATTGGCTCGAAGCCGCGCGGAAGTCAGGCTATAGCACTTACGCCCACCCGAAAATGCGAGATCAAATCATTGCAGGCTCCGGAACTGTTGAAGATCCCTATGCGTGCATAGGGATCACGTCCCAATGTTCGGTCGTTTCGATGTGCGCGTTAGACACCGTGGGATATTTCGATACGCGATTCAAGGGATATGGTGTAGAAGATGGTGAGTGGTCCACGCGTTTGCGTGGGAGCGGTTTTGGAACCGTTAAAGTTCCGAAAGAAGATGGCAATTACATTAAAGCTAATGTGATGATTGACGGAGGCGTTCATACGCTTGATGTCGCTTCTTACCGAAACAACGATGAAGTCACAAAAAATCGAGATGTCTTCAAAGCGGTGAGAAACGACCCAATTCCGCGAAATGCTTGGCAAAATGACACAGAAAAAGATGATCTTTTAGCCGAGATAGAATCAGGATTAATTATTACTCCATTATTTGTGAGATCGATTGGAGAGCGTGGGCAATTAATCGGCCCTTGAGGGCATGTCCCCTTCGGTTCAAATGAGTAGCGTCAAAGTACAATCGATTTTTCGCGGCAAATTGATAGTCGCCAAAATATCTTCTTATATCTAGCAGCGGAAGACCTTCATCTGAAGCAATTTCTCTTATTGCGTCAGCATATTTGACCTGCAACTCTTCAGGGACCAAATCTGCTTTACGTGCAATAGGCGTGCACAGAATAATATCAGAGGTCTGTCTGTGCGCTTCGATTACTTGTGCATTTTGTAATTTAAACTCATCCAGTGACGTATTAACCATATCGTTAGTCCCAAGGTCAAGTATTACTATATCTGGCTTCATGGCAGTGACAGCCCTCCTCGGAGACCACGGATGAGTTTCTAGGTTCGCGGTAGCTATCCGAGCGCCACAGATTCCAAGATTCCATATATCAAATTTGGCTTTATGTCTCTCTTGAGTGGTCCACCCCAGTATCCCCACAATTCCTGTCTGATCGCAGCGTTGAATTCTAATGTTGTGGATCTCGATAGGTAGTGAGATAGTCTGTTTTATCATGGCGCGATCGCCGCGTGTTGAGAACGTTAAGGCTTCCGCCGGACATCCCCAGTCAAGCTGAAAGTCCCCGTTCGTAACGTCTTGAGTGTGCCAGATAGTCAGCGTGTCAAAGGGAATGTCTGAATTGAACAGCAAGGGGTGTTTCGTAGAGCTGTTCTGAAAGTAGCCTCCGCCCGGACCTGAGCTACCGGCTGACCAGCCATCTTCCATGACGACCCGCCGATCATAGTTGTAGTACTCGCTTCCGGTTCCCGCCGCACCAAACACGCCAACTTCTTGGGCCGGAATCCCATAGGCACATAGGAAATCGGCGCATAGGCGCGGTGGTGCAAACGATCGCGCGTCTTTCAAACCACGCGCCCCAGACCCGGCTCCGTGACCGGCTTGATTGCTGTCTCCAACGACTGCGATTGTCCCAGAGCGACGGCCAGCACGCACGTCGTTGATGACTGTTGCCATATGTATGGCGCTGGGTACAGAAAGGTTTTTTAAGTAAGGAGGATGCACTGCTCAATCGATCCTTCATGTATGCAGCCAGCGGCCAGCTCGGTGTCTCAACAACCGCGGGCGGTACAGATGGTACAACCCGTTAGGCATTGAAGCTCCTATGGCGGTCAAGAGGCCGCTGGCCCGGTTCCGATGCTCCATAATGGTCAAGGGCTCGTGGGCGCTGAATGTTGGGCGTTGGCCGGCGGCAGAGAGGTTCTGTCAACTCTCGCGCCAGAGAGGCCAGGATTGGCGAGGAAGGGACGGGGTGGATTGAATGGTCCCGCCCCCGTCTCTGGTCCGGGGTCTAGGTAAGTTCTCAGGCTAGGGTGTGTCCTCAGATGAGGGATTCCCAGAACGGTTCGGGGGTGATTCATAAGGTGCCGGCAAGCTGTGGAGCGACCGGCGAATACGGCGATACGCGTTGCGTGACGACCAGTGGGCCCGGATCGAGGGCCTGCTGCCCGGCCGGGTTGGCCATGTCGGCATGACGGCGCGCGACAACCACCTGTTCGTCGAGGCGGTGCTCTATCGCTACCGTGCGGGTATTCCCTGGCGCGACCTGCCGGACCGGTTTGGTTCG
Source organism: Roseomonas chloroacetimidivorans (assembly GCF_049629625.1). Lineage (NCBI taxonomy): Bacteria > Pseudomonadati > Pseudomonadota > Alphaproteobacteria > Acetobacterales > Roseomonadaceae > Roseomonas > Roseomonas chloroacetimidivorans. The sequence continues at coordinate 6,520 of NZ_JBNBZS010000049.1, read as the reverse complement.
TGGAAGGCGGTGCATACACGCTTCAGCCGCTGGGCCAGGGGCGGCGTGTGGGAGCGCCTGCTGCTGCATCTCGCGGCGGATGCGGACACGGAATACGCAATGCTCGACAGCACGGTCGTGCGTGCTCACCAGCACGCCGCGGGGGCGCCCAAAAAGAGGGCGGCGAGCAGGCCATCGGACGTAGCAAAGGTGGCCTGAGCACCAAGATCCACGCTCTTGTGGATGCGCTGGGCAATCCCATTGGCTTTGCTCTGACCGGCGGCCAGGCCCATGATCTTGCCGGGGCTGACGCGTTGCTGCCCGATATGGCGGCCGATGCGCTGATCGCCGATCGGGCCTTCGATGCCGACGCACGCGTGTTGGAACCCCTGGCCTCGGCCGGCAAGGCGGCCATCATCCCGCCAAAAGGGAACCGAAAGCTGAAGCGGGACTACAATCGGCATCTCTACAAGGCGCGGCACCTGATCGAGAACTTCTTTGCCAAGCTCAAGCAGTTCCACGTCATCGCGACGCGCTACGACAAGACCGCACGCAACTTCCTCGCCGCCATCCACCTTGCCGCAGCCTACGTCTGGCTCATCTGAGGACACGCTCTAGATGCCGTAATGGGCCGGCCGCCTGGGCTTGAGTTTGGATAAAACTGGCGAGGATGGCGGCCAAGAAAGCCCTCAGGTGGGCGAGGATCTTGCGGATGTTGTGGCCGCAGCCGCAGAGGACGGCGAAGAGGGCATCGCCGAGGGTGCCCTTGAGGGCACAGCGGGCGAGACGGCCATCGGTCTTCATGTGGCCGATCTCGGGCTCGATGGCGCTGCGGCGCCGGAGGAGCCTGGCCAGCCTCGGCGTCAGGCCGCGCCGTGTACCGCTGATGAGTACCTTGGTGCCGTCGGCGCCATGGCCGCGGTAGCCGCGATCGACCACGGCGAGGCTGGGACGCTGGTTGGTCAGGGTCTCGACCTGCTGGAGGGCGTCGGCGAGGGTATGGCCGTCATAGGGATTGCCGGGCATGGAGCGCATGCCGACGACAAAGCCCCCGGCGAGCGTAGTGGCGATACTGATCTTGGTTCCGAACTCGTAGCGCACCCTGGCCTTGCCCTTGGAGATGCAGTCCACCTCCGGCTCGTGCAGGGCGTAGATCTTGTTCGGGGCTTTCGGCGTCTGCCGCAGCAGGCGGGTGACGAGCGCGATGCGTTGCTCGATCCGCGTGCGCAGCCGCCCTTCGGGGACGGCGCCGAGCTTGCGGCCGATGTCGCGCAGGACGCGCCCCGTGTAGCCCTTGAGCGTGCGTAGCGCCTTGCGCATGCGCCGGAACTGGCGGGCATGGGCGTGCCGCCCGACCCGGGCGGCCAGGCGCGGGGCCAAGCGGTTGTAAGTCTAGCGCAAGGTGATCCCGGCCCTGCCGGCCAGCGCCACCAGGGAGCGGCGGGCCCGCTCGTAGAGGCGGCTGTCGGTCGGATGAGCGATGGCCTTCTCCATTACCGTCGTGTCCACCGCGATCTCGGACAGGCTGCGCGGCGTCACGGCCCCCGCGGCACGGCCCGCCTCGATCGTCTTGGTCAGCAGCCACTCCACGCCCTCCTCGCCGATGCGGCCGCGCCAGCGGCTGAGAGAGGAGGGGTGAATGGGGGCGCGGTGCTGGAAGAAGGTCTCGCCGGTGAAGTGCTGGAAGTACGGGTTCTCCACCCAGCGGGCGAGGACGGCCTCATCAGAGAGTCCGTAGGCGTGCTGCAAGTACATCAGCCCGGCGACCAGGCGCGGATGGATGGCTGGCCGCCCCTCGCCAGCCGGGAAGAACCCGGCCCACTCCCGCTCGAACCAGGACCAGTCGATCAGCGCTGCCAGCCGGACCAGCTCGTGCCGCCCATCGATCATGTCGATCAGGCGTGGGCGTAGCAGGTCGTCCTGCTCAGCCGGGCGGGAACGGTGCTTCATGGCCGGCAGAATCGCAGGCTTTGCCGCTTATTCCAACCAAACCCTGCAATTCCAGCACCCCAAATTCCGAGCTTTCCTGCCCCAGATCAACAGGTTGCTGGTTGTTCAAGGCCGACTAGTTAAGCCTGGTTGGCGAAGGCGTTCGGGGTCAAGTTCCCGGTCGTGTCCCAGGCAGTGGTGTAGGAGCTTTAGCTCCTGGCGGGTTAGGCCGCCGCATCAGGCCGGCACGGCCGAGAGCCTGACATGGCCAGTATCGCTGACTACGGCGATGGCACTCAGCACTTTGCTATCAGAGCCCTTGTGCTTTCGAGGCCACCGCATAGTTCAGCAACCGCTCTCCACTTTTCTAGGGCAAGTCCACTTGCTGGTTTTTCAAGGCCGACTACCGAGACGGGTCGCATCGCCTCTCTGATAAATTATCTGTACCTTCGGTCAGTTAGTACTTTATGAGCCGGGTATAGTCTTCTAGAAGACTTGGGCGCGGGTGAGGGAAGTTGGGGTAATGGCGGTTTTCGGCCCTGAGATCGTGTTTGATTCCGATCTTCTCCAAGCCGTCTATGAGCCGCACGGCTCTAAACTTCTTCTAATCACCTTCGCGCCTTTTCGCTTTAAGCTTGCTCCCTTGGATTTTTGGGGCAAGAAATTCGCGTCTAATGCAAAAATATCGATCCTTGGTTTTGTAGCGAAGACCGAAAACTGGTATCCACAGTCAGCGATGAAGGCCGCGATTCACGCGTCCCTTCCCAGAATCGCCCGATACAGGGAGGTGGTCACCTATGGTTCCTCCATGGGGGCCTACGCCGCGTTAAAGTACGGAGCGGCCTTGAATGCGGGCACGGCGGTAGCTTTCGCTCCGCAATATTCGATCGATCCAGACGACGGAATTCAAGGCTCCGAGTTCACGATGTTTTTCCGGAGGGAACTCCATCTAGGCATGCGAATTAGCCCGGGTGATGCTCCTTTTAACTCGTTCATTTTCTACGATAGCGCGCTCCGTTTTGATGATCTGAGTGCAAAGGCCATCCAGCAATCGAATTCAGGCGTTAAGCTTATCGGCCTGCCTTCGACTGGCCATGAATGCATTCGAATGTTCGCTAGTACCGCGCTGACATCCAATCTGCTCCACCTCTGTGTGAAGCGTGATGAAGTAGAGGTGCGGCGCCTTGTGCGCCAAGTGCGCTCAACCTCGACGGTGCGTATGGCCGGACTTGCCCGCCGGCTTGTGTCCAGAGACCTCGATGGAGCTATGGAGCTAGTTCACCGAGGTGCTGGCGCATTTGCAGACCGCGAACTGGGCAATTTCCTCAATGATGCGTCTGTCGCGTACCTAAGGCGTGGGGACGTGAATCATGCAAGGAACATCGCGATGAGGGCACACGCCTTAATTCCAAGTCGAGCTACCTACATGCGCACGCTGGCCGCTATCGAGTTGGTGGCGCAGCGACCGGGCGAAAGTCTCCGATGGGCCGAGAAAGCCTTAAAACAATTGCCGAACGATGTGGGAGCAATGATAGCCGCAGCGCGGGCCAGCATCGCTCTGCAAGATCGTGCAGCTGCGCTGAGGTGGACAGTTGCTGCACGTGGACTGGCCCCGAACGAGGGGCGTCTTCCTGCGATCATGGCACAGATCGAAAGCTTGTAACGGCGTTGTTCTAGATCCCGTAATGGGCCGGCCGCAGCAAGGCGGTGAGGTGTCCTTCTCTCGGTTGTAAGTTTGGCTAGGGCCGGGTGGCCTTGGCACCAGGGAGGATGGTGATGGACTATTTCGTCGGCATCGATGTCTCGCTTGAGCTTTCCAGCCTGTGCGTGGTGGATGCCACAGGTCGGATTGTCCGTGAGGTGAAGGTTCGGAGTGAGCCTGAAGCGCTCAATGCCTTTCTCGCGCAACTCGGCCTGCCGCTCGCACGTGTGGGGCTGGAGGCTGGCCCGCTGTCGCAATGGCTTCACGCCGGCCTGGCCGCGGCCGGCCATGAGGCGGTTCTGCTGGAGACCCGCCATGTGAAGGCGGCGCTCTCGGCCATGACGGTGAAGACCGACCGCCGGGATGCTCGCGGCATCGCACAGCTCCTGCGCATGGGCTGGTACCGACCGGTGCATCGCAAGTCAGTCCCGGCACAGGAGATCCGTGCCTTACTGGGAGGCCGGAAGCTCTTGCAGAGCAAGCTCCACGATGTGGAGCTTGCGATCCGCGGCATGCTGCGAGGGTTCGGGCTCAAAGTGGGTAAGACAACCCCTGCCCAGTTCGGTGGTCGCGTGCGCGAGCTGGTAAGCGGGCATACTCTTCTAGGGCAGGTGGCTGACCCGATGCTCAGGGCGCGCGATGCGCTCCGCGCCGAGTATGCTGCCTTGCACAAGCAGTTGCTTGCCCTCGTGCGAGACCACCATGTCTGCCGGCGGTTGATGACAGCACCAGGGGTCGGGGCCGTCGTGGCCATCACCTTCATTACCGGCGTCGACGATCCCGCGCGGTTCACACGATCAAAGGCGGTCGGGGCGCATTTTGGACTGACGCCGAAGAGGTACCAGTCGGGCGAGACGGATGTTGCTGGCGCGATCACCCGCGTCGGTGATGCCTCCGTCCGGGTTGCCCTCTACGAGGCGGCCAACGCCATACTGACCGGGCGAGCCCGGTTCTCGGCCTTGAAGCACTGGGCGATGGAGGTGGCGAAACGCCGTGGCATGCGGCGCGCCAAGGTTGCCTTGGCAAGAAAGCTCGCGACCGTGCTCCACCGCATGTGGGTTGATGACACCGAGTTCCGCTGGAGCCGGGAGGCAGCAGGCCCGACCACTGCCTGAGAGGAGAACACGCGCGTTTGGAGGAGGGCCAGCTCGGGCGCCCTGCTCCCTTGAGGTCCCGTCGCCGGGACGCGGAAGCGACGAAGCCGCACATTTGGAAGTGGCCCTGCCTGCGGGCGAGTACCACGCGTCTCTAGATCGGCTCGTCGGTTCCCCCTGACAGGATGATGTGGCGGCCCAAAGCGCCGACCACGGACAGAAGACTGGATCCGGCGACGTGGCACCACAAAGGGATTGACGCCGAACGGCCCATTACAGAAGACCAGATGTCCGTCTGAGGCGGGGGTGGCCCGCCTCGAACTGTGCAGGATGATCGAGGGTTGCGCCGGGTGGGCCGGCGCCTTGCCTCAGCACAGGAGACGGGCCGTGGGAGAGCTTATCACCTTTGTCGGGCTGGACGTGCACAAGGCGACGATCGCCGTTTGTGTCGCGGAGGCCGGCCGGGATGGCGAGGTTCGGTTCGTGGGGGAGATCCCGAACGAGCGGGTAGCGCTGGACAGGCTGGTGGCCCGGCTTGGCCGGGGTGGCCGGACCCTGCGCTTCGTCTATGAGGCCGGCCCATGTGGTTATGGGGTGTACCGGCACCTTCGCGACCGCGGCCATGACTGTGTTGTGGTCGCGCCGAGCCTGATCCCGCGCAAACCCGGGGAGCGGATCAAGACCGACCGGCGGGACGCGACGGCACTGGCCCGGCTACACCGGGCTGGCGAGCTGACCCCGGTCTGGGTGCCCGACCCAGAGCACGAAGCTATGCGGGACCTGGTCAGGGCGCGGGCCGACATGGTGGAGGCGCTCCGCAAGGCACGGCAGCGGCTGATGGGGTTCCTGCTCCGGCACGGACGGAGCTACGACGGCAAGCGCTGGACTTGGCCGCATCGCAAGTGGCTGATGGAGCAGACCCTTCCGCACCCTGCCCAGCAGGTCGCCTGCCAGGAATACCTCGATGCGGTGAACGAGCTGGAAGCGCGCATCGAGCGGCTCACCGGCCGCATCCGCGACCTCGTGCCCTGCTGGAGCATGGCGCCGGTGGTCGAGGCGCTGCAGGCCATGCGCGGCGTCTCCCTGATCGTCGCCTCGGCTCTGGTGGCCGAGGTCGGCGACTTCCGACGCTTCGACAACCCGCGCCAGCTCATGGCCTATCTCGGGCTCGTGCCATTGGAGCATTCCAGCGGGGCCAAGCGCCGCCAGGGTGCGATCACCAAGGCCGGCAGCCCGCTCGCGCGCCGCATGCTCGTCGAGGGCGCCTGGACCTACCGGCTGCCGGCCAGGGTGTCAGCGCAGATGAGGCCCCGCCTGGCAGGCCTGCCGCAGGAGGTTCGCGACACTGCCTGGAAGGCACAGGTGCGCCTCTGCGCCCGGTACCGGCGCCTGCAGGCCGCAGGCAAGCGGCCGCAGGTGGTGGTCACGGCCATCGCGCGCGAGATAGTGGGATTTGCTTGGGCCATTGGTCGAATGGTCGCGCCGCCTACGGCGGCTGCTTGAGGTTCTTGGCTACAGCATCAGCAGGATCAGCAAGGGAGAGAACACCGGCACAGACGAGACGCTTGGGCGAGGAGGTGGAAACGGTCAGGGGAACCCTCGACGGACACTACGGGGAGGCTTCGTACCGATCCCCGCCTCTAGACAGAGGCAGCCCCGCGACGACCATGGTCATGCGGTACCCAACCCGCGCATCAGAGCTGGATCAACCGTCGCTCGTTACCCGCCTCCTCACCCAAGCGCCTCTGCTTCGAAAACAACGCCTGCACGGCGAACGGTGATGCGCGCCTACCCCTTGAAGGGACGGACATCAGAG
>NZ_JBNBZS010000048.1:0-44152 GCF_049629625.1 Roseomonas chloroacetimidivorans | reverse complement strand
GGAGCGATCAGCCTCGTCTCATGCCCGCATGCCGCGATGAGACGTGCCCAATGGTGGGCTGCCCCGCAGGCCTCCAGGACCACGATGCACCTCCCCTGCTGCTCAAAGAAGGGTAGGAGCTCGCGGCGGCCCAACTTGCGCTTGAGGACAGCTTTGCCAGATTTATCCACAGCATGGATCTGAAAAACAGACTTCGCCGTGTCCAGTCCAATCATGGTGATCGGCATCATGGGGACCCCCTCTCGCCGGATTACGAAGGCCCACAGATTGGCACACCGGTGCCGCTCAGGCCGTCCACCCCATCTGAGCCGCCGCGCCGAGGCGCTGGACGTGCCACGGCCCAGCCGCGGGCGAGAGCCCGTGCACTTGCTGGTGGACAGCACCGGCCTGCGGCTGTGTGGACCTGGCGAGTGGCTGGTTGAGAAGCATGGGACACGGAGGCGTCGGTCGTGGCGGAAGCTCCACCTCGCCACGGACGCCGACACCGGCCGGATCGTCGCGTCATTGCTGACAGACCTGGATGCCGACGATGGTTCGCAGGCTGGCCCGCTGCTTGAGCGGGCCGACGTTCCCGTTGCTTCATTCACCGCCGACGGCGCGTTCGACCGTGATGACGTTTACGCCGAGGTGGCGGCGCGGCACCCCGACCCGGACGTCATTGTGCCGCCACGCTCGAGTGCCGTGCCGAGCGGCACTGCCGAGATCGACCCGACCCGGCGTGACCGTCATCTACAGGCGATCGCTGAGCGCGGGTGCATGGACGGGCAGAGGACGTCCGAATACATCTGGCGCGCTCTGGTTGAGGCCGATGCCTCGCGCTGGAAGCGCGTCATTGGTGACGGGCTGCGCTGTCAGCGCAAGGGACGTCAAACCACCGAGGTGGCCATCGCCACGAATGGCCTGAACCGGATGCTGGACCTGGGACGCGCAGAGTACGTCCGCATTGCATGAGCCTGGATGAGGGCAAGGGCGTCATGCGATTGCACCTCCGATCCATGCACCAAGGTCCCGCCGCATCAGACACTGCCACCGGCCGGCCCGGTGCGGAGGCCGGCGGCTTCAACTCGACCGGTGCTCCTGTACGAGCCCGTGAATAAAGCAAAGCTTCTCGACGGCCAGCGGGGACAGGACGAAGGGATACAGGTCCGGCTGTCCCATGGAGCGGTTCAGGCTGTTGGCGGCTTGGGACAGGGGCAGCCAGTTCTCGATCATCAGATCGAAGGCCGGGGGCCGGTAAGGGTCGAACTCGGTGACTGCCCGGAAGCGTCTGGCGCCGTTGCGCGGATGGATCTCCATGCCATGTGCCGCTGCGGTTTCCAGCGTATCGACCATATGAAGGTAGTGCGCCCAGGACTCCGCGAAGTCCTCCCAGGGGTGGGCCGTGGCGTATGCGGTGATGCAGCACGACTGCCAGCCGGCAGGGGGCCCGTCGGCGTAGTAGGTCCGCAGAGCCTGGCTGTAGTCCACACCTTCGTCGCCGAACACCGCGCGGCAGGCCTCCACTTTGTCTCCGTCGCGGACCAGCCGGTCCCAGAAGTAGTGCCCGGTCTCGTGCCGTAGATGTCCAAGCAAAGTGCGGTAGCGCTCACCTAGAACCTTCCGCATTCGCTCGCGCTCGACATCGTCGGCCTCGCGCAGCGCGATGGTGATCAGGCCGTTGCTGTGGCCTGTCACGACGCGCGGCGCATCAGGGTCGGGTGGGTCATCCAGGAAATCGAATGCCAGGCCATCCCGCTGTTTGTCTCGGGTGAGCAAAGGTAGCTGGAGCTTCACCATAGAATAGAAGAGCCGGTGTTTGGCGCCCTCGAGCTTCCGCCAGCGAGCAAGGTTTTCTCTTTGCGTCGGGTCGGAAATGCAGCGGTTGTGGCGGCATGCCAAGCAGAAGCTGTCCTTACTCTCGGCGGGAACCATCCAGTTGCAGACCTGAAGCTGGGCATTGCTGCAGAACCGGTAGCGCCGCCCAGGCCAGACACGAGCGAGCCAGACCTCCGCTTCGCTATGCAGCGCTTTGGCCGCATCCTGAAGCCCCACCTGCTGCAAGGCCTCGACGAGTTCGGGGCTCACCTCGGGCTCCAGGGCGGACATGAGACCGACCTCGGGCAGATAGCCCACATGCGAGGAGCAGGTTCCGCAGCGGGTATTCTCAAAGTAGACCGTCTCACCGCAAGCCTGGCACCTGAACAGTCTCATTCAATCCCCCAAAAGGGCGCCATCCAGAGGCGATAGTGCTCCTGGGATGCTTCGGCTCCGCCTCGTCCGGCTCGGCCAGAGCGTTCTCCCGGAGGCTGATGATCCTCCGGATCATGAGCATAGATCAGTGGGCACTCCTGGACCGGGGCCTTCCCCCGACTTTCGAGGGCGCGGCGTTCGGGCAGCTGAGGAGCCCTTCCGGAGGAGTGGGGCGCGGATCAGCCGGGAACCTCGTCCGTCTGCACAGCGAAGCTGATCAGGATGTTCGGGCCGAAGGTGGTCGTGATCGCCACATCCGTCGCATCTTGCCCGCGCGCCAAGAGGACGCGACCAATCCGCGGTGTGTTGTTACGCGCGTCGAAGACATGCCAGGCTCCACCAAGATAGACCTCAAACCATGCGGCGAAGTCAGGAACCCCCCAGGGTTGTGGCGTTCCCATGTCCCCCAGGTATCCGGTGCAGTAGCGTGCAGGAATGTTCAGGCAGCGGCAGAACGTGATGGCGAGATGGGCGTAGTCTCGGCACACGCCTGTTCCCTCACGGAAAACTTCGGCAGCAGTGCGCGTGGACCGGGCGGCTTGGTAGTCAAAGGAGATATGGGCATGAACGTAATCGCAAATCGCCTGCACGCGCGCCCAGCCTGGGGTCAGTTCACCGAAAAGCCGAAAGGCCGTATCGGACATCAGATCCGTTTCGCAGTACCGGCTGCCGAGTAGGAAACCGATTGCCTCGTCGGGCAGGTCTTCGATGCGGTGTTCCATTGCGGAAGGAGCCAGTACATCCGGCAGGCCACTGTCCTGTACCAGCGCGCTGTTGGACAGGGTGAAGCGCCCGGGAGGTGCGACCAGGCGGGTTCCAATATTTCCGAACTTGTCCGTATACGAGAAGGCCGGAACCGGTGGATCGAAAACCGGCCTCTCGGGAACAAGAATGTCACTTGCTCGACTTGGATGAACACTGAGCATCATCACCATCGGCGTGGCTTGCTGAAGCTCGTAGACGAGTTTGTATCCGACCTGGATATGCATGCGGCTTCCCTCGATGAATGGCAGCGCGCAAGTTCAGCAAGGCCCCAGTGGGCGGTGCATGGGTTCTTATCGCGGGCGAGGCCTGCTGATAGCGCAATTTCGAGGCAAATGTCGATGAACGTTAGCGGAGCGTTCCAGAATGGCAGAGGCAACCAATGAGCGCTGCTCGTGGCATTGTAGCGTCGTTTGACCCTGGCCGGAACGGAGCTGCCCGGCTGCTTTGGCCGGATGTCGTCTGAGAGCATGGGCAACGTGTCTGATGAGAAGACGAGTTAGCTCGCCCGATGGAGGGTGTGGCAAAATGACGGGTCCACTTGGACGCACGTCCCTATCGCCTGCCCCGGAAGGCTCTGCCACCGGACGCGCTGGCACTCGATGCCCGCCATCAGGTGCGGCGCGGACGTAAGTGCCCGTACATCGCGGCGTTCCGTCGCAAAGATCCATCGCCCGTAAATAGCCGTGACATGAGCGATATCACGCGGCGGGCTGGGACAGCTCGGCAGGCAAGATGGCTGGGGCCCGCATGTCTCGTCCCGAGCCTGATCCTTCCCGATCATTGCGATTGCCTCGCAGCCCGCCAGAGTTCGTCAAGATTTATGGAGACTGCCGAAGCCGAGCCCCGGTCTGACGAGGCGTTTCACGCACCGCTGGTCCTGCTGAGGGTGATACCTACTACCAGCACTGGATTTCAGCCCTGGAGGTCCCCGTCGCCACCAAGCAGGTGACAGATGGCGAAGCACTGCAGCGGCATGAGATCTGGGACCGGGCTGCCCATGCCACTGCTCAACGGTCAGCCCATCCTTCTCAATAATGATTCGCTGCACAGCCAAGCCACCCTAACGGGCGCCGTCCTCGCCTGGGATGTGTTGCAAAGTATGCGGCGGGCCGCGAACCGCCTGGATAGCAGGCGGGTCAGGCAGCAACCTGGAACAGCTCGGCGACGAAGCTGGCTTGGGCCCGGATGTCGCACCCGTCGGTCTTCCGAAGCTGCCCCTTCCTTACCATCGCCAACACCTCGTAGCCTGCCAGTGTTCGTCGTGCTGTATGGAAACCGCCGAAACCAAGCCCCGGTCTGACCAGGCGTTTCACGCGCCAGTGGTCTTGTTCCACAATATCATTGAGAATCTTGACCTGGCGTAGCTGCGAGCGTCGCCACAACCTTCCGTCCTCTTTTATTTGCTCGGCGGCGCAGGGGTGTAGGCGGGGTTCTTGTCCACCGTGATCGTGCGCGGGTTCACCGTATGTGGCTGCCCCAGCGCCTCGCGAAAGAACCGCTTCGCGGCCTCAGCATCCCGCTTGGCCGAGAGCAGGAAGTCGATGGTCTGGCCGCGGCTGTCGACCGCGCGCTACAGGTACATCCAGCGGCCCTTCACCCGAACGTATGCCTCGTCGACCCGCCACGAGCCGTTCGAGGCACGAAAGTGCGGCCGGATCCGCTTCTCGATCTCCGGCGCGTAGGCCTGGATCCAGCGAAAGAGAGTGGTGTGCGCGATCTCCGCGCCGCGGCCGGCGAGCATCAGCTCGAGATCGCGGTAACTGATTGGGAACATGAGGTACCACCGGACCGCCCAGAGGATCACCTCCGCAGTGAACTACCGTCCCTTGATGAATTGATCCGGCCTCACCAAAGCCACTCTCCGCCGTGTCGCCATGCCCAGATTTGCACCTGCCCGGGGCAGCGCCGCAAGTTCGCAACAGAACCCTTCCATCAATACCTCATGTGGACGAACGTCTCGACATTCACAGACTTAAACTCGCCACACTCCGCACCGTAGCGCAGGCTTCCGCCGGCCACCGCCTCTCAACTTGCCAATGCCCGCTCGAGCGCTATTCGAGCCGGATATTCGCGGCGCGGATGAGTTGTCCCCAGTTCTGGATCTCACGCGCGAGATAGGCGTGCAGGTCGGCGGGCCCGCTGTGCAGCAGGTCGACGCCGCGGTCGCGCATGGACCCCACCAGCTCCGGATCCGAGGTTGCGGCCTGTAAGGCCCTCGCCAAGCGCGCTATAACCGGCTCGGAAGTGCCGGCCGGCGCGAAAAGGCCCTGCCAGAACACGGCCTCATAGCCCGGCACCTGCTCGGCGATGGCGGGCGCCTCGGGAAATTGCGGCAGCCGCTCGGCCGTGCTCACCGCCAGCACCTGCGCGACCCCGTCCCGCAGCAGCGGCGCGGAATCCAGCACCGTCGCGAAGAAGGCGTGCACCCGGCCGGCGCGCAGGTCCATCAGGGCTGGCGCGCCGCCGCGATAGGCCACGTGCTCCATGGTCACGCCCGCGCGCTGATTGAGCAGTTCCAGCGCCAGATGGTTCACAGCCCCAGTGCCGGAGCTGGCGAAGTTGACGTGCCCCGGCTTCGACTTCGCATAAGCCAGGAATTCCCGCAGGTCGCGCGCCGGCACGTCTTTTCCGACTAACAGGATGAAGGGACTCCGATAGGCAAGGCCGATGGGGGTAAGATCGCGCATCGGGTCGCGCGGCGGTAGATGGGGCAGTGCCACATGGTTGGTGGCCAGGCTGTTGGAGGCCATTAGCAGGGCGTAGCCGTCGGGCGCCGACTGGACGACATGGGCGGCGGCAACGGAGGTTCCCGCGCCGGGCCGGTTGTCCACCACCAGTGTCTGCGAAAGCTCCCGCCCCATGCGCTGCGCAATGGCGCGCGTGACGACATCAGAGATGGCGCCTGGCGGGAAGCCAACGGTGACGGTGATCGGGCGCGCGGGGAATGTCCCGCGTTGCTGGGCGGCCGCGGTGCGCGGCGGCAATGGCGCCGCGAGCGCAGCGGACAGCAGGTGGCGTCGTTTCATTTGGCGTTCTCCCCTCGATTGTTCTTGGTTCCATTCCGCAGCCGGGCCTCTAGCGTGTGCCGCTGGACCTTGCCGCTGGTGCTGCGGGGGAATTCGGATTCGGGCAGGAAGTGCACGGCCTTCGGAACCTTGTATCCGGCGATCGCGCCTTGGCACAGCGCGACAACATCGGCCTCGCCCAGCGCCGCGTCGCGCGGGGCGACGAAGGCTACGGGCACCTCACCCCAGCGCGCATCGGGCTGGCGCACGACGGCAGCCTCCGCGATCCTGGGGGATGCCAGCAGGACACGCTCGATCTCGGCCGGGTAGATGTTCTCCCCGCCCGATTTGATCAGGTATTTGCGGCGGTCCACGAAGTCATAGGTGCCGTCCGGGTTGCGGCGGAAAACGTCGCCCATATGATACCAGCCGCCGCGGAAGGCCTCCACATTTGCCTCCGCATCGCCCCAATAGCCGCTGAACAGGCCGGGGCCGCGGCAGGCGACCTCCCCGGGCTCGCCATCGCGGACATCCTGCCCGTCCTCGTCCACGAGGCGCACGAGCCAGTAGGCGCTGAGCTCCTTCGAGAGCCGCTCCGGAACGACGCCGATCGGGATGCGGCCGCGGCTGAGCGGCGCAGAGCCGGTTTCGGTGGAGCCAAAGGAGTTGCGGAACGGCGCCTGGAGAAGTCTCGTGACCTCGGCGATCTCCTGCAGGGGCACTAGGTCTGCCATGCTGCCGCATACGCCGATGCCCAAGGGTTTGCGCGCGCCGCCACGGAGTTCGGCGATCATGCGGGAGAACATGCCGGGCATCAGGGCCAGCCAGCCGATTCGCTCGCGCTCGACGAGATCGGCGATGGCGGGCGGGTCGAAACCGTCCATCACGATCACCTTGGCGCCATGCATCATAGCGGCCAGGCTGCTGTCCGTGGCGCCCATGTGAAACAGCGGCGTCCAGGCAACGAAGGCGCGGTCGGGAAAGAACACCTCGTCCATCCTGGCGATCGCGCCGCGCGCGATCATCGCGCGGTGGCTGATGACGGCGGCCTTGGGCAGGCCGGTCGTGCCGCTGGCGTAGAGGATTACAAGCCCGTCCTCCGGCTCCGCCATGTCGGGCGCGGGACCGGCGGGCGTGGCACGGATCAGCGCCTCGTATTCCCCGCCCAGCACCAACGTCTCGGCCAGGGTCGGCTCGATTCCCCGTAGGCGGTCCGTGTGGCGCTCAGAGACGAAGACGAGCCGCGGCGCCACGAGGCGCAGGCAGTGGGCGAGTTCAGCGTCGGACTGCCGCCAGTTCTGACAGGCGAGAATGGCCCCGGACTGCGCGGCAGCGAGCTGCAGCTCGATATACTCCCGCCGATTCTCCGAAAGGAGGGCGATCCGGTCCCCGCGCCGCACGCCCCGGGCATGCAGAGCATGGGTTAGGCGGTGGACGCGCGCAGCGAGATCCTCGTAGCTGAGGACGCCCGAGCCATCCTCGATAGCGATGCGGCTTCCGGCCCTTCCGGCCTGCTGATGGAACAGGGCCGCGACTGTCAGGCCTGCGGCCCGGGCCGCAGACGCTGACGCGCCGACACCCTGGATCGACGGCCACATTTGGCCCGGCACCGTCATGAGGCTCCCTCCCTGGTCTTTGACACCTTCTTAGGAACTGCTTTAGCCTCATTCTTGGAAAAGAAAAGTAATTCTCGGAGCAGAATTCTGGCCGCACGGACTGGAGGCGGCGAGATGGATGGAGGACGCCATGTCCGTCGTGACCCTGCCCGCATGCTCCCGGCCGGCCGATGGTTCCAGGGGCGAGGCATGGCTCCGCAAAGCGCTGTTCCGGCCTGATTCGATCGCCATCATCGGCGCCTCATCCGATCCTGCGAAGCTTGGCGGACGGCCGGTGGATTACCTGAAGCGCTTCGGCTTCGCTGGCCGGATCTATCCCGTGAACGGCTCCGGCGGGATGGTGCAGGGGCTGCCGGCCTTCCGCAGCGTCGCCGATCTTCCGGAAACGCCGGATCAGGCCCTGGTGATCGTGCCGGCCCATGCCGTGGAGGCGGCGCTTGAAGCCTGCGCCGCACGGGGAATTCTCCTGGTGCAGGTGCTCTCTTCCGGCTTCGCCGAGGAGGGGCCCGAGGGTGCCGCGCGGCAGGAGCGGATCCTGGCCTTGGCGCGTCGCGCGGGCATCCGCATCACCGGGCCGAATGCGCTCGGCTCCGTCAGTGTGCCGGACGGGCTTTTTGCGACCTTCACCACCACGCTGGACAGCATGCGCTTCCGACCCGGCCGTGTTGCCTTCGTGACGCAGAGCGGCGCCTTCGGCTCCCATGCCTATGCCTGCGCGCATCTGCGCGGGATCGGGATGAGCCGTGCGGTCGCGACCGGCAACGAGGCCGACCTGGACGTGGCCGAATGCATCGCCCTGCTGGCCGGTGACGAGGGCACCTCGGTAATTTGCGCGGCGCTGGAGGGGTGCCGGGACGGCACGCGGCTGCGCACGGCGCTGCTGAAGGCAGCCCGGGCGGGCAAGCCGGTGATCGTGATGAAGGTGGGCGCCAGCGAGGCGGGGGCGGCCGCGGCGGCGACGCATACGGGCTCCCTGGCCGGCGAGGACCGCGTCTATGACGCCGTGCTGCGCGAGGGCGGCGCCTGGCGCGCGCAGAGCATCGAGGAGATGATTGACATCGCCCAGCTTTGCAGTCTGGGCCGTATGCCCGGCGGGCGGGATGTGGGCATCGTGTCCATCTCCGGCGGAATCGGTGTGCTGATGGCCGATGCCGCGAGCACGGCTGGCCTTTCGCTGCCGCCCTTCCCGCCGGAGGTGCTCGGCGCAGTCGCCGAAAGCCTACCCGCAGCGGCCGGGGTCAATCCGGTGGACACCACGGCCAATGCGATCCCGCGGATGGATGCCGTGGAGACGCTGATCGGCAGCGTGTTGGAGCGCACGGCCATCCCGACTGTCGTTACCTACTTTGCCCATACGCTGCGGAACCCGGCCCTGTTCGCCAAGGTGGAGCAGGGGTTCCGGCGGCTGCGGCAGCGTTATCCGGATCGCCTTCTCGTCGCGGTCACCACGCAGGACGAGACGGTGCGCGACCAGCTTGGGGAGATCGGCATTCCCGTTTTCGATGATCCCTCGCGCGCAATGCGCGCAGTGGGGGCGGCGTCGGCCCTGCCAGGGCTCCAGGCCGCGGCCGAGGCGCTGCCCGCTGTGTCGCCGCCCTACGGCGGGGCGATCGATGCGCGGCACGAGGCAGGCGCCAAGGCGCTGCTGGCCGCCGCCGGCGTCCCGGTTCTTCCCGAGCGGGTCGTGACGGATGCGGCCGGGGCAGTGGCGGCGGCCGAGGCGGTCGGCTACCCGGTGGTGGCAAAGATCCTGTCGGAGGACATCCCGCACAAGACGGAGATTGGTGGCGTCCTGCTTGGGCTGGCGGATGCCGCCTCAGTCGAGGCGGGCTTCCGGTTGTTGATGGACCGGGCGGGCGCGCATGCCCCCATGGCCCGGATCGATGGCGTGCTCATCGCGCCAATGGCGGGCAAGGGACTGGAGACCATCATCGGCGTCCAGCAGGACCCGGTCTTCGGCCCGATGGTGATGTTCGGGCTGGGTGGCATCGCGGTGGAGTTGTTCCAGGACGTCGCCTTCGGCTCCGCACCGCTCTCGCCAACACGCGCCGCGCGCCTGGTCGACCAAGTGCGGGGCGCCTCCCGGCTGCTCCAGGGCTGGCGCGGTGGCCCGCCGCTCGACCGCGATGGGCTGATCACCGCCCTGTGCCGGGTTTCGGAGCTGGCGGCCTCGCGGGCGGCGGAGATCCGCTCGGTCGAGATCAACCCACTCCTCGTGCGCCCCGAGGGGGCCGTGGCGCTCGATGCCCTGGTCGTTTCGGGGCCGCCAGCCGTTTGACACCCGCGAACCGGGCGGCCTAGTCTGTCCATAAAGAAAATAGATATTCGCTAAGGCGAATGGGAGGGCTCCTTGGAGGCAGGCACTGGTGCCGGGCGCGCGCGCCAGGAGGCGCCGCCACCGGGCGGCTCCCCGACCCTCTACGACGACTTCGTGCCTGGCCAAGTGCTGGGCAACGCGACCTACAGGCTCGATCCGGCAGTGGTCGCGCAGTGGCGCCGCCTCTTCCCGGCGGATGACCTGGGCGAGCTGATGCCGCATGGCATGGTCGCGGTCGTCTCCATGCGGGCCTATGGAGACGTGGTCCCCCGCCGTCCGCCCGGCAACATCCATGCGAGCCAGCATTTTGACCTGTTCCGGCTTCCCCGGATCGGCGGGAAGCTGGTGACCACCATGACCTGCGCCGCCAAGGAGATCCGGCGCGAAAGGCGGCGCGTCACCCTGGCGATGGAAACCAGGGGCGCCGAGGGGTTGCTTTTCACCGGGCGGATGACCGTGCTGTGGGCGGCATGACCCCCGCCCCGGCCGCGCTGCCCGCGGTGAGCCTCCACGTCGATCACGAGGCGGTGCTCGCCTATGCCGCGATCACCGACGACTTCAACCCCGTCCATGTGGATGAGGCCTTCGCCGCCGCCACGCCCTTTGGCCGTCCCATCGCGCATGGGATGCTGTCGCTGAACCTCATCTGGCAGTCGCTCCGGCAGGCCCTGGGAAGCGAGGTGGCGGTCTCCCTCGACATCCGCTTCGTGCGGCCCGTGCTGACGGGCACGCGGGTGACGGCCGGCGGCGCCGCGCGCAGCGATGGGCCCGGCTACGAGGTGTGGGTCCGCGACGAGAGCGGCGAGGCCGTGATCACGGGCGTGGCCATCCCGCGTGGGGAGGGGACAACGGCGGAGGGCCATGGGGCATGACGCGGGAGAATGAGCCGCAGACGGACGGCTACGAAGCCGTCCGCTGGGCGATGGATGACGGGATCGGGGTCCTCACCCTCCACCGTCCGGAGAAGCGCAACGCGCTGAACGCCCGCATGCGGGAGGAGATCGCCGATGTCGTGGCGCGGGTGCGGCAGGATCGCGCCCTGAAGGCGCTGGTGATCAACGGTGCGGGCGGCGCCTTCTGCGCCGGCGGCGATCTGGCGGCGCTGGAGGCGGTACGCGGCGACCTGGAGGGTGCGCGGGCGCGAATCCGGGCGCTGCACACTTGGTTCCCCGAGCTGGTGAACCTGGAGAAGCCCGTCATCGCCGCGGTGGACGGGCCCGCCTTCGGTGCCGGGTTCATGCTGGCGCTGGCTGCGGATTTCGTGCTGGCAAGCTCCCGTGCGAGCTTCTGCGCCGTCTTCGCCCGTATCGGCCTCGTGCCGGATCTCGGCGCCTTCTGGCTGCTGCCGCGCATTCTCGGCCTGCAGCGCGCGAAGGAGCTGGCGATGACGGCGCGCACGGTGGGGGTGGACGAGGCCCGCTCACTCGGCATCGTACTTGAGATCCACCCGCCGGAGCAGCTGATGCATCGCGCAATGGCTTTCGCCGGGCGCTTTCGCCATGCCTCCACCGTGGCGCTCGGCATGACGAAGAGCGCGATGAACCAGTCCTTCAACCTCGACCAGCGCGCCCTGGCGGAGATGGAGGCCTTCGCCCAAGCCATCGCGATCAACGGTTCCGACCACCGAGCCGCTGTGGACTGCTTCCTGTCCAAGCAGCCGCTAGACTTCGATTGGGACCGGATGGACCGGGAGGAGGGCGCCCGATGAGCCCTGGGCGCGCTGTCATCACCGGGGCCGCCGATACAGCGGTGGGCGAGCTGCCCGGATCGACCTGCATGGGACTCCATGCCGAGGCGGCCGGGCTCGCCCTGGCCAATGCGGGGCTGCGGCCCGGCGACATCGACGGCGTGCTCTGCGCCTATTCCTTCAGCGAGCCGCATCTGATGCTCGCTTCCGTGTTCTGCGAGTATTTCGGCGTCCAGCCCGCCTATTCCGCCGCAATCCAGGCGGGCGGCGCCACGGGCTGCATTATGATGATGCAGGCGGCCGCGCTGGTGGAGGCGGGGATCTGCCGGCATGTGCTCGTCGTCGCGGGCGACAACCGCCTGACCGGGCTTTCGCGCGACCGCGCCGTGGCGGCGCTGTCCGAAGTCGGGCATCCGCAGTTCGAGCGGCCATTCGGCGTGACGGTTCCCGCCCTCTATGCGCTGGTAGCGCGCGCCTACATGCATGAATACGGCGCGACGCCCGAGCACCTAGCCGCCATGGCGGTGGCCAGCCGCACCCATGCGGTGCGAAATCCCAAGGCGCAGATGCGGGCGCCGATTACGGTGGCCGATGTGCTGGCCAGCCGGCCGATCGCGGAGCCGCTGCGGCTGCTCGATTGCTGCCTGATCTCCGATGGCGGCGCGGCGCTGGTGGTCAGCGCGCCGGATGCGGCGTGGGACACGGCGCGCCGGCCGGTCACGCTGCTGGGAACCGGGCAGAAGAACACGCATGAGCATCTGGTCGCCGCCCCGAGCCTGACGGATTTCGGCTGCCGCGAGAGCGCGGCCCAGGCCTTCGCCCGCGCCGGGGTGAAGCCAGCCGACATCAATGTAGCCGAGATCTATGACAGCTTCACCGTGACCCTGCTCGTCGAGCTAGAATCCATCGGCTTCTTCGAGAAGGGGGAGGCGGGGCCGGCGGCGCTGGCCGGTGCGCTCGACCTCGGCGGACGCTTGCCCTGCAACACCCATGGAGGGCTGATGTCCTACGCGCATTCCGGTGCGGCGGGCGGGCTGTTTCACGTGGTGGAGGCGGTGCGGCAACTTCGCGGAGAGGCGGCGGCGCGGCAGGTGCCGGATGCGGAGCTGGCCTTCGTTCATGGCGATGGCGGCATCCTCTCCGCCCATTGCTCGCTCGTGCTGGGGAGGAGCTGAGATGGCGGAGCTCCCTGCCAAGCCGCTTCCGGTGCCCAATGCGGATACCGCGCCCTTCTGGGAGGGCGCCGCGCGCGGCGAACTACGGCTGCAGCGCTGCGCCGCCTGTGGTCAGGCCCAGTTTCCGCCGCGCGCCCTCTGCGCCCACTGCCACGCGCCGGCCCCGAGCTGGGAAGTGGCGAGCGGGCGCGGGTGGCTGGTGAGCCACACGCGCGTGCACCGCCCGCCCTCGCCGGCCTTCAAGCCCGACCTACCCTATGTGGTGGCGCTCGTGGCGATGGAGGAAGGGCCGCGGATCATGGTCAATCTCCGTGGCGCGGCGGCGGAGGAGCCGCGGCTCGGGGACGCGCTGCGTATCCGCTTCGACCCGCCCGCCGGCCCGCATAACATCGCGCTCCCCTATGCCGAAGCCGAGGAGGAGCCCGGGCAGCCGTAGGGAACCTGGCGGACCCAGAAGAGTCCCGCCGGCTGCGCAGCGAACGAACCATAACGACAGTGCAGGATGGAAACAGTCCGATGATCGTTCTTCCGCGCCGCGCCGCGCTTATGGTGCCCCTTGCAGGTCTGTTGCCTGCCACCGGACGGGCGAGCAACTGGCGGCCGAGCCAGCCGATCAAGCTGCTTGTCGCCGCGGCGCCGGGCGGCACCACCGATATCATGGCCCGGCTGCTGGCGGCGCATCTGCAGTCACGCTGGGGCGCCTCTGTAGTGGTGGACAACAAGGGCGGCGGTGGTGGCACCATCGCGGCGACCGAGGTCGCCCGCGCGGCGCCGGATATGCTGACGCTGCTGAGTTCCAATATCGGCCCGCAGAGCATCGCTTACTCGCTGTTCCGCAATCTTCCCTACAAACCTGAGAACTTCCAGCCCGTCTCTAACATGATCCGCACGGCGAATGTGCTTGTGCTGCACCCGTCGGTGCCCGCGTCCACCGTACCGGAATTCGTCGCTTATCTCCGCCGCAATCGGGGCAAGCTGACCTACGGCACGGCGGGTGTCGGTCAGTCCCCGCATGTCTGCGGTGCCTGGTTCAACCAGCTCACAGGCACGGAGGCTGCGCCAGTGCATTACCGAGGCTCGGCGCCGGCCATGCTGGACCTGATGGCCGGCAACATCCAGTTCATGTTCGACAATCTCTCCACGGCGATCCAACAGGTCAGAAACGGGAAGGTGAAGGCCCTTGCCGTCACCAGCGCGGAGCGCAATCCGCGCCTGCCCGACATTCCCGCGCTGCGGGAAACCATGCCGGAGTTGGCCGAGTACGAGATGAATTCCTGGTTCGGTATCTTCGCCCCCGCTGGCGTGCCCCGCCCCGCGCTGGAGGCAGTGAACCTGGAGATTAAGGCGCTGCTCGCGACGCCTGAGGCAAAGGCCCGGTTCGATGAGATGGCCGGCACGCCCGCCTATGGCACGCCCGAGGAGTTCACGGCTTTCGTCAACAGCGAGATCGAGAAGTGGGGCGCGGTGGTGCGGCGCGAGGGTGTGCAGATCGACGCGACCTAGCCGGGCACTCCGGATCGGGGCGGCCTTGTCGCGCATGTCGGAGGCGGGCACAAGCTTGATCTGCCCCGCCGATCCCGTCATCGATGCGTGCCCTGGGCTTTGGTGCCCGTTTCCTGGAGAATCCGCATGCTCCGGCGCCGCCATGCGTGCCCCGCCCGCCCACGAGCCGGAGCCCGGCGCGGCTGTGGCTGACCGGCGTTCCGGGGTACCTGAGACGGCCCCCCCCCGCGGCAAGCGCCAGCAGAACAGCGAGCGCGTGCGCCGCGCTCTGTTCGATGCCGCGGCCCGTGTGGTGGGCGAGTTCGGCTATGCAGAAGCCTCCATCGCACGGATCACCGAGGCTGCCGGCGTGGCGCAGGGCACCTTCTACAACTACTTCGCCTCACGGCAGGATCTCCTCGACCAGCTGCTGCCGGTCCTGGGCGAGGAGATGCTGGCGCATATCGCGGCGGAAGTTCACGGGGTGACCGGAGAGGTCCAGCGGGAGGAGCGCAGGTTCGCCGCCTTTTTTAACTTCCTGCAGCAACGCCCGGCCTTCTTCGGGATTCTGAACGGGGCGGAGCTTTTCGCCCCGGAGGGGTTCCGAAAGCATTTTAAGAACATCGCCGAAGACTACCTAGCCGCGCTCCGCCAAGCCCGTGCGCGCGGCGCGCTGCCTGGCTTCACGGACGAGGAGCTGGAGCCGCTCGTTTTCCTACTCATGGCCATGCGCAGCTACACGAGCATGCGGTACGCCTATACCGATGACGGCCAAATAAGGCGCCCTCCCGACGCGCTGTGGAGCGCCTATTCCAAGTTAATCCGTCACGGCTTGGCGGGCGCCGATCCTGCACCGGGAAAGGCGGAAAAAAATGAATGACCGCTCACCTTTCTCGTTGACGCCCGGACCTCGCGGCACCTAGCCTTCCTTTCGCGGCGCCTCGAAGCGCCCATGGTTACTGGCGGAAAGCCGGACCCAAGGGAGAGAAACATGTCCAAAGCCGATCCTGGCGGCCCGAGCCGCCGCGGCCTTCTCACGGCGTCGGTGGGAATGGGCGCCGCCTCTGTCACGGGCTTCCCCATGATCGCCCGGGGCCAGGGGCGACGACCCATCCGCATCGGCATGCCGACCATCCTCTCCGGGCGCGTCGCGCAGCTCGGTATTTCCTCCCGCGATGCGGTGCTGATGGAGGTGGAGAAGTTTAACGCCGAGGGCGGGCTGGAGGGTCGGCCGATCGAGGTGATCGTGCGCGACAGCCGCGGTGTGCCGGCGGAAGCGGCGCGGCTGGCCCGCGAGATGATCAGCGACGGCGTGGATATCCTGTTTGACGGCGAGCCCTCCTCCGGTGGCTTCGCGGTGCATGAGGTGGTGCGCGAGACGGGCACGCTGACACTGCACATCAACACCGAAACCTCGGCGATGAGCGCCGATCCGAAGCAGCGGTTCTGGAACGCGTTCCGCGTCGCGCGGCAGGGCATCCATGATTCCATCGCAGGCGGCGTCTATGCGGCGGAGATCGTCAAGGCTAAGAACCTCCGTCGCTGGATGACCGTCTCGCCGGACTACGCCTATGGCCGGGACACGACGGCCGAGTTCATGGAGTACCTGAAGTATTTTGCCTCGGATGTGCAGGTGGTCGGTGAGACCTGGCCGAAGCTGTTCCAGCCGGATTACACGGAGAATGTAACGCGCCTCGCCCAGGGGCGTCCGCAGGCTGTTTACTCCTGCCTCTGGGCCGGCGACCTCGTTGCCTTCGTGGAGCAGGCGGCGCTCTACGGGCTGTTTAACCAAGCCCAGTATTTCGCAGTTAACATGGCGGACTACACCACGCTGAAGCAGATCAAGCAGCTACCGCGCGGCGTACATTCCGGCAACCGCTACCTATCCAGCTACCCGGCCCAGCCGACCAATGCTGCCTTCGGGCGGGACTATCACCGCCGCTACAACAACTATCCCACCAACTGGGCCTGGCAGGCCGCGACGGCGGTGCATCTGACCACCGCCGCGCTGAGAAAGGTGGGCGGCACCGACCCGCGCCAGCTGGCCGCGGCGCTTCGCGGCTTGACCATCGATAGCCCCTTCGGCGCCGACGGAAAGGTGACCATGCGGGCCGAGGACCAGACGCTGGTGGGCTACGCCATAGGCTGGGGCACGACCATCCCCGCCGAGCCTTATGTTGAGGGTATTAAGACGGCCGACTGGAACCAGATCGCCCAGCTCGAGCAGGAATGGAAGAAGGGCAAGGGCTGGGCCTGAGCCTTTCCTCCGGGACCGCGTCGCACGCGGCCCTCCGCCTTTCCTGCCTGGAGCGTGCTTCATGGATCTCGGCGAACTCGTGGCCTGTATGGGCTCACTCTCCTGCGTAGTCACACAGGTTTCGGCGGGCCTCACCATCGGCCTTCTTCTCTTCCTCGTGGCCTCCGGCCTGACGTTGATCTTCGGCGTGCTGGGGCTAGTGAACTTCGCCCACGGCACGCTCTACATGCTGGGTGCCTATTTCGCCCTATCCGCCTATGGCCTGACCGAAAGCTTCCTGGTGGCGACGGCTGCCGGAGCCCTCGGGGTCGCGGTCTTCGGCCTGCTCATGGAACGCACCCTGTTCCGCCGCATTTATGGCGCGGACGTGCTGATGCAGCTCCTTGTCTGCTACGCCATCATCCTCATCATGGATGATGTGGTGAAGATCGTCTGGGGTGGCGACTTCCTGAAGATGGACATGCCGGAAACCTTTCGGCGCCCCCCGCTGCTGATCGGCGGCGGCATCGTCCCGCTCTTCTATCTAGTCCTCTTCGGGATCACCCTCGCCGTGGCGCTGCTTCTCGCGCTGGGGATGAGCCGGACGCGCTTCGGCCGCACCGTGCGTGCCGCGGCGGTCAATCCGACCATGGTGGCCTCGCTCGGGGTGAATACCAGCCTCGTCTTTGCGGCCGTCTTCGCCATCGGCGCCGGGCTGGCCGGGCTTGCGGGCGCGCTGTCTGCGCCGATCCGCTCCGTGGTACCCGGCGCGGGCGTCTCGATCCTGATCGAGAGCTTCATCGTGACGGTGATCGGCGGCATGGGCTCGATCGGCGGCGCGCTGGCCGCGGCGCTGCTGATCGGCCTTACCCGGTCCTTCGGCTCTATCGGCTTCCCTCTGTTCACGGAAGGGCTGATGTTCCTGATGATGGCCGCCATCCTGCTCGTGAAGCCGAGCGGCCTGGCCGGGAAGCACCTGGCATGAGGCGCCTCTCCGGCTGGCGCGGCGACGCGCTGATCGCCCTCGGCGCGCTTCTCGTCGCCGTCGCGCTCGTTTTCGGCCTCGGCTCGAACGGGCTGGTGGACTTCATCATCCGCTTCGGGATCTTCGGCCTCCTGGTGCTGTCCCTGAACCTGCTGATCGGAACCGCCGGCCTCGTCTCCTTCGGCCATGCTGCATTCTTCGGCAGCGGAGCCTATGCCTTTGGACTTCTGATGCAGTCGGGCGGCTGGTCAGTCCCGGCAGCCATTCTCGCGGCCCTGCTCTGGAGCGCGCTGCTCGCCCTGGTCATCGGGGCGCTTTGCGTGCGCCTGTCGGAGATCTATTTCGCCTTCCTGACGCTCGCCTTCCAGATGCTGATCCATTCCATGGTCATCTCCTGGGTCTCCCTCACGGGTGGCGACCAGGGGCTGATGGGCGGCGTTCCCAAGCCTCCCTTCCTCGGCATCGAGTTGGCACGGCCCGCGCATCTCGCGCTCTTCGCGGCCGCCTGCCTGGCTGTGGCCGCGGTGCTGCTGCGGCAGGTGATCCGCTCGCCCTTTGGCGTGGCGCTGCGGATGCTGCGCGACAACCCGCAGCGCGCAGCCTTCCTGGGCCTCTCCGTCTTCCGCTACCGCCTGGGCGCATTCGTCATCGCAGGAACCTTCGCCGGGCTCTCGGGCGTGCTGATGTCGCTCTATGTCTCCGGCGCCTTCCCGACCTTCCTATACTGGACCACCTCGGGCGAGGCGCTGTTCATGATCATGCTGGGCGGCATCGGCACCTTCCTCGGGCCGCTGCTCGGCGCGGCGACCTTCCTCTTCATCAGCGACCGGATCACCGCCTTCACCGAGCATCACGGGCTGTTCTTCGGCGCCGTGCTGCTGCTGCTCGTCCTCGGCCTGCGGAAGGGCATGCTGGACTGGGCGGTGGAAGTATGGCGCAGCCGGCGGGAAAGGCAGAAGGCATGAGCAACCCCCCTCTTGCCGGGCGCATCGCCGCCGTCACGGGCGGTGCCAGCGGCATCGGAGCCGCCTGCTGCCGCATGCTGGCCGAGCGCGGCGCCCGGGTCGCCGTGCTGGATATCGACGCGGCACGTGCGGCGGCGCTGGCCGGCGATCTGAAGGGCGCCTCCTTCGCGCTCGATGTCGGGCGGATGGATGCGAACGAGGCCGCCGCCGCCGAGGTCGAAGCGGCGCTCGGCGCGCCGGACATCCTCGTGACCTGCGCGGGCATCCTCCAGCGCCCGCTCCGCGCCGAGGCGCTGGACGAGGCGGAAGTCGAGCGCGTCATCCGGGTGGACCAGATCGGCACGTGGAACTCGGCCGTGGCCTTCGGGCGGCGCATGGCGCTACGCGGGCGGGGATCCATCGTCACCATCGCCTCCATCGCAGGCATCCGTTCCATGCCCCTGCACGCCTATTCCCCCGCGAAGGCTGCCGTCATCGAGATGACGCGCTGCCTCGCGGCCGAATGGGGGCGCTCGGGCGTGCGGGTCAATGCCGTCTCGCCGGGCTTCACCCGCACGCCGGGGCTGCAGGCCCAGATCGACCGCGGCGAGCGCGACGTGTCGCGGCTGGAGGGAGCGAGCGCCCTCGGCCGCATGGTGACGCCAGGGGACATCGCCGAGGCCGTCTGCTTCCTGGCCTCCGACGCCGCCGGGGCGATCACCGGCATCAACCTGCCGGTGGATGCCGGCTGGCTCGTCGCCGGATCCTGGGCGACCTATGGCGAGTTGCCCGGCCCGCGCGGCAATGCGACGGCGGAAGGGGGAGGGGCATGAGAGGCGGCGCGCTCGCGCTGCAGGGGCTGCGCCGCAGCTTCGGCGGAATCGTGGCGACCAACGACGTCACGCTCGATTTCGCCGCCGGCTCGCTCTCCGCGATCATCGGGCCGAATGGCGCGGGCAAGACCACCTTGTTCCACCTGATCACGGGCATGATTGCACCGAGCGCCGGCCGCGTTCTGCTGGATGGCCAGGACATCACCGGGCTCGACCGGCAGGCCATCGTCCGCCGGGGCATCGGGCGCGCCTTCCAGGTGGCCAATCTCTTCCCCAGCTTCACCGTGGCCGAGAGCCTGGCCGCAGCCATCCTGACGCATGAGGGCCGCACGGCGAACCTGTTCCGCGCCTTCCCGCCGCGCGACGTTGCCCTGCGGGCGGAGGAAGTGATGGAGCTGTGCGGCCTGCGGAACTTGGCCGGCACGGTCGCGCGCCAGCTCTCGCATGGTGACCAGAAGCTGCTCGACATCGCCCTGGCCCTCGCGCTCGACCCGAAGGTGCTGCTGTTGGACGAGCCGACTGCCGGCATGG
The DNA here is from genome assembly GCF_049629625.1 of Roseomonas chloroacetimidivorans. Taxonomy (NCBI): domain Bacteria; kingdom Pseudomonadati; phylum Pseudomonadota; class Alphaproteobacteria; order Acetobacterales; family Roseomonadaceae; genus Roseomonas; species Roseomonas chloroacetimidivorans. The sequence continues at coordinate 24,347 of NZ_JBNBZS010000048.1, read as the reverse complement.
GGCCGGATGAGCGCTGGCGCATGATCGACCGTGTCCATGGCCTCTGGCAGGCGCGGCGGATGACCCTGATCTTTATCGAGCACGACATGGACATCGTCTTCCGCATCGCGGAGACGGTGCGGGTGCTGCGCTATGGCACGGTGCTGGCGCAGGGAACGCCCGAGGAGATCCGGCGTGATCCCGCCGTCATCGAGGCCTATCTCGGCAGCGAGCACGCGCTGGAGACGGCGCCGTGAGCGGGCCGGTCATCGAGCTGTCGGTGGACGGGCTGGACGCCGCCTATGGTGCGAGCCAAGTGCTGTTCGGCGTCTGCTTCGAGGTCGGGCGCGGCGAGACGCTGGCGCTGATGGGGCGCAATGGAGCGGGCAAGAGCACGACCTTCAAGGCGATCGCCGGCGTCCTGCCCCCGCGCGCCGGCCGCGTCAGCCTGCGCGGCGAGGATGTGGCGGGACGCAAGCCCTATCACATCGCCCGCTGCGGCATCGCCTATGTGCCGGAGGACCGCCAGGTCTTCCCCGAGCACACGGTGGAGGAAAATCTAGAGATCGCGCAGAAGCGCGGCCCGGATGGCGGCGCGAACTGGACCGTGGCCCGTGCCTTTGACAGCTTCCCGCTTCTGGTGCCGCTGCGCCGGCGCCTGGCCGGGCGCCTTTCGGGCGGAGAGCAGCAGATGCTCACCATCGCACGCGCGCTGATGGGAAACCCTGCCGTGCTTCTGCTCGACGAGCCCTCTGAAGGACTGGCGCCGCTGATCGTGGCCGAGATCGGCCGCCTGATCCGCGAGCTGCGCGCCGCCGGCACCACCATCGTCCTCGCTGAGCAGAACAGTCGCTTCTGCCTGGCCGTCGCGACCCGCGTGGCCGTCATCGACAAGGGCAGCATCGTCTGGAGCGGCAATGTCGCGCAGTTCCAGGCCGACCCCACGGTGCAGAGCCGATACCTCCAGGTGTGAATTCGGAATGACAGACAGGGTTTCGCTGTTCAGGGTGATGTTGACCATCCGCGAGGCTGAGCTGGCGTTGGCGCGCCTCTTCGCCGATGGAGAGGTGCCGGGCTTCATTCATCTCTCCGTGGGGCAGGAGGGCGTCGCGGCGGGCGTATGCGCCGCGCTCGACGCGCAGGACAGCCTAGCCTCCACCCATCGAGGGCATGGCCATGCCATCGCGCGCGGCATCGCGCTGGACGGCTTTTTTGCGGAGGTAATGGGCAAGGCGAGCGGCATCTGCCGCGGCCGGGGCGGCTCGATGCATGTGGCCGATCTCGCCCGCGGGATGCTGGGCGCGAATGGCATCGTCGGCGCGGGCGCGCCGATCGCGCTCGGCGCGGCCCTGGCGCATCGGGTCGCGGGCGACGCGGGTGTTGCGGTCGCCTTCTTCGGGGATGGCGCCCTGGCCGAGGGTGCGATGCACGAGACGATGAATTGCGCGGCCCTCTGGCGCCTGCCCCTGCTGCTGGTCTGCGAGAACAATGGCTGGGCGGAGTTCAGCCGCACGGACACGCAGGTCGCGGCCAGGCTTTCGGCCCTGGCGGCCGCCTTCGGCATCCCGCATCGCGAGGTGGACGGCAATGACGTCTTCGCCGTCTCGGCGGCGGCGGCCGGGGCGGTGGAGGGGCTGCGGCGCGGGGAGGGGCCCTTCCTACTCGAGGCGCGCACGCGGCGCTGGCGCGGCCATTACGAGGGCGACCCGCAGCGCTATCGCGATCCGGCGGAGGCGGCGGAGGCGGCCGGGCACGATCCGATCGCCCGCGCCCGCTCCATCCTGCTGGCCGAGGGAAGGCCGGAGGCCGAGCTGGAGGCGATCGAGGCGGCGGTGCGGGAGGCCGTGCTGGCCGCCGTCGCCGCCGGACGCGCGGCGCCGGAGGCGGCGTGGGAGGATGCGCGCGACGCGGCCTATGCGGCGGCGGAGGCCTGAGCCATGGCAGAGACCCGCTATGTCCAGGCCATCAACCGCGCTTTGGCGGACGCCATGGAGGAGGATGCCGGCGTCATCCTCCTGGGCGAGGATATCGGCGCAGCCGGCGGCCCCTTCGGCGTCACGCGCGGCCTGCATGCCCGCTTCGGGGCGGAGCGCGTGCGGGACACGCCGATTGCCGAGGCGGCGCTTGTGGGCGCGGCCGTCGGCGCGGCGCTCTCCGGCCTGCGCCCGGTGGCCGAGATCATGTTCATGGATTTCGTCACCCTGGCCATGGACGCGATGGTGAACCAAGCGGCGAAGGCGCGCTTTATGTTCGGGGGCCAGCGTGGCGTGCCGATGGTGCTGCGCACGCCCCATGGCGGCGGTGTCTCGGCCGGGCCGCAGCATTCGCAATGCCTGGAGGCCTGGTTCTGCCACATCCCAGGGCTGAAGGTGGTCTGCCCCGCCACGCCGGCCGATGCCTATGGGCTGCTGCGCGCCGCCATCGCGGATCCTGATCCGGTCGTCGTGGTGGAGCACAAAGCGCTCTACTCCATGAAGGGCGAGTTGTCGGACACGCCGGAGTCCGTGCCGATCGGTCGCGCCCGGATCGCGCGGCCCGGGCGGGACGCGACCATCGCCTGCTACGGTGCCGCCGTCCATTGGGCGTTGGATGCGGCGGAGATCCTCGCGCGTGACGGCGTAGAGGCGGAGGTGCTGGATCTCCGCTCTCTCCAGCCCTGGGATGAGGCGGCGGTGCTCGAGAGCCTGTCGCGCACGCATCACCTCGTCATCGCGCATGAGGCGGTCGAAGCCTTCGGCGTGGGTGCCGAGATCGCGGCGAGCATGGCCGATGCAGGCTTTGACGAGCTGGACGGGCCGATCCTTCGCGTCGCCGCCCCCTTCACCCCGGTGCCTTTTGCCAAGCCGCTGGAGGCCGCCTGGCGCCCGGATGCGGCCCGTATCGCCGACGCTGTCCGGCGCAGCCTGACCTAGGAGCCGAGCATGGCCGAGCCCCTTATCCTGTCCGAGACCCGAGGCGCCGTGGCGCTGCTGACGATCAATCGGCCCGCCGCGCTGAACGCGCTGGACCTGGCCACGCTGGATGCCTTCGAAGCCGAGTTCATGGCCGCCGAGGCGGATCCATCGGTGCATGTCATCGTCATCACCGGCGCGGGCGAGAAGGCCTTCGTGGCCGGCGGCGACATCCGCGACCTGGAGAGCCGCCAGGGCCTGCCGCATTACCTGGAGTTGGGCGAGGCGCTACACCGCGCGTTTAACCGCGTGGAGCGCTGCGACAAGCCGACCATCGCCGCGGTGAACGGCTTCGCGCTTGGCGGCGGCACTGAGCTGCTGCTCTGCACGGATATCCGCCTTCTGGCGGAGACGGCCCGGCTGGGCCTGCCGGAGATCAATCTCGGCCTCTTCCCCGGCGCCGGCGGCAGCCAGCGCCTGATGCGGCAGGTCGCGCCCTGCCGCGCGCGGGAGTTGATGTTCACCGGCGACCAGATCACCGCCGCGGAGGCGGTGACGCTGGGCCTGGCAAACCGGGCCGTGCCCAGGGCCGAGCTGCTGAAGGAGGCGATGGCGCTGGCCGAGCGTGTCGCCGCCAAATCCCCGCTGGTGCTGAAGCTGCTGAAGCGCACGCTGCGCGATGGTGCGGAGATGCCGCTGCCGCAGGCTCTGGCGCATGAGCAGGCCATGATCGGCCTCGTGCTCGACAGCGCCGACGCCCATGAGGGCTGCCGCGCCTTCGCCGAGAAGCGCCCGGCGAGCTTCCGTGGGCGCTGACGCCATGTCGACCCTCTCCGACATCCTCATGCCCAAACTCGGCCTGACCATGACGGAAGGGCTGCTGGCCGAATGGCGCGTGAAGCCCGGCGACGGCGTGCGGAAGGGCGATGTTCTCTTCGTAGTCGAGACCGACAAGATCGCAACCGAGATCGAGGCCACGGGCAGCGGCGAGATCCGTGAGAGGCTGGTGGGCGAGGGCGAGACGGTGCCCGTCGGCACGACCGTGGCACGCTGGACGGGAGGAGGCCAGGAGGCAGGTGCGGGGGAATGCGAGGCGGCGGCCCCCGAGCCGCCTCGGTCAGCTGTCTCTGTCCCGCGCATCCTGGCCACGCCCTTGGCCCGTCGCATGGCGCGTGGGGCCGGGCTGGAGCTGGCGACGGTGCGCGGCACCGGGCCGCGCAACCGCATCAAGGCTGCCGACGTGGCCAAGGCACTTGCCACCCCGCCGGCCGTTCCTGCACCTGCACCTGCAGGCCGTGCCGTGCCGCTCGACCGCGTGCGCCTGACATCCGCGCGCCGTCTTGCGCAGGCCAAGCGGGACATCCCGCATTTCTATGTCGGCGCGGCCGCCGAAATCTCGCGCCTGATGGTTCTGCGCGATGAGCTGAATGCCCATCCGGGCGCGGCGCGGCTGACCGTCACCCACGCCATCGTCGCCGCCACCGGCCGGGCCCTGCTCGAGGAGCCCGCGCTGAACCGGGTCTGGGCCGAGGATGCCTGGCTCCAGCTTTCCAGCCCGGATGTCGGGGTGGCCATCGACACGCCGCGCGGCCTCTTCGCCCCCGTGCTGGCGGAGGCCGGGTGCTGCCCGCTGGATGTCGTCGCCGCGCGGATGGGGGCGCTGGTGGAGCGGGCGCGGGATGGAAGGCTTGCGCGTGACGAGATGAGCGGTGGCGCCATCACCGTCTCGAATGTGGGCATGCATGGCGCGCGCTTTCTCGTCCCCATCGTCAATCCCGGCCAGTCCATGATCCTCGGCGTCGGTGCGACGGAGGAGCTGTTCCGCCCCGATGCGGAAGGGCGCCCCGCGCTCCGGCGGGAGCTGACCCTGGTTCTGGCGGCCGATCATCGCGTGGTGGATGGGGCCGCCGCGGCAGGCTTCCTCGCCCGCATCGTGGCCTGTCTCGAGCAACCGCTCCGCCTTCTGCGAACCCCTATCGAGGGAACGAACTGATCATGGATTTCCAGCTTTCGGACGAGCAGCGGATGCTGGTGGAAACCGCGCGCAAGGTGGGCGAGCGCTTCGGCCCCGAATACTGGCGCGACCTGGATGCGCGGAAGGCCTATCCCGCGGAGGCGTGGAAGGCGATCTGCGAGGCCGGGCTCTGCGGCATCGCGTTGCCGGAGGAGCATGGGGGATCCGGCCTCGGCATGCTCGAGATGGCGCTGGCGATTGAGGCGCTGACCGCCGCGGGCGCCGGGGCGACGCTCGCGCAGATGTTTATGCTCAACCCGATCTTCGGCGGCGTCAGCATCGCGCTCTGCGGCACGGAGGAGCAGAGGCGCGAGCTGCTGCCCCGCTTGGCCAGTGGCGACATCACCTTCTGCATGGCATTGACCGAGCCCGACGCCGGCACGAACAGCCTGGAGATCCGCAGCTTCGCCCGGCGGGACGGCAATGGCTGGCGTCTTTCCGGCCGGAAAGTTTGGATCACCGCCGTGCCGCAGGCAAGGAAGATGCTCGTCGTTGCGCGCACCAGGAAGGTCGAGGAGGTGCGGCGCAAGACAGAGGGCATCTCCCTTTTCCTGATCGATGTGGAGCGGGAAGGACTGTCGCACACCCCCATCGACAAGCTCGGCACCAACACCCTGCCGTCCTCCTCGGTCTTCTTCGACGACGTGCGCGTCCATGCGGACGAGCTGCTGGGCGAGGAGCACCAGGGCTGGGCTGGGCTGCTGGAAGTGCTGAACACCGAACGCATCGTGACCACGGCGGGGCTGACCGGCACGGTCGATCTCGCCCTGCGTCTGGCCGTGAACTACGGCGCCGAGCGCAAGGTCTTCGGCGGGCGGCCGATTGGCAGCTATCAGGGCATCCAGTTCCCGCTCGCCCAGGCACATGCGACCTCCGAATGCGCTCGGCTGATGAACCACAAGGCCGCCGTGCTCTGCGACCTCGGCCAGCCCTATGGCGCCGAGGCTAACCGGGCGAAGTTGCTGGCCGCCCAGGCGGCGGCGCAGGCGACGGAGCGTGCCATGCAGACCATGGGCGGCATGGGCTATGCCAAGGAGTTCCATGCGGAGCGCCTGTGGCGCGATGCGCGCCTGTTCCGCTTTGCCCCGGTTTCCGAGGAGATGGTGCTGAACTTCATCGCCCAGCACGACCTGGGCATGCCGCGCAGCTACTAAAGGAGGGCTCCGCCATGCAGAACCTCTCCGCGTTCGTCGGTTTCCACGCGCGACGTACGCCGGATGCGCTGGCGATCCTCTATCGGGGCCAGCGCATCACCTATGCCGCGCTGGAGGAGCGCACCGGCCGGCTCGCGGGGCTGCTCGCCGCCCGCGGAATCGGCGTCGGCGACGTGGTCGCGGCCTTCATGAAGAACTCCATCGCCTTCGTGGAGTTAGCGATCGCGGTCAGCCGCCTCGGTGCCGTCTTTCTGCCCGTTAATTTCCGTCTGGCGGCTGATGAGGTCGCCTATATCGTGGCGAATGCGGAGGTCCGCTTCTTGGTGGCGGATGAGGAATTCCTGCCAGTCGTTTCGGGCCTTCCCTCGGTGCTGCTGCTGGACCAGGAGGCTCAATCTGACCCCTCGCGCCTTGCGCCGCCCGGCCCACTGCCGCTGCCGGTGCGGCGGACGGAGGAGGATCTGTTCCGCCTGATGTACACCTCCGGCACCACTGACCGGCCGAAGGGGGTGATGCACAGCTACGGCAACTTCTACTGGAAATGCATGGAGCATGTGGTGGCGCTCGGCCTGTCGGCGCAGGACCGGCTGCTCGTGACCGGCCCGCTCTACCATGTGGGTGCGTTCGACCTGCCGGGCATGGCCGTCCTCTGGGTAGGGGGTTCGCTCTGTATCCTCCGTGATTTTGATGCGGCGGCGGTGGTCCGCGCGATCGCCGGGGAGCGGCTGACCGGTGCCTGGCTCGCCCCCGTCATGCTGTCGCGCACGCTAGAGTACGGGAATCCCGAGGGGTTAGATCTGTCCTCCCTGCGCTGGGTGATCGGTGGCGGCGAGCGGACGCCGGAGAGCCGCATCCGCGCCTTCCGCAACCTCTTTCCTTCGGGCCGCTACGTGGATGCCTATGGCTTGACCGAGACCTGCTCCGGCGACACGATGATGGAGGCAGGCTTCGAGATCGCGAAGATCGGTTCCACCGGCCGTGCGACACCACATGTGGAGATCACTATTCGCGACGATGCCGGTCATGTCCTGCCGGCGGGGCAGGAGGGCGAGGTGTGCCTGCGCGGCCCCAAAGTGTTCAAGGGGTACTGGAAGGATCCCCAGAAGACGGCGGCGAGCTTCCATCCGGAAGGTTGGTTCCGGAGCGGCGATGTCGGCTATCTCGATGCCGATGGCTTCCTCTTCCTGACCGACCGGAGGAAGGACCTTATCATCTCCGGCGGGGAGAACATCGCCAGCTCCGAGATCGAGCGCGTGGTCTATGCCCTGCCCGAGGTGAACGAGGTGGCCGTGATCGGCCTGCCCGATCCGCAATGGGGCGAAAAGCCCGTGGCCGTTGTCGTCCTGCGCGAGGACGCGGCGCTAGACCTGCCAACGCTGCAGCGCCATTGCCGCGGCCACTTGGCCGGCTTCAAGGTGCCGCGCGACCTAGTGGTGATGGAAGCGCTGCCCCGGAACCCCTCGGGCAAGGTGCTCAAGCGCGTTCTGCGTGAGGAACTGGCGGTCAGGTCGCCTTCCGGATAGGCATCAGCGCCAGGCATCCCGCAGCATCGCCGCCACGAAATTCAGCAGCGCCGCCGCCGGCCCGATTGCCTTGTCCATGGTCAGCACGGCATGGGGCAGGTCTGACACGTGCAACGCTGTCACGCGCACCCCCTCCCGCTTCAGCCGCTCGGCATAGAGCCGCCCCTCGCGGGCTAGGGGATCATGCCCGCAGGTCAGCACCAGCGCCGGCGGCGTGTCGCGCAGGCTGGGCGCCCGGAGCGGGGAGGCTCGCCAGTCGGACCGCATGGCGGGATCGGGCAGGTAGTGGCCGATGAAGTAGTGCATCGTCTCGGCTGTCAGGACCATGCCGGGGGTGCGCGGGCCATATCCGCCCTCCACCACGTCCAGGTCCACCGCCGGGTAGAGCAGGGCCTGGAAGATGCTAGGCGGGGCCATGCCGTCCCGCCCCATCAGCGCCAGCACGGCCGCGAGATTGCCCCCGGCGCTGTCGCCCCCCAGGGCGATGCGCGCCGGATCGATGCCGAGCGCCCCAGCCTCCCGCGCCAGCCAGCGCAGTGCGGCCAGGGCGTCGTCCACCGCAGCGGGAAAGGGGTGCTCCGGCGCCAGCCGGTAATCGACGGAAAGCACGCATCCGCCGCTCTCCCGCGCCAGCCGGCGGCAGACCCAGTCATGCGTCTCCAGGCTGCCCAGAACCCAGCCGCCGCCATGCAGGAAGAGGAGGCAGGGCATGAGCGCGCCCGGTGCCGCTGCCGCAGGGCGGTAGAGGCGGACCGGCACGCGGAATTCGCCGTCCCTGGCCTCCATCTCCCGGATTCCCGCCATGGGATCGGGCTCGGATTGCAGCGCCCGCCCGCGCGCCGCATGGGCCAGCCGCGCCTCGGCGGGCGGCAGGCTTTCATAGGTCGGGCTGCCGGCCGCCCGGATCTGGTCCAGCAGCCGCAGTGCGTCGGGGTGGACTGCCTGCATCGGGTGCTAGCCCGCCATGGCGCCTTGGTCCGTCTCCTGTCCGGCACGCTCGGGGGCGCTCAGGACGAAGCCTTCATAGCCCTTGGCGGTGACCTGCTCGCAAATCGCGGCATAGTTCGCCATGCCCCCGGCATAGGGCATGAAGACCCGCGGCTTCCCCGGCACGTTGGCTCCCAGATACCAGGAGCTGTTGGCCTGCGGCAGCAGTGTCGCATTCGCCGCGTCATTGGCATGCGCGACCCAGCGCTCCACCGCCGCCGGATCGGCCTCGATGCGGGTCAGCCCCTGGTCCCGCATGTCCCGGATGCAGCGCGTGATCCAGTCCACATGCTGCTCGATGGCAACCGGCATGTTGGTCAGCACCGAGGGGCTGCCGGGGCCTGTGATGGTGAACATGTTGGGAAAGCCCGCGACCTGCAGGCCAAGATAGGTGCGCGGTCCCGCGGCCCAGGATTCCTTGAGCGTGAGCCCGTCCTGCCCGCGGATGTCGATGGACAGCAGCGGGCCGGTCATGGCGTCGAAGCCGGTGGCGAAGACGATCATGTCCAGCTCGTACTCGGCATCCTGCGTGCGGATGCCGGCCGGCGTGATCTCGACGATAGGCGAAGCCTTGATGTCAACCAGCGACACGTTGTCCCGGTTGAAGGTCTCGAAATAGTTGCTGTCGATCGGTGGGCGCTTGGTGGCGAAGGGATGGTCCTTCGGCGTCAGCTTCTCCGCCGTGACCGGATCCTTGACGATGCTGCGGATCTTCGCGCGGATGAAATCCGATGCGGTGTCATTTGCCGCCTTGTTGACCAGCAGGTCCCGGAAGGCCGCGCGGAAGCGCAGCCCGCCGCGCTCCCAGGCCGCCTCGTAGCGGGCCAGCCGCTCCTCCGGCGGCACCTCCAGCGCGGATTCCGGCGCTACCAAGAAGGGGTGCCCGTTCTGGGACTTGCGCCCCAGTTCGCGGATGGCGGCGTAATCCGCCTTGATCGCGCGCTGCTCTTCCTCCGGCACGGGGCCGTTCCGCGCGGGGATGCTGTAATTGGCGGTGCGCTGGAACACTGTGAGATGGGCTGCCTGCTCCGCGATGACCGGCGTGGCCTGGATGCCCGTGGAACCTGTGCCGATCAGTCCGACGCGCTTGCCCGTGAAGTCCACGGGCTCATGCGGCCAGCGTCCGGTGTGGTACCATTCGCCCTGGAAGCTCTCCAGGCCCGGGATCTTCGGGATATTGGCCGAGGAGAGGCAGCCCACCGCGGTGATGAGAAAGCGCGCGGACAGGCGCTGCCCGTCCTCGGTTTCGACATGCCAGAGATTGGCGGCGTCGTCGAAGGCGGCGCGGGCGACGCGCGTGTCGAATCGGATGTCCCGGCGCAGGTCGAACTTGTTGGCGACGAAATTCAGGTAGCGGCGGATCTCCCCATGCTCGGGATAGCGCTCGCTCCAGCCCCATTCCTGCTGCAACTCGTCGGAGAAGGAAAAGGAGTAGTAGTAGCTCTCGGAATCGCAGCGCGCGCCGGGATAGCGGTTCCAGTACCAGGTGCCGCCGACGCCGCTGCCCGCCTCGAGCACCCGCACGCGCATGCCGAGTTTGTCCCGAAGCGTATGGAGCTGGTAGAGCCCCGCAAACCCTGCCCCGATCACCAGGGCGTCGAGCTGTTCCGAGGCGGCCTGCAGCTTGGGCATCCGTGTCGCTCCCATTCATTCATTCTTGCCCGGCCCCGTGGGGCCGGGCGCTTGCGGGCACGCTACGGTCTTGCCCACGGCCCGGCAATTTCCAATGGTGACAAGCTGAGGTGAACGCCTTTCACAGGGGGGACAGGTGGACCGTCTGAGGGACATGCAGGTTTTCGTGCGGGCGGTCGAGGACGGCGGCTTCTCCGCGGCCGGGCGCTCGCTGTCCCTCTCGCCCTCCGCCATCAGCAAGGCCATCGCGCGGCTGGAGAACCGGCTGGGCGTGGCCCTGTTCAACCGCTCCCTGCGGAGCCTGGCCCTGACGCCGGAAGGCGAGGCCTTCTACCCCGCCGCTCGCCAGGCGATCGCGGCGGCGGAGGAGGCGGAGGCGCTGTCCCTCGCCAGCCTGCGCGTGCGGGACGTGCTGCGCATCCGCTCCGTGCCGACCTTCGCCATCCACTGCCTCGCGCCGCTCGTGCCTGCCTTCCGCGGGCAGCATCCGGCGCTGCGGCTCGAATTCATGCTCGGCAACGAGCCCGGAAACCTGCTGGAGGGCGGGGTGGACGTGGCTATCTCCATCGGCGAGCTGCCGGACTCCTCGCTCGTCGCCAGGCCGGTGATGGAGATGCGCTGGGTAATCTGCGCCGCGCCTTCCTATCTGGCGGCACACGGCACACCTTCCAGCCCTTCCGACCTGTCGGAGCACGAGTGCCTGAACTTCAACAAGCGGATGCCCTGGAGCACCTGGACCTTCCGGGACTTCGACCGCTCCGTCCATCGCATCCGGGCGGATGGCAGCGTCACCGCCAATCAGGGCGAGATGCTCATGGCCCTCGCCCGCGCCGGGACAGGCATCGCCCGGCTGGCCGACTTCCAGGTCCGGCAGGACCTGATCAGCGGCCGCCTGATCCGGCTCTTCCCGGAGCATGAGCGCCATATGGCGGACACGGTCCATGCCGTATACCAGAGCCGGCGCCACCTCGCGCAGCGTGTACGGGTTTTCTTGGACTTCCTCGAAGCGTCCTTCGCCCGGCAGGAGGGAACACCGAATCCGCCCGGCGGCGATTGACAGCGCGCTAGGGGTTTCTATTCTCGCAGGAGAATAGATGTAAGGCTTCGATGAGGATGGACGAGGCCGTTCCCGGCAAGCTGGTTGGCGCGGTGGTCAGTGGCTTCAAGGTCGTGCGGCACCTGGCGCGTGCCAGGGCGCCGCTGGGCGTGAACCAGGTGGCGCGGGAAACCGACCTGAACCCGAGTACCTGCTTCAATATTCTGAGGACGCTGGTTCACGAGCGGATCGTGACCTTCGACCCTGTCCGCAAGACCTATGCAATCGGCCTGGGATTCGTGGAGATCGCGAAGGGCTCGCTAGAGAAGGCCAGCTTCGCTCGCCTCGCCCGGCCGCATCTGGACACGCTCGCCGCCCGCTTCAGCGTGACGATGACCCTCTGGCAGCGGACCGGGGAGGATCGGATGGTGCTGGTGGAGCGGGCCGACAACGACGCGGCGATCCGCGTGCACATGAATCTCGGCCAGCGCCTGCCCATGCTGATCGGCGCCTTCGGCCGCTGCATGGCGGCGCACGACCGGCGACCCGAGGCGGAACTCCGCAAGGTCTTCGCCACGCTGCGCTGGCAGGACCCGCCCTCCTTCGAGGTCTGGCTGGAGGAGGTCAGCGCGGCGCGAAGTTCCGGCTATGCCATTGACGCCGACCGCTATGTGCGCGGTGTGACCACCGTCGCCGCCCCGGTCTTCGGTGACGGGGGCAGGCCCGTCATGGCGGTCAGCGCAATCGGCTTTAGCGGGCAGTTCTCGCCCGTCAGCCTCGCCGGGCTCGCTGCGGGGGTGAGGGATTGCGCGGCGGCCCTGAGCGTGGCGATCGCCGGCGAGATCGCCCAGGAGACTGAGCCCTCGCGGCGTCGCGCGCCTAACTTCCCGGGCTGACCCGGGAATCCAGCGCAGATCCGCCTCCTTCCCTACCGGACCATCCGGGCGGGGTGTTCCATGCCGATATGTTTGACAGGCCAAGACAGCCCTCATAGCCTCTTCTAGCGAGAATAAAATTCCGCATCAAGAATACCGAAGGACACGGTAAGGAGGGAGCGGAGCCCATGAGCGAAGCTTCGCGCAGACGGCCAGGCAACTCGATTATCGCGGCGGAGTTCCGCGGGCTCTGCGCTACCTTCGCCCGGAAGGAGATCGTACCGCGCTGGAAGGCCGCGGACCGCGACCGTGCCTTCCCACGCGATTTCTACCACGCCGCGGCCGCGGCCGGGCTGATCGGCGTGGCCTCGCCCGAGACGGTCGGCGGCGCCGATCTCGGGGCCACGGAGGAGGCCATCCTCCTGGAGGAGACGGCGAAAGCGAATCCGAATCTGGCCGTCGCTCTGCTGGTGCAGGAGATCGCGGGCGGACTCCTCGCCGAATTCGGCCGTGGTGAGCAACTGGACATGGCCCGCGCAAATATCGCCGGAGATTGCCTGCTCGCCATCGCGGTGACGGAGCCCGAGGCGGGCAACGACGTGCAGAACATCCGCACCCAGGCCACCCGGCGGGGTGGCGATTGGGTGCTGTCGGGGATGAAGTCCTTCATCACCCTTGGCGGCGAGGCCGATGTGCTGGTGCTGCTCGCCCAGACCGATCCCGCGCAGGGGCGGCGTGGCATGCGCTTCTTCGCTGTGGACCGCGCGAGCGCCGGCCTGCACGCGTTACAGATCGGCACCTATGTGAACCGGCCGGCGCCGACCTATCGCATCACACTGCAGGATGTGCGCGTTCCCGCGAGCCGCATGATCGATGCGGGCTTCCGCGAGATCATGGCCGGCTTCAACCGCGAGCGGATCATGGTGGCCGCGCGCTGGCTCGGCCATATGCAGACGGCCCTGGCCTGGGCGGTGGAATATGCGCGCACGCGCATGCAATTCGGGCGCCCGATCGGTGCCAACCAGTCCATCGCCTTCAGCCTCGCCCAAGCCCATGCGGAGATCGAGGCGGTGCGGCAGCTGACCTATCACGCCGCCTCGCGCTGGGATTCCGGCGCGCCGTTGGAGGACATCATTCTCGACGTCTCCTCGGCCAAGCTGCTCGCCACCCAGGCGGTGACGCGCGTCACGCAGACTGCGCTGCATGTTGGCGGCGGCTGGGGCCTGACAGACGAGTTGCCGGTCATGGGCATGGCCATGGACGCGCTGGTGGCGCCGGTGACGGTGGGAAGCTGGGAGATCCAGCTCCGCGCCATCGCCCGGCAGATGGGGCTGCCCTGCGACTGACGCCTTCCCCTTTCACGGATCGAGGAACTCATGGATTTCTCCTTCACCCCGGAACAGGAAGCGCTGCGGGACACGGTGCGCCGCTTCGCCGAGACCGAGATGGCTCCCCTCGTCCGTGCGGCGGAGGAGGAGGAGCGCTTCCCGAAGGAGCTGTTCCGGCGCTTCGGTGAGCTGGGGCTGATCGGCGTGCGCTACCCGGCCGAGGATGGCGGGGCGGGCTTCGACAAGGTGTCCGACTGCATCCTGCGCGAGGAGATGTCGCGGGTCTGTCAGTCTTTCTCCTCCTCCTGGTCCGGCCACAGCCATCTGGCGATTTGGCCCATCTGGAAGGCGGGCACGCCCGAGCAAAAGGCGCGCTTCTTCCAGCCGGCTCTGCAGGGCGAGAGGATCGCGGGCTTCGCTCTGTCGGAGCCCGATGGCGGATCGGATATTCGCGCCATGCGGACGCGCGCCGAGAAGGTTCCGGGCGGATGGCGTCTCAAGGGCTCCAAGCTCTACATCACCAATGCCCCAATCGCCGGTTTCCTCACCCTCGCGGCTCGCACGGCGCCGGAGTTGACGCCCGATGCCGTCAGCCTCTTCCTCGTCGAGTTGCCCAACCCGGGCATCGAGGTCAGCCGGCTCAAGAAGGAGGGTATTCGTGCGTCGGATACCGGGCTGGTGCATATCGAAGATGCCTTCGTGCCGGACGAGGCTCTGCTAGGAGGGCGGACCGGCACCTATCCGGTGATCCTGGCAAGCCTCTCGGAAAACCGCGTCGGCGTGGCGGCCAATGCCCTCGGTATGGCGCAGGGCGCCTTCGAAGCGGCGCTCGACTATGCCCGCAACCGCCAGGTGCGCGGGCGACCAATCGGCCAGTTCCAGGCCATTGCGCACAAGCTGGCGGACATGGCTGCGGAGATCGAGGCGGCGCGCTGGCTCGTCTATTACGGCGCCTGGCGCGTGGACCAGGGCACGCTTGACGCGGCCACTGCGGCCAAGGTGAAGCTCGTCGCCTCCGAATGCGCCGTGCGTGTGTCGGAGGCCGCCATCCGCATCCATGGAGGCGCCGGGATCATGCGGGAATACCCTGTTGGCCGCATCCATCGCGACGCGCTGGTCTATGTCATCGGGGAGGGCACCTCGGAGATCCAGCGCAACCTGATCGCGCGGTCGTTGAAGCTTTGACGGCCGGCCGCATCGCCGAGTGCGAGGCGAATGGCGTCCTTCGGATGACGATCGAACGGCCAGAGAAGGTGAACGCGCTGACCGCCGCGATGATGGATGACCTCGCGGCGCGGCTGCACCGGACCGCGGAGCGGAACGACCTGCATCTCGCGGTGATCGGGGGCGCCGGCCCCAAAGGCTTCTCCGCCGGGGCCGATATACGGGAATTCGCCGCGGGCCCCGATGCGCTGCGGCGACAGCTTGATGCCCTGACCGGGCTGATGCTGGCGATGCGCGCCTGCGCCGTTCCGGTCGCCGTGCTCGCGCATGGCCGCTGCTTTGGCGCGGGCGGTATGATCCTTGCGCAGGCGGATCTGGTCCTGGCGGCCGAGGACCTCCGCCTGGGCTTTCCGGAAATCGCCTTCGGCCTCTATCCGGGCGTGGTCCATGCTGTGCTGCGGGAGCGGCTTCCCGAGGCGGTGGCGGCACAGCTCTGCCTCGGCGGCCGCCTCCTTTCGGCCGGGGAAGCCCAGGGGCTGGGGCTGGCGACGGAGATCCTGCCCGCCACGGATTTCGGCGCGGAGGCGGAGTGTCGCCTAGCCTATTACGCCGCCCGCTCGGCCGCGCTGCGCACCGCCCGCGGCATGCGCCCGGTGGGAGGGTTAGAGGCCGGGTTGCGGGAGGCAGGGCTCGCGCTTCTTGCCAACTATGCCGATCCGCACGCTCGGGCCCTGCTGCACGGCTTCCTTTTGGGGACATCTCGCGCTGCTGGACCTCATCCTCCTGCACGCGCCATTTCGTCTTCGGCAGTTTGTAACTGACAAGGCTTCGTCGCCAGTACAGCGCCGGGGTCATGGCGGCGCTCGCGCCGGGGGGCTCAGATAGCCGGTCGCATCGGTGCGCCACACTCGGGACCCTGTCTCACTCCAGCAGCGCTCAGAACCCAGGGCTGACGAACGCGGCACTCCGGGCTTTGCTGTAGCGGCTGAGTGAACTCTGGTTCTCCCGCATTGGTGCTGTCGCAGGTGTGGTGGGAAATTGGGGGACGTAGCCTCCGGCTTGTTCAACGAGCCATAACCGGCGTCGGCGCGCCGGCGGAGACCACGCCATGGACAAGGATAGCAGCAAGGGGCCTGGGGAGCAGGCGCTGTTTGCCGGAGAGGCTTGGTTCGACCCGATCGAAGCGGGGCTGAGGGGCCGGATCCGCTGCCTGATCGAGAAGCTGGCGGAGCAGGAGCTCGAGGCAGCGCTGGGGCGCGGACGCTATGAGCGAGCTTGCGGGGCAGTTGGACATAGGCATGGCCACCGCAGCCGGCAGCTGACCGGCTCGTTTGGGCCGGTTGAGTTAGAGCGTTTTCCGGCCTGACTGAATCGTTTGTGATCCACGGGGTTGGCGGGAGGTGATTCAGTGTTCCTCACGAGGAGGTCGGGGGCATGTCGAAGGCGCTGTCAGTGGATCTGCGGGAGCGGGCGGTGGCATCGATCACGGCCGGTGCGTCTTGCCGGTCGGCGGCGGCCCGCTTCGGGGTGAGCGCTTCGAGCGCGATCCGTTGGGCCGCGCTGGCGCGGGAGGCGGGCTCGGTCGCACCAGGGCCGCTTGGTGGGGATCGTCGGACAGCACGGATCGAGGCGCATGCCCGGCTGATCCTGCGCTTGGTCGAGAGGACGTCCGACATCACCCTCAAGGAGATCCGGGCCGAGTTGGCCAAGGCGGGCGTGTCGGCCGGGATCGGCACGCTGTGGCGCTTCTTCGACCGGCGCCGGATAACGTGGAAAAAAAGTCAGCCCATGCCGCGGAGCAGGACCGGCCCGTCGTCCTGAGGCGTCGCTGGGCATGGTTCGAGGGCCAGCTCGACCTTGATCCCGCCCGGCTGGTCTTCATCGACGAGACCTGGGCCTCGACAAACATGGCCCGCACCCGTGAACGAGCGCCGCGGGGCGAACGCCTGCGGGCTGGCATCCCGCACGGGCACTGGAAGACCACCACCTTCGTCCCGGATTGCGCAACACCGGCATCGTCGCGCCGATGGTGCTGGACGGTCCCATCAACGGCCGGGCCTTCCAGGCCTATGTCGACCAGGTCCTCGTGCCTGAACTGAGGCCCGGCGACGTCGTCATCATGGACAACCTGGGTAGCCACAAGGGTGCGGGCGTCAGGGCTTCCATCGAGACTGCAGGCGCGAGCCTGCTCTATCTCCCGCCCTACAGTCCCGACTTCAATCCGATCGAGAACGCCTTCTCCAAGCTGAAGGCGCTGCTCCGCAAAGCCGCCGAGCGCACCCTCGACGGCCTCTGGGACACTATCGGTCAGCTCATCTCAACCTTCACACCAGTCGAGTGCACCAACTTCTTCGCCGCGGCTAGCTACGACCCAGACTGATGGGAGACTCTCTGGGAATAGGCTTTTGCCACGACAAAGCAATCTTTATCGCTGGATTCTAACATCGTAAGTCTGACATCGTCTGGGGAACCGAAGAAAGAGAAAGACATGTGGCGTCTCAGAATGGCTTTCGCGGCGGCCACCGCGATGCTGGCGGTAGGGTGCGCACCCTCGGATCCCTTCCCTTATGGTCCCGAAACGCGCCAAAGGGTGATGAGCAACGCTTCGATCGAGTGGCAGCGGTGGGGATCCCCGACCTTTGACCCGAACAAAAATCTCGTGAGCCGAACCGGGGCAAGTCCGGTGCTGACCGAATCCGACCCTAGGGCTTTCTCGAACGTGCTCGCCTACTGGTCCATTTTCAGCGACAAGTCGGATTACATCGGGCGACAGAGAGAAGTCCTCGACGGAGGACGGCGGGGGAACGAGATCTGTACTCAGGCGGAAAAAGACAGCGGGGACGCCGACCTCCATCTTTGGGGCTGCGTCCCGTGGTCTGCCGCCTTTATCTCCTACATCATGCAAACGGGCGGCATAGACCAGCGGGAATTCTCGCGAGGATCGGCGCACGTAAGCTACGTCAACTTTCTTCTTCGTGAGGGCCAGCGCGAGCCGATCTTTAACGCTCACGAAGCCAACGACTATACTCCTCAGGTGGGCGATCTGATCTGCGCTGACCGTACTGCTTCGCCGATTACCACCCTGGCCCAGCATAGGAGCGGCGGCCGCAACGCAGCCACGAAGACGCATTGCGACTTGGTGATGAACGTGAGCTATGTCCCGGGACGGTCCGACAACGCAGTCTACGTCATCGGCGGCAACGTGGAAAACACGGTCGCCTGCAGCATCGTTCCTTTGAACAGCGACGGAAGGCTGGTCCGCACGCCCAAGCGATCCTGGTTCGTGATCTTCCAAAACCGGATCCCGCAACTCCCTTCGGCGGCACCCACATCCAATGTCAGGGGATGCGGCACCGCCACCGGAGCCCTAGTCGCCAGCCTGCCCTAGCGGCTTCCTGAACTCAGAGACCTCTAGAAAGAGGATGCGTCGTCGAAGACATATCCGCTCGTTGAAACATAGTGCTGAAGCGTTTGCAGTGAGCCAAGGCGAACGGAAAACGTTCTAGCAGGCTGCTGAAGAAGTCGGACGGATGGCTTTGAGGGTGGCTTCGTCGCCGTCCTGGTATTCGATCTCGATCTGAAGGGAGCCGTCGTCAAGGAGTTCGGCGTAGCCCGAACCCTGGACCTCGTCCCCTTTCGGAGCCCTCCCAGGTGAAGTCGATGTTGTCGAGGCCGTAGCCGATGCGGAGACTGGCCTGCATGGCCCCGAAAGTGATCTCGCCCGATCCGTCGGCCTGGACTGTGAGACTGGCTGGTCCGACGAGGTCGAGGTAGTCCCTGTCCCACAGGTCGGCTTGGATGATGCACCAGTGCCCCAGGAGTGGGTTGTTCTTCTCCTTCACGGAACTGGCTTTGCCAGGAGGCCAGGCAGCCGGACGAGGTTGTAGGCAGCCACCGCGAGAGTGAAGGTGCAGGCAACGCGGTGGAGGCCGCGGTGTCGGGTCTGACGCAGACCCGCACCCTGTTTGATCCACCCGAAAACTTCTTCGATGCGCTTTCGGATGACTTGGCTGATGCCATAGGCCGGGTGGCGCGTGGTGCGACCGTCGATGGCCAAGCGCCGTCGCTTGCCGGTCTTGGTGATGTGGTCGTTGCGGGCGATGTGCGGCGTGACGCGAAGTGCCCGCAGCTCTTCCACGTGCTCGCGGACATCGTAGTTCTTGTCGGCCCCGAGAGTGATCCGCCGCCGCATCGTCCGGCGTAGCCGCCCGACCAGACCAAGGGCCGCATCGCGTTCGGCGGTGCCGCTGGCCCGCGTCAGGCAGGCCAGGCGGACCAGGCCGGAGCGATTTTCCATCAACACGTGCCCGGCATAGGCCAGCAGACTGGACTGCCCGTCCGACTTGCGGGCGAGCCGTGCATCGGGATCAGTGGTGCTGGCATGGGTCTCGTTGCTGCGCCGCTCGCCGCGCCAGTCGGCCTCCGCGTTGCGCCCGTTGCCCATGGGCGGGTCCCGCCCATCGCTGGCTCTCTCCGTCTTGGGCCGGAAGGACTTCTGACTGGCCCAGGCCTGGATCAGGGTGCCATCCACCGAGAAGTGCTCGTCCGACATCAGCGCTTTGACCCTGGGCTGGGCCACCACGGCCGCGAGGAAGGCGTGCGCGACATCTCCCGCGAGCAGGCGGTCGCGGTTCTTGGAGAAGGTCGAAGCGTCCCAGACCGGGGCATCCATCGACAGCCCCACGAACCAGCGGAACAGCAGGTTGTAGTCCAGCTGCTCCATCAGCTGCCTCTCCGAGCGCACGGAGTAGAAAGCCTGCAGCAGCAAGGCCCGTAAGAGCTTCTCCGGCGCGATCGAGGGGCGACCCACCCGCGCGTACAGCCCTTCAAACTCGCCCGACAGCGCCTCCAGTGCCTCGTCCACCACCGCCCGGATCAGCCGGAGCGGGTGGCCCGCCGGAATGCGCGCCTCGCAACTAACGTAACTGAACAGCCCCTCCGTCTGCTCGTCCGCACCCCGCATGACAGGCCGCCCCCCTCCAGCAAGCCCGAGTGAATCACGACCAGCACCACATCGCGAGTGTTTTTCAGCAGCCTGCTAGGTCCTTCTGCCGCCGCGAGAGCGTGCTGTAGCGCGGTACCCGCCAGTCCAGGCCCGCCAGACGGATCAGGCCTCCCACCATGCCCTGGGCTGCGCGTAGGGGCGGCTGGTACAGCACCTTCAGCGTCAGCGCCGTTTGGATTGCCGCATCCGTGAAGACCTGCGGCCGGCCACGCCTGCCTGTTCCTTTCCCGGCGTGCCAGTCCAGATCGGGCGAGATCCAGACCGCCAGGTCGCCGCGCGCGACCAGAGCCATGTCGTACTCACGCCAGTTCCGCATCCGGTACCGCCGCCGCGGCCGGCCAGACC
The DNA here is from genome assembly GCF_049629625.1 of Roseomonas chloroacetimidivorans. Taxonomy (NCBI): domain Bacteria; kingdom Pseudomonadati; phylum Pseudomonadota; class Alphaproteobacteria; order Acetobacterales; family Roseomonadaceae; genus Roseomonas; species Roseomonas chloroacetimidivorans. Next base: position 4,414 of record NZ_JBNBZS010000048.1, on the reverse strand, counting down.
CTGTCGCTTCCTCGACCATGGCGCCTCTCCCGGCGTTTTATGCAACAACGCCATGCAGGAGTGCCGACACTCATCGCAGTGAAAGGCGCCCGGCCATTGTTGACCAGGCGCCCTTCGCGAGCGGTCCAAGCGAGTTGCAGCGCAGAAGGACCGCCCCTTCAGGCCTTCACCATTGATGAAGGCGCTGGCTCACGATCCGATGGGGCTTGGCGGCAGCTTCGGAATACTTCCGCGATGCATGGTGACCCTGACGCTAAGGTGAGCCGCAATGAGAGCGACCAGGGCGAGCAAGGAGATCAGTTCGAGCATAGGCAGCATCCTTCTGCTGATCCTCCCTAAGCCTGAGCTAGACTGTGGATGCTGCGCCGCAACAAAACAAGCGAATGCAGTCCGCTTTGTACGGTATCTCGCATACGTGAGAAGTGGCAGCTTAGCTGCCCCATACTGGCCAATTAGTTCGGCTTAACTGTCTGGTCGCGGCACATTGTTGGAGTCTGGTCGGGCTGGCCATCGTAGACTACGCGTACCGCTTCAAGCGCCTGAGGCGCGCCGTGCAGCTACCAGTCCGGCGAGGAGGACTACAAAGGCCATATCTCCCGCTGTGGCGACAAGCTGCTGCGCACCTACCTGTACGAGGCGGCGGGCATCATCCTCCACCGTGCTTCGCGCTGGTCAGCGCTGAAGGCCTGGGGCACGCGGCTGGCCAAGAGGATTGGGACCAAGAAGGCCACCGTTGCCGTAGCTCGGAAGCTCTCGGTCATCCTGCATCGCATACTGCGCGACCGAAGCGAGTTCCGCTGGTCGGCCAAGGAGGCAGCCGCAGCATGAACTGAGCCTGGAGAAGGCACGAGATCCGCTGGCAGCGGCGGAAGGGTGTCCCTGTCGGGACGGGGTCCGGCACTGCGTGCGCGTTGTTGCGGCCCTAACCCTACTGGAGCACGACACCGCGTACCTGACATCACGAGTCCGGGGCTTCCGACACCATCATGCGGCGGCTCACGCCGACCGCGGAGAGAACCATGACCCGACAGGACCACCCATCAACGCTTCGCGGTGAGCAACGGAGGGCTTGACCCCCGAACCGGCCATAAGAGAACAACGCCTCCCAATGTCCTTCTACTGGCGCTCCGGTTCCAGCAGCGAAGGCGGTAGCTTCCTGCGGACGACAAAGTGCCGCACGGCGACGGATTGCCCGAGGGAGATCGCATCGAATGCTGCACTGCACAATTTTCTTGCAAACGCTGGGTCGCTGCGCCTAGACACCTTCATGTTGCGTTGCAGCAAGGTGAGCGTCAGCTCTCCAGCGGCGCAGGCAGATGGAGGAACCAACCATGTTCATGCAGAGCGGCCTGCCCCAGACGAACGACATGATTGCCAGCATTTCGAAGGCCGCCACCGAACTCAACTGCGCTAATCTTGAGGCCGCCGCCCGCTCGGCGCAGCTCTGGACGGCGGGAATGCAGGACATCGGCCAGCGCTACCTCGTGACGTACCAGAGCATGGCCGAGGGCTTCGTCGCTGGCGCCAAGGCGATGACCTTCGCGAAGTCCGCGAAGGAGGCCGCTGCGATCCAGAGCTCCTACTTCAAGACGGCCCAGGAACTGGTTACCGGCCAGGCCGTCCAGATTGGAGCGGCCACCGCCCAGCTGTTCAAGCAGGCGTCCGCGCCGATGGCCGACCAAGCCGCTGCCGCTTCAGCGATGATGGCGCTCCGCAAGCTCGCCGCCTGACGTCCACGACGCGGCCAGCCGGAGGATCCGTCCAGCGGCTGGGCGACGCCGGGCCGTGATCGCCCGGGCCATTGAGGCGGAGGCCGCCCCGCGTGCCGTTGCGGCGGCACCTGCGCGGACGGCAGCTGCTCCGCACCGACGTCGATCCTGATTGCCTTTTCTGCCCGCCTGCCTTCCGTTGGTGATGCACCGGCGCCGTTCCATGCAGCCGCGAGGCCTCTGATATCTCTCACCGAAAAGGCCGCGGTTCCGCAGGCTGACAAGCCGTCCCTTCTCTCGCGTTCAATTCCGCGGCTTCCGTGTCTTCTCTGGAGGCCCGGAGGGAGTTAAGCATGAGTGTTATCGTCCTCATCGAAGATGGCTTGCCCATCACGGATCGCCTGGTCACCACCTTCGCTGCGGCGGGCATCGACGTGCTGAAGGCCGACTGCCCCGGCAGCGCCGTCGCCCTCGCCAATTCGACCCCCGCCTGCACGGCAATCGTCTCCGACAAGGATCTGAGCGTCAGCGCCGATGGCGGGGATGCCGCGGGGCAGGTGCTGCGGTCCGCAGCCGACCTGCCGCTCATCCTCATCGACGGCGGCTACGAGCACCGGCACAGGCGGGAAGCGGCGAGATGGAGGCGCTCAATTGCCAAGCCATTTGACCCAGGGCAGCTTGTGCAGGCCCTCCGCGAACTGGCAAGCGCGGTGGAGCAGCCCCGCTCGTGAGGCACAGCCAAGCGCTGGCTCGGTGAGAACCTGCCAGCCGTCGGTGTCCACTTTACGCTGCACCTCGACATGTTCACCGGGCCGATCGCCGTGCTCCAGCCGCTGCTGGCGGGGTTCTGTCAGCTCTCTGGCCCGAGCTGCCGTCACACGCCGGCTGATGCTGTCGGCCTAGGTTGCGGCGAGAATGGCGCGGGCAGTTGCCGCTCCGCGGAGGTGAAGCACGCGACGGCAGTTGGCGGAGACATGCTGATTGTAACGGACGTGAGGGCGGAGGTGGCTGCGGAGTTCGTCGTTATTGCGATTGAACGGGTCAGCTGAGGTGAAGCTCTTGAACCCGCGCATAGATGGTCCTGTCAGGGCTTGCGCCATCTGAGCCTGCTTGGCCGGCCCGGGGTGCTGCGAGTAGCTTCGGAAGACCATCGTCACATTGGGAACTGTAGCCGGAACCAGCTGGCGCACCCTGATCGGAACAGATCTACACCGACCTTGTAAGTACGTCTTGGCCGCGCCATCTCGCTAGCACTCCCTCGCGCAGAGTGCCAAGAGCCAGATGCGTCTGGCCGGCCCTCTCCGACCAGGCAAGCAGGCCAGCTCGGTGCTGGTTCTCAGAAAGCATCCGTCCGATGAAATTCCGCCCTCTTCACGACCGTGTCGTCGTTCGCCGCATCGAGGCTGAGGCAAAGACGTCCGGCGGCATCATCATCCCGGACACCGCCAAGGAGAAGCCGCAGGAGGGCGAGGTCGTGGCTGTCGGTCCCGGCGCCCGTGACGAGCAAGGCCAGATCGTCACGCTGAACGTGAAGGCCGGCGACCGCATCCTGTTTGGCAAATGGTCCGGAACCGAGGTGCGCCTTGATGGCGAGGACATCCTGATCATGAAGGAGTCCGACATCATGGGCATCGTCGAGACCTCCGCCGTGACGGCCAAGGCCGCCTGACCGCTCTCCCGGACACGCCTAACCGTTCCACCAGATCAGGATCCCCTGCACCATGGCAGCCAAGGACGTTCGCTTCGGCGAAGACGCACGCAAGCGGATGCTTCGCGGCGTGGATACCCTCTCCGACGCCGTGAAGGTCACGCTGGGCCCGAAGGGCCGCAACGTCGTGCTCGACAAGAGCTTCGGCGCGCCTCGGATCACCAAGGACGGCGTGACCGTCGCCAAGGAGATCGAGCTGGCCGACAAGTTCGAGAACATGGGCGCCCAGATGGTGCGGGAAGTGGCCTCGAAGACCAATGACATCGCGGGAGACGGTACCACCACGGCGATCGTGCTGGCCCAGGCCATCGTGCGTGAGGGAATGAGGGCGGTCGCCGCCGGAATGAACCCGATGGACCTGCGGCGGGGCGTGGACACGGCCGTACTGGCCATCAGCGTGGAGCTGGCCGCGCGCAGCAAGGCCATCAGCACCGAGGCCGAGACAGCTCAGGTCGGGACGATCTCCGCCAATGGCGAGACCGAGATCGGCGCGATGATCGCCCGGGCGATGGAGAAGGTCGGCAACGAGGGCGTCATCACGGTCGAGGAAGCCAAGAGCATCCAGACCGAGCTCGACGTCGTCGAGGGCATGCAGTTCGACCGTGGATACATGTCCCCGTATTTCATCACGAATGCGGAGAAGATGATCGCCGAGCTCGAGAACCCCTACGTCCTGATCCACGAGAAGAAGCTCTCCCAGCTGCAGCCGATGCTGCCGCTGCTGGAAGCCGTCGTGCAGTCCGGCCGTCCGCTGGTGATCGTGGCCGAGGACGTCGAGGGCGAGGCCCTGGCCACGCTCGTCGTCAACAAGCTGCGTGGCGGCCTGAAGATCGCGGCCGTGAAGGCCCCGGGCTTCGGCGATCGTCGCAAGGCGATGCTCGAGGACATCGCCATCCTGACGGGTGGTGAGGTGATCTCCGAGGATCTCGGCATCAAGCTCGAGAGCGTGACGCTGAACCAGCTCGGCCGGGCCAAGATGATCCGGATCGAGAAGGAG
>NZ_JBNBZS010000047.1:0-35895 GCF_049629625.1 Roseomonas chloroacetimidivorans | reverse complement strand
GGAACCGCATTGAGCACCGCCTGTTCGCTTCCATCTCCCGGAACTGGCGTGGCAAGCCGCTGGTCAGCCATCAGGTCATCGTCCAACTGATCGGTGCCACGACCACCCAGACAGGCCTGACGGTGCGCTGCGAGCTCGACGCCAACCGCTATCCCAAGGGCATCAAGGTCACCAATGCGGAGATGGCCGCGCTCGCTATCGAGCGCGACCCGTTCCACGGCGAGTGGAACTACACCATCTCACCCACCCAGCAGCCACCTTGAAGCACTTATTCCGCGTCAGTTCCTTAGCCTCCTTCACCAAGAGCATGATCTCTGCATCCTGGACCGGCTCCGGTACGGGGGATGGTGCTTCCCCGAGGAGGTTCTTCAGACCGTCCGGCTCGAGGCCGCTGACATTCGTGACCCGGCTACGCTTCAGCGGGTGATGATCTCCTTCGAACCGGAGGTGGTGGTCCATCTGGCCGCCATCCACTACATCCCCGAATGTGAGGCGGATCCCGCACTCGCGGTTTCCACCAATGTCGATGGCACCTTGAACGTGCTGTTGGCATCACCAACGGGAGCGCGCTTTGTTTTTGCAAGTTCTGGAGCCGTCTACCGCCCGGAGGAGCGGCCGCATTCTGAGTTGAATGCGGAACTTTCGCCGAGCGACATCTACGGCCTGACGAAGCTCCACGGCGAGCACTACGTCCGCCAGGTCGCCTCAGCCCGGGGCCTGCAGGCCGTCATTGTACGACTTTTCAACGTGATCGGTCCCGGCGAGACCAATCCGCACCTTCTTCCGGAGATCGTCGCACAGCTAAAGGCCGGACGGGACACAATAGAGCTTGGCAATCTTAGCCCCAAGCGTGACTACGTCAGCGTACGTGATGCCGCCGCCGGTTTCCGGGCAGTTGCCTTGGGCCGCGAGCCCCAGCCTGGCGAGACCTGCGTCGTCAATCTCGGGACGTCATCGGCCTATTCGGTGATAGAAGTCGTCGAGAAGCTGCGCCGAATCTCGGGCCACGACTTTCGCATACGGCAGGCGGACAACCGTCTCAGGCGCGTGGACCGGCCGTATCTCGCAGCCGACACCCAGGAAATGGCAAGGCTGTTTGGGTGGGCCCCGCAATATACAATCGACGATGCCCTTGCCGACCTATGGTCGACGCCGGAGCTGGATGAGCCTCTGGTCGCAAGGTACCGGCACGGAGTACCATGATGCGGCGCGCCAGGGGCACAGAGCCGCTGCGGATCCTGGCCGCCATCGTAGCACCGCCGCACCTGCATGTGAGCGGCGCTGCGAGAGCGGCGGAGCAGTTGAGCGAAGCGCTCAGCCCGTACTGCGACATCACGGTAGCCAGCATGATGAGCGGATCTGAGGAGAGTGCACCTGTGCGGCACCTTCCTGTGCGCTGCTGGCTACCGCCGGTTATGCCATGGTCCCGCTTGCCCTTCCGTTACAGTACCTTGTTCTATCGCTCCGATCTGCCGCGCCTGGTGTCCGAGGGCGACTATGACCTTGTGCACCTGCACAACCCTATGCCGGCGATGGAGATGGAACGCGTCGCCCGAGCCTGCATCTCGAGCCGTACTCCCTACGTGATCTCGACGCACGGCTTCAATGAAATCGCCAACGGGTCCGCTGTCTACGGATTTGGCGCGGCTAAGCGCCTACTTTGGCAGCGGCTAGTTTTCAGCCCCGTCGCAAGGGCCGTTCGTCATGCGGACGGAATCTTCGCCCTTTCGCCCGCTGATGCCGAGATCGTCGCGGCGATGGGCTTTACTGGACCTGTGACGGTAGTCTCGAACGGCATCACAACTCCGCAGGCAGATGACGGGTGCCCGGATCGAGAGATCTTAATGCGCCTCGGCGTGCCGCCAGAGCGGCCGCCGGGTGAGCTCACCTGCATGTTCTTGGCAAATCACACCCCGAACAAGGGGCTGCCGCAACTATTTGAGGCCTTCGCCCGCTTGGATCGGCCGTTCTTGCTGATCGTTGGAGGCGAGCAGCGGGACGGAGTCGATTATCAGGGTGCGATCGATGCATGTAAGCCGGGCCGGCGCATCATAGTAACCGGGCGACTCAGCGACACCGAGGTCGGTGCCTTGTTCCGCCGGTCCGACCTGTTCGTGTTTCCGTCGCTCGCAGATACTCTGCCGCTTGTGGTGCTCGAGGCGATGGCGCACGGGCTGCCGGTGGTGGCCTCGCGGGTCGGAGGCATACCGTTTCAGATCGCGGGTGGCTGCGGCGTGCTAGTTCCTCCCGGAGATAGCCGAGCGCTGACAGCCGCGCTGAACGCGCTGGCGGATGACCCTCAACAACTGCTTCCGATGGGCAACCGGGCACGGCGGCGGGTGCTGGAGCTGTTCACCTGGGAACGCGCAGCCGATCAAGCCTTGTTGGGATACGCAAGAGCATTGCGCCTCACTGGCAGGCAGGCTGCCCATTGGCTTCCCTCCCTGGGAAGGCGCAATGCGCATTGAGGGAGAGCCCCGGCGCCCGCCTCCAGCATGAGCAAAGAGCGCGGTGGCGGGCGTCATCGCAAGAGCGTTAGCTGCGGCGCCAACCCGCCCACCGCCGCTGCCCGTTCCCGGACCATCGGCCGATATCTCGCATCCGCGTCAGTAGCCACTGCCAACCGTGTTTCAGGAGACCGCTCTATGATCGTGACCGTGGTGACGCCAACCCTCAACGGCATCGATTATCTGCCGGAGTGCATCGCCTCCGTTCGAAGGAACGAGACACACGGCATCCGGATCGAGCACGTGATCAAGGACGCCGGTAGTACGGACGGAACCGTCGAATTGGCGGAGGCCGAGGGCCTGCGCGTGCTGAAAGGCAAGGACCGCGGCATTTTCGATGCAATCAATAAGGGCTCGTTTGACTCCTCTGGGGAGCTTCTCGGTTTTCTGGGCGCCGATGACGTGATGCTCGATGGTGCCATGGAGAGCGTGGTGAGAGCTTATCAGGAGAGTGGCCGACGTTGGGTGGTCGGCGGCATCCGCTGGATTGACGAGCGCGGTCGTTATCTGGGGGAGCTCGCTGCGCCGCCGAGCTGGATGAGCACGCGCATGCATGTTTGTCTTGGATGGAACCCGATCATGCACATGGGAACCTACTTCTCCCGGGAGTTTTTTACCGAACTCGGCGGTTTCGATATCGCCTATCGGGATTCGGGTGATTACGAGATGTTCGCGCGGGCGCTCTCGGTTGCACCCTATGCGCGGTTGCCGCAGCCGGTGGCGTGCTTCCGGCGTACTGGACAGAACAACAGCGCGGTGAACTCCGTGCGTGCGGCGGGCGAGTGCCGGCGGGTTCTGGATAGTTTCGGCCCCCCTTCCGCGGCGGAGCGTCATCTCTGGCGATACGCGCTGAAGGCGTGGTTCAACTTAGCCAACCCGCAGTGGCTGATGCGGAAGGTGGCCGAACGTTCACGGCTTCGGCTGCGGCTGCAAGAGAAGGCATATTTCTAGCGACAGGAGGCGAGGGCCATCCAGTCGCCGCATACCGCCATGCAAGCCACATCAGATCTGCCGAGGCCTTTCCTGATGCCACAGCTAACTGCGGCGGCAGCGGAGGCTGACCTCGTCATGGGCGATCGGCTCTGGCCGTCGATACCATCGGGATGGATATTCGGCCGTTGGAAGGTTGGCGCCCGGGGCCGGGGATCGGCCGGCAGCGTACTGGGCTGAGCAGAACATGAAGGTCGAGCCATGGTCTACTACTTCCGAGAATCTTGTCTCGAATCAGCAACGTATGGTAGATGTGAGCGATGCTTCCGGACCGGAGTGCCCGGCATCGCTATGGGGTCCAGGGTTTCAGCGGCTTACGGAAGACTCTGCAACGGCCCTTGCCGTTGCAGGCCGTCATTCTCCGCTGACGGGCTTTCTGGTGCCCGGCGATGCGGCTCGGTCGGCTCGAGGAGAAGCGCCTGGTGCGTCTGCCCTATATCGCCGCGGCTGTGCTGTCCGTCCCCGTCGGGCATCTTTCCGCCCAGACAATCGGGCCAGAAGCGGTCGCCCGCGGCGTGACGATCGAGACCCGCCCACGATCTGATTATGAGGCGCTCGGCGTGAGGCTGGGAGGCTTCCGGCTGGACGGCGCCTTGGAGACTGGATTGGGCTTCAGCGACAACCTCGTACCTCAGGCGGAGCGCAAGCGCTCGGGGGTCTTCGTCGAGGAAGCCGTCCAGTTCGGGCTGAACAGCGACTGGACGCGCCATGCGGTCGGCATCACAGCCTCCCAGGCCACGCGGCAACATCTGCAGCACAGTGAGCTCAACTGGAATGACTACACGGTTGGGTTCGATGGCCGCTACGACATCGGCCGAGCCTCCTCCCTGGGCTTCCGGTACGACCATATTCGCGGCCACCTCGATGTGACGGATTTTGATGTCGAGCAAAGGGGAGCGACACGCCCCCTTCCGTTCGATACCGATCGCGCAAGGGTCACCGGCACCGCCGCGATCAATCGCCTTTCACTGACCGGCGCGCTGGAATACGCCCGCGTCCGCTATGAGGAGGAGGGCCGCCTGGCCCTGAACGACGGCATCTTCAACCGGGCACCGGCCAACGACCACGACCGGATCCTCGGGGAACTCGGGCTCGCCTATAGCTTCCTGCCGGGGCGGGCCGTGACGCTGACCACGCGGCTGACGGATATCAATTATCGGCAGGACGCCCGGACACGCGAGAACTCCTTCACCTGGGAGGTGCTGGGCGGCGTACGCTACGACCTGACTGGCCTCTGGTCCGTGCGCTTTTCGGCTGGCTACCGGCACCGGAATTACGAAGGGGCGGATCTTCCGAGTCTGTCCGGCCCGGCTTTCGAGGGGCAGGTCGTCTACCTTCCGTCGCAACTCACCACGGTCACTCTTTCGGCCAGCCGTACCATCGAGGAATCGATCCGCGCGGATAGCGTCAGCTTCATCCGCACGCAACTCCGCGTCTCTGCGGACCATGAATTCCGCCGCAACATTATCCTCAGCACGGAGGTGCGCGGGGAGCACCGAGAGTACCAGCAACCCCGTGAAACGGTGACCGACCTCGTCGCCATTATCGGGGCACGCTTTCTGATCAGCCGGAATCTCTCTCTCCTCGCCAGCTATCAGCGCTTCGAGCGCCTGCACGCGCCCAGGGGCCTCCGCGAGTACGACCAGAACCTGTTCCAGCTACGGCTGAGGATCGCGCTGTGAGGCCCCTTCCAGTCCGCCCTTCGCTGGAACTTCAGCCAGGGCGCAGCCACCCCACGGCCGTCCCGCTGCGTGCCAGCGCTTCTTCCAGTGTCCCACAAGAAAACGGCTCCGCCGCTAGACCGGAGGTCTCATGATCGCTCCGTCCCCTCATCGCGGGCCCGCCGGCCCTTATCTGAGACTGTGCCGGCGCCTCATCCTGGCCATGCCACTCCTCCTGGCACTCGCGAATTGCGCCGCTCCTGGTAGGGATCTTCCTCCGCTCGCTGACGGGCCGGCTGGTCCCTACCGTCTCGGGCCGGGCGATCAGGTGCGGGTCACGGTTTTCAATGATCCACGGCTGACCGGGGAGTTCCGGGTGACGGATACGGGATCGCTCGCCCTGCCTCTTGTCGGCACGGTACCTGCTGCCGGCCGCACGACCGCGGAGACGGAGCGCGCCGTCGAGGCAATCATGACTGAGCGTGGCCTCTTCACGCAGCCGCAGGTGGCAGTAGAGGTGCTGACATATCGTCCCGTCTTCGTGCTCGGCATGGTGGAACGCGGTGGACAGACGCCCTATCAGCCGGGGATGACGGTGCTCTCCGCCGTCGCTGTAATGGGCGGCTTTAATTACCGGGCCGTGACCGACTACGTCGCGGTCACCCGCATTGGCGAAGACGGGCGCGCCCAGGAATACCGGGCGGAGCGGAATGCCTTGCTCCGCCCCGGCGATGTGGTGAACGCCTTCGAACGCCGGTTCTGATGAGCCGGCAGAATCTCCGCGGCATGGCTCGGTTGGCTGCATTCGGCGTGCCGTTGACGCTGCTTCTTCCGGACCCGGCCGTCGCCGAGGCAGGCACTGCAGCGGGCCAGGCCGACCCGTGTCGGGCCGCCATCGCTGCGGCGGAAGCTGCCGAGCGCTTGCCGGCCGGCCTGCTTATGGCCATCGGGCTCGTCGAATCCGGGCGCCGGAATCCCGCTTCCGGCACGGTCTCGCCCTGGCCCTGGACGATCAACGCGGAGGGTACAGGCCGGTTCTTCGCGACGCGGGCGGAAGCAATTGCCGCCGTCGGCGAACTGCAAGCCCGCGGCGTCCGGCTCATCGATGTCGGCTGCATGCAGGTCAACCTGCACCACCATCCCGCGGCATTCTCCTCCACGGCTGATGCTTTTGACCCTTTGGTCAACGTCCGTTACGCGGCCCGCTTTCTCAGCCAGCTGAAGGCTGCAACGGGGCATTGGGCTACGGCCGTGGGCCGCTATCACTCTACCACGCCGGAGAGAGCCGAGTCGTACAGCGCGCGCGTGGCTGCGGTCTGGCCACAGCGAGGGGGGGCGATTGCCGTTGACCGCGGGCGCGAGCGGCTGGTGGAAAGCTGGGCTATGGCATCATCTCGGGACAGTCCTGCCAGGCGGGACACTGCCCTCCTCGCCCGCCCGAACGCGCCCCGGGACGCTATTGGCCAGATCGCAGCTGCCTGGTCGGGCATGCGGCCGACAGGCGCTTCCGGGCGATGGTCGGCGGGCGTGGCCTCCAGCCGCCTTCCCCCGGTACGATGGCGGCCTACTGAGGAGGCCAGCACGACACCGTGGGCTGGGCGGAAGCATTCCGGGTAGGTACGCCCCAGCCACGTTAGAAGCTCCGGCCGGAAAAGGCAGGCGCCCTGCCCCATGCGGGCAACGAGGCCAGTTGCCCAGCGGTCCTGAAGCCAATGGTTCGGCTTTCTGGCGACCGATCCGGTGCCTCCATAACGTGTCAGATGCTGCATGGGGCGGGCAGCCGCGCCTCAGGTAACTAGCTCCGCAATGGCCTGCCCTGGCAGCCCACTGACGAACTGGATCACCCGGCCTGATTACCCCTTTAGAAACGTAAACGACCCGCACCCGCCTCCCCCGGAATTTCCAGTCCTCTGCCCGAATGCCGCATTGAGGATAGGCCGACAGGCTGCCTTGATGGCCCTCATCTTCAACACGGCGGTTTGCTGGTCCTGAAGGACGCCCATGGCATCGGCAGCGGATTTTCAGGGAAGCACGCGGTTCCGGCTTCTAGGCGCGCTCTTGATCCTCGTGGTCTGCGACGGATCTTGCAGCCTCCTGCTGCCGCAACTCTCCTTTCTGAAATACGCCTTCTTTCTAGCGATTCTGGCGGTGGCGGCGGCGACGTTCCTGATCAATCTCTCGCTGACAACCTATCCGCTCTACCCTTTGGGATTCCTCGTGCTTTCGTTGGTCTCCATGGTCACTCTGGGCATCGGACAGGGTGAAGGAGAGCGGATTAGCTACTCATCCGCGCTATTCCCCATGATGCTCGTCGGTTTGGTTGCCTTCATTCCCGAAGATCAGAGCCGCCTCGATTTCGGCAGGACCCTCCGGTTCTTCGAAAAATTCTCCCTCATCTTCGTACTCATGCACGTCGCTGCCCAGGTGGTCTTCCTGTTCTGGAAGTTCACCTGGGAAGATTGGTTCACCATGACCATTCACGAGAACACGTTCTTCGCGATCTTCGCGCTGTGCCTCTCGGCGCTTCAACGACGCTGGCGCGTCTTCTGCGTTCTGAGCGGCCTGATCGTTCTTAGCCTCCTGCTGAGGCCATCATCATCCTTCATGGCCGGCCTCACGATTGGCTTGTGCATCGCATTCGGGTTCGTTCTGCAGAGACGCGCCCTGACCATGGCCGTCGGTAACCTCCTCCTGCTCGTATTGGTTCTCTTTCCCGTCATCTTCGTTACGATGCCGGATTTCACCGACCTGATCTACGGCATCGAACCAATGGTGAAGGAGGATCTGCTCGGATCGACCAGCAACAATCCGTTCCGAATGGTTGTCCTGAAGCTTGCAAGAGAAGCGATCCTGTCCACGCCTTGGGCTATTGGCCAAGGCTTCGTCGGAACGACCAACGTCAATGTTGGCCTTGTGATCGATGGGTGGACGGGTGGCGAGGATCCCGGAGTATTTCCCGCGACTGGCGGCCAGGCGCCCGTTCATTCCGATTTCCTGATCATGCTGTGGCAAGGCGGCGCACTCGGCTACGGGATCTTTGCGCTTAGCCTGCTTGGAGCCATTAGGCATCTGGGACGGTCTCTTGCCATTGCTGAAGCGGCAGGAGCCTGGGCAGCCGTCACTTTGTTGCAGTCCATCTATATCCTCATCCTCGTCTTCAGCATCTTCATCAGTTTCAATCCGGTCCTTCAGAAATACACCTTCTCCTACCTGTTCTGGTTCCCTCTGCTGATACTTGCCCTGGCCTGCAGAGAGATCCGGTTCTGGGGAGAGGAAAGAGTGAACCGCGGCTCGGCCGTTGCGATCAGGATGCATGACCATGAATAGCTCGGTGGCTCTTCCGGTGGATCCCGGCTCGGTGCGGATGCATCGGCCTCCAGCCGAAAACACCTACTACGTGCGAGACGCCATTACGGCGTTGCGCGAGCGCTGGCTGGCATTCGCACTGGTCTTCGTGCTCGTCTCGGGACCATCAATCTGGCTGGTCGCCTCACTGCGGCCGACCTATGTAGCGACAGCCCGTGTCCTCATCGAACCGAATGAGCGACTGCGGCTGAATGTTGAAAGCGCGGTCAGCGGCATCACCCTCGACAGCGAATCCGTCCGGAGCGAGGTGGAAGTCCTGAAATCACCCGATCTGGCGCAGCGTGTTCTTGAGCGACTCTCCCCAAAAGTCATTCAGGATCTCGGTTCCGAGCAGTCCGGCCTCTTCCAGCTTCTATCTTACGTGAAGCAGCAGTTTCTGCAGTCCGACAGGCAGGAAGCACCTGAAGCACCGCTCATCACCCGCTTCCTTCAGCGGGTGACTGTCACTCCGGTGGAACGCTCGCGCGTTATCACAGTAGCTTACCGTTCCTATGATCCGGAGATCGCTGCGGAGGTGGCGAACACGCTTGCGCACGAGTATATCGAGATTGCGCTGGATCTGAAGCGGGAGGGAACGCGCGAGACGGCCGACTGGCTGGCGAGACGCATGGCGGAGCTGCAAAGCTCGGTCGACACCACGGAGAGAGCCATCGAGGCGCACCGGGCACGATACGACCTGGTCCAGGGAGACGGAACGGGGCTGATCGCCGAACGTCTTACTCACGCCAACCTGGCCTTGTCGCAGGCGCGCACCCGCCTGGCGGATATCACTGCACGCTTGAGCCGCCTCACCAGCGACCCACCCGAGAGGTCAAGCGAAGTACTCAGCTCCTATGTCATCCAGCAGCTAAGAATCCAGGAGGCCGATCTGGAGAAGCAGGTTGCCGAGCTGGCCACGACCACCGGCAACGCATCGCCCACCATGATGGGGCGCCGGAATGCCCTGGCCCGTGTCCGGCAGTCGATCGCCGATGAAACCAGTCGGATCCGCGCCAGCCTGCAAAATGATGCCGAGGCAGCCCGGGCGCTGCAGCGCAGCCTGCAGCAGGAGGTTGACACGCTCACCCGGAGGCTTGGCGAACTGCGCACGGCGACAATCGGCCTGCGCGCCCTGGAGCGAGATGCAGATGCGACCCGCGCCATCTATGAGAATGTGTTGCTCCGAATCAAGGATGTGGTGGCCCAGGAGAGCTTCCTGCGGCGGGATGCCCGCATCATCGGCCTGGCGGTTCCGCCAACCAGCCCCGCGAGCCTAAGCCCGGCCATCCTAATGGCCGGCTGCCTGGCCGCAGGGCTGATCGCGGCCTCCTTCGTTGTCCGCATCCTCGTGCATTTCGAGCCGGGCTTCCGGCGGGTCCAGGACGTCGAGCGCGCGACGCGCGTCAGCGTCCTGTCGGCGATCCCCAAGATCAAGTTCGGCAAGGACAAGCAGGGTTTCGGTGGCCAGGCATATAGCGAGCAGCGAACCCGCTTCGCCGAATCCATCGACATGCTTCTTGGCCGGGTCATGATCGGAAAGTCCAGCAGCCGGGGAACTGTGGTTACGGTGAGTTCGTGCCTGGCAGGCGAGGGTAAGACCTATGTAAGCCTGGCGCTGGCGCATCTGGCAGCCCGTATCGGCTACAAATGCCTCATCATCGATGGAGACGTCCGCGCGCCACGGCTGACACGCTCGCTTGGCCTGCAGGCCAGCCCGGGCCTTTCCGATGTGCTCGACCAGACGCTGCAGCTGGACGATGTTGTGACCAAGGTCGGCGATTCGGGCCTCTGCTGCCTGGGTGTCGGCCGGTCGACACAGGTCATCCAGCGCCTGCTCGGCAGCGGTCCCTTCCGCTCGATGATCGACCAGCTTACACATGATTTCGATCTGGTGATTATCGACACCTCGCCCATTACCGTGGCGGCAGAACCAGAGGTTTTCGCTCAGGTCGCTGACCAGACCTTGCTCGTGGTCCAGTGGAACCGCACACCGCGGCACTTGGTACAGGACAGCATCGCGCGGCTCTCCAAGGCGACCTCCACGATCTCCGGTATCGTGCTTTCGCAGGTGAAGTCTCGGAGGAGCCTGGAAGTGTACGGCGACACCTAGCGCCAGCCACCCCCGCGTCGTGCAGTCGCATGGCATGCGGGATGTCACATCGGAACGGCGGCATCCGGCGCCTTTCAGCTTAAATCTGCACTTCAGGAGACCATTGTGGACATCCCGCTGGACCCCTCCATGAACGTCCCGGCGATCATCAGCGCCAGCCCGCCGGGCAGTGTCTTTCGCTTCGCGCCAGGGATCTATCGGACGGGCGGCATTGTTCCTCGAGATGGGCAGGTTCTCATCGGCGAAAGGGGCGCCGTGCTCAGCGGCGGTGTTGTGCTCGGTCAATGGAGACGGAGCGGCGCCACTTGGCGGGCGCGGCTTCCAGCATATGCGCTACCGCCAAGCGGCCCAATGGGCCCCGGCGCGGAACTCGGGGCTTATCGGGAGGATTTGTTCGTCGACGACACTCTCTACCGACGTGTCGCGTCGATCTACGAGGCAGGTCCCGGCACGTGGTTCTATGACGCTCAGACTCATGAGGCCGTGCTGGGCATCGTTCCCTCAGGCCGAAAAATCGAGATCAGTCGTGAGGTTCTGGCGATCGGTGGCAATGCACAGAACTTGTCGATTCGGGGCCTGACGATCGAGAAATACGCCACGGCACCACAGGAAGGCGCAGTCCATGGCCATAGTGGGAAGAATTGGAGGCTCAGTAACCTCGTTGTCCGCTGGAATCACGGATCCGGCCTTAACATTGGTGAGGGCTTCCTGGTGGAGGGCGGGCGTGTCTATCAGAATGGGCAACTAGGAATTGGCGGAGGGGCAGCACACGGCGCGATCATTCAAGGCGTGGAGATTTTTGGAAACAATTACGCCGGATATGACGTGTACTGGGAAGCCGGTGGCGTCAAGATTGCGGTCTCACGCGATGTTACGATGATCGGCAACTACGTGCACCACAATGACGGCGTCGGCCTGTGGGGCGACATCGACATGGTGGGAACCCGGTATGTTGGGAACCTGGTGGTGGAGAATACGCAAAGCGGCATCATGCATGAGATCTCCTATCGCGCCGTCATTGAAGGCAATGTGCTTCTGCGGAACGGACAGGCCGGCCGCGCACATCTCACACCCTCACAGATCCTGATTCAGAATGCGCAGGATGTTCACGCACGGTGCAATTATGTGGAGGTTGGCACCGGTGTCGGAAACGGGATTACGATGGTCTACGAGAACAGAGGCACTGGTATTTTGGGCCCCTGGGATACGCGGAACAACGTGATTTCCCATAATACAATTGTCCATCTGGACTCGGGCGGCATCAATGGCTTTACCACCAATGTCAACAAGGCGGTTGCGATCCGTTGGAGAAATACCTGGGAGAACAACGAGTACATCGTCAGAACTGCCTCGGGCCGGCACTGGGAGTTCGGAGCGGGGGTACGATCTTGGGCCGATGTGAACGAGCGCTCAGAGCGTGGCAGCAGGCTGATTGTGCAGCAGCGGACTGCCACGCCGGATCCGGGAACTGTGAAGGGCTTGGCAAGGGCGGGCTTGGACAGAAGGACCGCGCTGGAAGCTAGCGGTCGTAGGGAAACGGCCGGCACGGGGTGTGAGAGCACCACCGGTGACCGGGCGGCCGGAAGGATATCTAGCGCTTGCTGCCCCTGATCCTGGCCTTGGCGCAACTCCCGGAGCCGAGGAGCGGTGCCTCATGCGACAGGCGACCGCTTGCTTCAGGCGGCTGGATGAACGCACCTGCAAGCAGCTGTCATTCCAGGACGGTCTGAACCACCTCCACGGTACCGGCGGCAGTCTCGCCGATTGCTCGGGGGAACCATGAGCCGCAGGCGGCAGCTTGTTCTTCCCGCGCCACCGTTCCGACCAGGATCCTCACTGGCCCGGTGCCTGCCGGACGCTGCCGTCCAGCGTATCGCGCAGCACGCGCTGGCTCACGGTGCCGCCGGCCTCGATCAGGGCCGCGGGGGTGTCCGGGGCCATGCCGGCCGCGTACAAGCCCCTCCCGCAGCGCGGGCAGGGTGGTGACGCCCATATGGATGGCGAGCGCCTGGCCCGGCCGGACAAGGGCGGTGATGCCGAGATCGAGCCGGCCGTCCCGCGTATGGCCGGTGGCGAAGGTCACGGCGCCGGCATGGTCGCGGTGGGTCAGCGGTATACCGGTCGCGTGAGGAGCATATCGGATGGAGCCCAGCGCTCGTCGATGCACACCAGACGTGCCAGGTCGGGCTCCAACCTGCCCTCGTAACGGCGCTTGGCCCCGCCTCATGGCCTCCGGGCGGTCCTGCCCCGTGGCGTGCGCCGATTTTTCAGGGCATTCGGCCCTGCATCGAGAACCATTCCGGCGTGTTCACTCGGCCCGGAGAACGCCCTGAACACCCCCCCCTTTACCTCAGCGAAAGTGGCGCAGAGCTGGGGCTGAGCAGGATGCGACCAGTCCGTCTTGAAGGATGCGGGCCGTACACCCAGAAACAAGGCAAGGGGCGCCCGTATGGGGCCTGGCGGTCGGTGCCGGCGCTCGGCACCGCTCGTGTCCATGTTGCTTCGAGAGGAGGATGTGGAGATGAGGACCGAGCTCAATAGTAACCCCTTGTACCGGCGGGGCTTGAATTCCGGGCAGTGGCCGGGGCTGCTGCTTCACCCCCTGGCAGACGGGGCGAGGAAGACTTCACCGCCGCATGGCGCGGCGCGGTCGAATGACCGTGAAACCGGGCACGGACTCTCTGCTCCCCGCGGGGTCGCCTGATGTAACAAGACCGGGCGGCGCAGCCTGGCCGGTGCTGCCGCCCTTTCATGAGGAGATGACATCCATGAGCGGTGTGCTTACCGGCACCGCGCCCGCAGCCGCGTGCGCGGCGCCGGCCACGACATCACTTCATCAACAGGGGGAGCCGGCCCAGGGGCTGCGGCTGGTGTCATGCGCCCTGCCGGCAGGCGCGGTCGCACGGCTCACCAAACGCTGTGGTGCAACTGGCATGACGGGCGGAAAGCGCGCGGAGGAATGGATCCTGACATTCCCACCGCGCTGGCGTGGCCGCACCGACCCACTGACGGGTTGGTGGGGCGCCAGCGACCCCCTTGCAAGTCTGACACTTCGGTTCCCAAGCCGACGCGCAGCCGAGGACTACGCCCGACGCGAGGGATTGAGCCTCGAGGTTTGCGAGCCACGAACCGCCGACGCGTGCCACAGGGCCGCCGCCTTCGCTCCGGCCGACGACGTGGCAGTCCGGGCCGATCCGTCGCTGCCCTGGATCTGGGATGGGCGGTCGGCTTACACGGACATGACGGCGAAGAACTGCGATGACCATGATGCTGGGAAGGCGGACATCGACATCGCGCTGCTTGATCCGGCAGCGGTCTTCAAGGAGCCGATGAAGGTGGTGGCGGATCCGCGGCTGACACCGGAGCAGAAGCGCGAAATCCTGGCCCGCTGGGAGCATGACGCACGGCTGATCGAAGCCGCCCAGACCGAGGGCATGCCCGAAACGGGCGAGTCGTCCAGGCTGGAGGAAGTCCTGGCCGCGCAATACGCGCTGCGCGAGGTGAGCGTGGCGCGGGTTGCGCCGAGCCCGCGCCAGCTTCCCACACATATCCCAGCCGTGCCGGATCTGGCGCTCGCGGCCTGATCGGATGTCTCTGGGAGAGATCCCCCATGCATTCCTTCGACCCCAGAGACTGGTGGAGGCTGGGACAGGGCAGCGCGGATCACGGAGCACCGCAGGGCAACCCGAACCTGGACCGGCTTCTGATCCTCGGGCTGGTCGCCGCCACCTGCTTCTGCCTCGCCTCCTTCGCGCCTCCCCCGCTGGTTCCCCTCGTGGCCGCGGAGCTCCTTGTGCTGGCCGCCCATGGCAGCGCGCTTGAAGCCCTGCTGCGGGGCGAGCGTCTTTTCCAGAACAGGCTGAGCGCCTGGGACCAAGCCGCGGTGCTTCTGGCTGCCGCCCTGCTGCTCCGGCTTCTTTTCGGCGCGCCACCGGGTGTGGTGTCAGAGGAAGTAACCGCTGGAATGGTGAGGCCGTGAAGGATATCGCCGCAACATCATTCGCCACGCTTTTCGCCACGATTGGGCCGCTGGAGGTGGCGTCCGTCTTCGCGCTTCTGGCCGGGCGCACGAGCGCGCAACTGCGCCGGCGCCTTGCCATCACCTCCTGCGGGATTGCCACCCTGGTGCTGGTCGCCTTTGCCTTCGGCGGGGCGGCGGTGCTCGACTGGCTCAGCATCGGCCTGCCAGCCTTTACCATCGCCGGGGCCGTGCTGCTGCTTCTGCTCGCCATTGACCTCGTCTTCGCAAGGCCGAGCGGCCTGTCCTCGCTGACACCGGGCGAGGAACGGGAAGCGGAGGGAAACCGGGACATTGCAGTCGTGCCGCTCGCCATTCCGCTCATCGCCGGGCCCGGCAGCATGGCGGCCGTTGTCCTGCTGATGGACAGGGCGCACTCCGCCTCCACGGTCGGCATCGTGCTGCTCATGCTGACCCTCGTGATGGGTCTTACGCTCGCGGCGATGCTGGCGGCCGGCCGACTCATGCGGCTGCTCGGCGTTGCCGGCGTGAACGTGGTCGCACGTGTCTCGGGTGTGCTGCTGGCCGCACTCGCAGTGCAGTTCATGCTCGATGGCCTTCAGGCCGTTGGCCTGATCTCGGCTGCGCGCCCCGCGCTGCCGCCAGAGCTGGGGAGCCTGGGCTGAGCGGCGGACAAGCAAAAGGGCCGGGGATGGATCATCCCCGGCCCATCCGCGGCCGTCAGGCATGCACCTGAGGAGGCGACCGGTGCTCAAGCCAGAGTTCGGCTGCGGCGGCCAGAACCACTGCCGCTCCGAGAACAACATGGCTCCACATCGCGGGGGCCATGGTGGCGAACCCCATGACCCAAGGCGCAACGATGGCCCAGACGCCCAGCGCCAGGTTTATCCAGGGCGCCAGAGAGGCATGCCCAACAAGCGAGATAATCGCGACCAGCGCCACGGCAGCACTGGTGATCCAGGCCGTCCAGGCAGCGGTCTGCTCACCGGCGAAGCCGGCCATCCAGGGGGTGAGGAACAGCACCGCCGCGAGCACGAGCTGGGTGCCGGCGGTCATGGCCTTTGATTCAGAATGCATGATCACTGCACCATCTCCATCCAGGGGCCACGGATCATCATGCCGGGCGGCCGGCGGAAACCGCGGCCCCGTACGGTTCCGCCAGGCCCATACTGCCCTGATGTGTTCCCAAGGCTGCGGTCATCCCGCACTGACCGGGATGCGCTTCGCCTTTTGCTCGACCCTGGCCGACTTCGGCACGGTCACCGTCAGAACACCGTTCCGGCACTCCGCGCGGATGCCGTCCGCCTCCATGTCCTGGCCGAGCGGGATGCGGCGCTCGAAACGACCGTAGAAGCGCTCGGTGAAGCGGCGCTCCTTGTCCTCGGTCTCGCTCCGCTTCTCACCGCGGATGATCAGCTCATTGCCCTCGAGCAGGACCTCGACATCCTTCTCATTGACGCCCGGGATCTCGAAGCTGACACGGAATTCCTTGTCAGTTTCCGACATCTCCGCATACGGCCAACCAGCACCGAAGCCGATTCCAACCGCCGGCATGCCGAAGCTTCCCATTGTCTCGTCGAAAAGACGGTTCACCTCCTGCTGGAGCGCGGCGAAGGGACTCAATGTATCGCCGCGGAACATCGCGGGAGAGCGCGACCCGCTTCGGCTCCAGGGCATGAGTTCACGCATGCTCATCATGTTCATGGCTTCATCTCCTGGATCATGACGTGGATCCCAGGCAGGGGGCGGATCGCCCGGCGGGCATCCTCGCCCAGCCCTGCAGAAGATGAGCCCCAGATGTGAGGAAGCTCGGCGGTCTTGCACCGCCATGACCGGCCCGGCGCAACGATCGAGGCCGGCAAGTTCCGGCCCCCACGCTCGGACTTCATCGCTCCCCTGGCCACATCCTCAAGCGAGCAACATGGATGCGAGGAACGCCGGGCGCCACAGCCGACACCCGGGCGCCAAGCCCTCAAGAGGCGCTTGGCACCTTCGGAGCTATGAACGTCGCGCCCTGTTTCAAGAGGGGGCTGCAAGAGCAACGTCATACCGCCGCGCGTCTTGAAGCAAGCAGGTCGTAAACCCAGAAACAAAGCAACAGAGGGCCTTCTTGGCGCCTGGCCCCGGCAGAAGGCACCGGCTCACAGGCGGCCATGCGCCCCTACCCGGATGAGACCCATGACTGAGCTGAGCCACGCCCGATCAGAAAGGAAACCATGAGCAACGCCATCCAGCTGCCATGCCCGCGATGCGATACCATCAACCGGGTTCCGCAGGCCCGCCTGGGGGAGGCGCCGCGATGCGGCGAATGTCACGCGCCGCTGTTCGAAGGACGCCCGCTGGGTTTGTCGGAGGAACGCTTTCGCCGGCATCTCCGCCAAAGCGACCTGCCGCTGCTGGTCGACTTCTGGGCGTCCTGGTGTGGCCCCTGCCAGGTCATGGCCCCCGAGTTCGAGGCGGCCGCCCGCAGCCTCGAACCAGAGCTGCGCCTGATCAAGATTTCCACGGAGGAGGCGCCCCATCTGGCGTCGGAACTGCGGATCTCCAGCATTCCGTCGCTTGTTCTCTTCGCCGGAGGCCAGGAAGTAGCGCGTCGTGCGGGCGCCATGCGCGCGCGCCAGATCATCGACTGGGCCCGTGCCGCGGGCGGCGAGGTCCGTCGGGCTTCGTGAGGCTGTCGTGAAGGATGACCCTTATGACATTCTGGGCATTGGCCGGTCGGCATCGCAGGAGGATATCCGCCGTGCCTATCGCCGCCTCGCCCGGAAGCTGCACCCGGATCTGAACCCTGGGGACCGTGCAGCCGAGGAGCGCTTCAAGCGCCTGTCGGCCGCCTACGACCTGCTGGGCGATCCGGAAAAGCGAGAACGCTTCGACCGGGGCGAAATCGACGCCTCGGGTGAGGCTCGGCCGCAACCGCCGCCGCGCCATCATCACGACGCCTTCGACATGACCGGGGATGGACCGTCCCCCCCTGGAACCGGCTCCGCGGGCATGATGGATATGGACGACCTGCTGGGCAGCGTGTTCGGGCACCGCAGCGGCACGGCAAGCGGTACTTCGCGCTTCCGGATACGCGGTGGCGACCTGCGCGGCCGATTGACCCTGGACTTTCTCGAGGCGGTGAACGGCACCACCAAGCGGGTCACACTACCTGATGGAAGGACCGTCGATGTCACGGTGCCTCCCGGCACGCAGGACGGTCAGGTGCTCCGCCTGCGCGGCAGAGGCGGGCCCGGTATCGGGGGCGCTCAGGCTGGCGATCTGTTGCTGGAGGTGGAGGTAGGCGAGCACCGGTATTTCACCCGCCTGGGCAATGACATCCACCTCGAACTGCCAATCAGCCTGTCCGAGGCGGTGCTCGGTGGACGTGCCGAGGCGCCGACCCCGACAGGCCCGGTTGCCGTCTCCATTCCGAAAGGCTCGAACACCGGTACGGTGCTGAGGCTGCGGGGCCGTGGCGTGCCACGGCCGGACGGCTCGCGCGGCGACGCCTATATCACGTTGAAGGTCGTGCTTCCGAACGGGCGCGATCCGGAGCTGGAAGCCTTTGCCGCAGGCTGGGCCGCAGGGAAGGCCCATAATCCGCGCCTGGGAATGGAAAGCTGAATGTCCGGATTCCGCGAATTGCTATTCCAGCCCTCGCAGCGCTCTCCACAACGGCCGGGCGGCTCGCAGAACCCGGCTCTGCCGGTTGCCATGTGTGGCGGGTGGGCGCTGCCCCCCTTCCCCACATGGACCGGATGAGCCGCAGGCCAGCTTTGCGCTTCAGTTACAGCCGCCCGACGCGGACGGCCATAGCGGGCTGGCGCCTCGACCCGGCGGCGCTGGCCCGGCAGCGCCAGCTGAACCGTCTGCAATCGGTGCTACTCATTCTCACCCTCGTGATCCTCGCGGGCTCAACCGGGCTGGTGGTGGCGGGGCCCGAGGGTCTCGTCCTCGCATCCGGTGCGGCGGTGCTGTTCTTACTGCTTGATCCCGCCCCGGGCGACCGGCTCTTCCGCCACGCTTTCGGCGCCATCCGGCTGACACCCGAGCAGGCACCGGGGCTGTTCGCGGCAGCCACGGAACTGGCACGGCGCGCGGATCTCCTGCGCCGTCCCGCACTTTACCTGATCCCCTCGCGCAGCCTGCAGGCCATGGCCGCCGGCCGGCGCGACGCGCCGGCGATCGCGGTGACCACTGGGTTGCTGAATGCCCTGTCGGCGCGCGAGCTGGTGGCCGTGCTGGCGCATGAGGTGGCCCATATCCGCCATGGCGACGCCTCCGTCATGCGCCATGCCGCAGCGGCCGCGGCGATGACGCGGGCGATGGCAGGCCTGGGCACGGTGCTGCTGATCATCTGGCTGCCCGTGCTGTGGACACTGGGGGCGGCACCGTCCCCCCTCGCGGTGGTGCTGCTCATCGGCGCCCCCGTGTTGAGCGACCTCTTGACCTTGTCCCTGGCCCGCCGGCGGGAGTTCCTGGCCGATGCCGGGGCCGTGGAGCTCACCGGCGATCCGGTGGCCCTTTCTGCTGCGCTGGCCCGGCTACAGCGCTTGCAGGGTGATGACTGGGAGCGAATGGCCGCGCGGGGCGCAAGCTGGCTCCGCTGGTTCAGGACGCATCCCCGCATCGACGAACGGATAGAGCGCCTGGCGGCCACGGTCGCGCCCGTGCGGGTGGCGCTGCCCGATTGGGGCTGGATTCCGCGGGAGACCCTATGGCTTCCGCAATCCGGGGGGCAGCGCCCGATGCAACGGCTGGCCCGCCGGTGGCTTCTCTGACCGGCACCGCGAGAGGCATCAGGCTACCCGCCGGTCGGGCCCGCTGAGCCTCCGCTGTAAGTCTTGGCTTGATGCCTGGGGCGCCTCACCCGGTGATGCCCCGGCCGCTACTCAAGCCGGTGTCAGGATCCAGGGCCGGAAATGTGGCCCCCGGCAGCCATCCGCTCGGAAACAATCGCAGCCGCCATCAACCGTGCGGTTTCGTCATAGTGCCGCCAGAGATCGGGATCGACCGGATTGGGCGCGCCGAAATAGCCATCGGACGTAATGCGACGCGCTGAAGCACCACCCTTCCTCCACTCCTGAAGGTCGGCCAGGGTGAGATTCGTCGGCTCCAGGCCGCGCAGGGCATCGTAGTCCACCGTCTCCGGGTGGTAGCGCATGATCGCGGCGGTCTCATACTCATCGGCATGGACCCCAAGCATGCCGGTCACCCGGAAGGCCTCCAGCCCAGGGGCCGGATCCCAGGGCACCCAGATCGGCTCGCGGCCGGTCTGGCCGATGCGCTCGAACATGCGCCACCGGAAGGGGGCGTAGAGCCAGCGCGCGCCCGTCTGCCCTTCCGAATGAAGCGCAGTCAGCACATCGCGGATCATCTCGTTATGCAGGAAGCGATCATTTGACCAGTCCTCGGGATTCGTCTCCGCGGGAACCTGAAGGTAGAGACGTGACACCTGCATGGACCGACGGCTGCAGAGGGCGAAGCCGCGGTCGCTGTTTGAATAGGTCATATCCGCCATCGGCCGCGCCCGGGCGAGCACGCCAAGCCAGGCGAAGCCATAGGACTGCTCGCATTGCGTCATGCGGTCCTGCGGCATCGCCGTTCGGCCAACACCATGATACCCGTCGCAGCCTGCGACGAAGTCGCAATCCAAAACCCGCTCCTCGCCGTTCTGGGTATAGTGGAGGCGCGGGCGCTCACCCTCGATTCCCTCGATCCGCGTCACCTGGGCCTCGAAGATCAGCGGATCGCCGGCCTCCAGACGCGCGGCGATGAGGTCCTTCACCACCTCCTGCTGGCCGTAGATCATCACGGATTTTCCCGTGAGGCCGGGAAGGTTGAGATGGATGGTGCGGCCGCGGAAGCGCATGTCCAGCCCTTCATCGATCAGCCCTTCCCGCCGGAGCCGGGAATCCAGGCCCAGGCGGGCCATCGTCCCGACCGTGCCAGGTTCCAGCACGCCAGCGCGCACGCGTCCCTCGACATAGGGCCGGCTGCGCGCCTCCAGGACCACCGACTCGGTCCTCTGCGCCTTCAGGAGATGCGAAAGGAACAGGCCTGCGGGTCCTGCCCCGATGATCCCGGCCTGTGTTCTTATTGGTTCATCCACATGCAGTGATGGCGCCTTCCCGTAGGGGGCGACGCGATAGGGCGTGAAATCTGTCTTGCCCCCCGCGCAGGCGGCCAACGCAAGAACGTCGGGGGGAAGATCGAAATCCCTTATCGTGCGACCTCCTGGCACGTTCGTTGCCCCTTGCGCCCCATAGCAGAACGGGATCGCGCAAATGGACCGCCGGATATTCCTCTTCCTCGCCTCCATGCCGCCCCTCGGCCGCAATGCCCTCGCAGCGGATCCCTGGCCCAGCCGCCCGATCAGCATCGTCGTGCCCTTCGTACCGGGCGGGCCCTCCGACGTGCTGGCCCGCGCGCTATCCGCACCGATGCAGGCCGCGCTGGGGCAGTCCATCGTCGTCGACAATCGACGAGGCGCGGGGAGGCAGCGTCTCCGCCCAGTATGTCGCGCGCGCCACGCCGGATGGGCACACTCTGTTTGTCGGGGCCAGTGGCGTGATGACCATCAATCCCGTGCTCATGCCGCGTCCCGGCTATGACCCGCACGACTCGAACAGACTGGCTTTTCCGTGGAAGGCACCAGCCGCGAGACGCTCCGGGCGCGTATCGCATCGGACCTCTCGCGCTGGGCCGAGGTGATGCGCGCAGCAAAGGTCACCCTGGACTAAGATGCCGAAATCGGGACGGCCGTACTCGCGGCTGCCGACGACGAGGGCGCGAGACAAACACGGTCCGGTGATCCGGCGTCGAGCGCATTAAACGACATCAAGGATTCACACCCGGATTAACCCCGGTTAGGGCGCCCTCATCGCTCCGTACGGAGTGTGGCTCACCGCGACATGGCATCTCTGCCGCGGATCGGAAAAGCGGAGCCGTGCATGAGCGCCATCATGGTAGGCAGCTGGGTCGCAGGACAATCTCCAGGCCCAGGCGGTGGGACGCGCCGCCCTTTCCGATCGCTTCACTCTCTTGGCGGGGCCATTCCCCTTCTGCTGCTGAGCCTGGGTGGCGCGCTTGCACAGGGGCAGGACAGCGTGACCTCCCCGATGGGGCCGCAGACGACGGCGCATCCACCACCATTACTTTCCTCCATCTCCGCCGTCACCGTGCCCTCAGGGCCGAGCGTGCAGCCCCTGCCGGTGCCGGTCGCGGTTCCCAAGGAACGGGGCGGCGGTCTTGTCCTGCCAGGCATGGTCGAACTGACGCGGCCCACGCGCCTGTCCTGCGAGGAGATCGCCGACCGCAACGCCCGCACCCGCTGCGAGCGGCTGCCCGGACCACCCGCCCCGCCGGCGGGAGCCACGCCATGAGCGCCGGCGATCCGGCCGACGTCGCACGCCGCGGCCTTTTCCGTGGGGCAGCGGGCCTTGGCGCCGTGGTGTCGCTTCCGGCAGCCGCCCAACCCGCGGCCCGGGCACCCCAGCCGTCGCCGGAGCCTGGAACCGTGGCCGCCTGGCGAGCCGGCGGCGCGGCCCGTCAGCGGCCGCAAAGCCCGCCCTACCGATTCCTGAACGGTGCGGAGGCGGGCTTCATCGAAGCGGCGGTGGACCGGCTGATCCCGGATGACGACAACTGGCCCGGCGCGCTCTGGGCAGGCGTTCCCGCCTATATCGACGGGCAACTTGCCGGCGCCTACGGACAGGGAGCGCGCTTCTACGCCAGTGGCCCCTGGGCGCAGGGACTGCCGAGCCAGGGCTACCAACTCGCCCTGAACCCCTCCCAGCTCTACCGGACCTCCCTCGCGGCCATCCTGCGCGACCTCGGCACAAAGAACATCGACTTCGCCCGGGCGACGCCGGAGCAGCGGGACGCCTATCTGCGCGACCTGGAGAACGGCCGGGTGGATTGCGGCGGATTCAGCTCCGCCTATTTCTTCGAAACCCTGCTCGCCAATACAATCGAGGGCTTCTTCGCCGACCCGATCTATGCCGGCAACCGCGACATGGTGGGCTGGCGCATGATCGGCTTCCCCGGCGCCTATGCCGCCTATCTCCAACTCTACACCCATCACGGCATGCATTTCGAGCGCGAGCCGCTCTCCATCGGCCACGCCCACCAGGCGGAGGGCCACGGCGCCGGGGAGCATCGGCATGGCTAGAACAATGCCCAAAACCGACGTCGTCTTCGTCGGCGTCGGCTTCGTCGCCTCCATCATCGCGCGGGAGCTGAAGGATTCCGGCCTTCGCATGGTGGGGCTGGAGCGTGGGCGGGCGCGCGACACGGTGCCCGACTTCCAGTCACCGGCGATGCATGACGAGCTGGCCTATGCCGTGCGCTACGGCCTGATGCAGGACATCGCGAAAGAGACCGTCACGGTCCGGAACAAGCCGGACCAGGCGGCGCTGCCCATGCGGCAGCTCGGCAGCTTCCTGCCGGGCACG
This sequence comes from Roseomonas chloroacetimidivorans, assembly GCF_049629625.1. NCBI lineage: Bacteria > Pseudomonadati > Pseudomonadota > Alphaproteobacteria > Acetobacterales > Roseomonadaceae > Roseomonas > Roseomonas chloroacetimidivorans. The sequence goes on along the minus strand of NZ_JBNBZS010000047.1, from coordinate 12,862 downwards.
GATCTGGGCGGGGCCGGCGTGCACTGGAACGGCCAGACCTTCCGCTTTCAGGTGTCTGATTTCGAGCTGCGCAGCCACCACGACCGCCGATACGGCCGCGACTTCGTGCCGGGCGAGTTGGCGATCCGCGACTGGGGCCTGACCTATGCGGATCTGGAGCCGCATTATGACCGGTTCGAGTATCTGCTGGGCACCTGCGGCTATGCAGGTAATGTCAACGGCACCATTCGGCCGGGCGGCAATCCCCATGAGGGTCCCCGGTCGCGGGATTACCCGAACCCGCCAACCCAACCCGCCTATCTCGGCGCCATCTTCGCCAAGGCGGCGATGGAGCTGGGCTATAACCCCTACCAGGTGCCCAGCTCCAACCTCACCCGCGGCTATACCAACCCGGAGGGTGTTAGGCTGGAGCCCTGCATGGTCTGCGGCTACTGCGAGCGCTTCGGCTGCGAGCATTTCGCCAAGTCCAGCCCGCAGACCACCGTCTGGCCCAAGCTGAAGGAACAGCCCAACTTCGAGCTTCGCACGGGCTCGCATGTGCTGCGCGTCGACCTGACACCCGACAAGAAGCATGCGACAGGCGTGACCTATATCGATGTCGCGACGGGCGAGGAGGTTACCCAGCCCGCCGATCTGGTGGTCCTCTCCGCTTTCGCCTTTCACAATGCCCGGCTGATGCTGCTCTCCGGCATCGGCACGCCCTATGACCCGGCGACGCGGCGCGGCAATGTCGGGCGGAACTACTGCTACCAGACCATGAGCGCGGTCTCGCTCTTCTATGATGAGAACGTGAACCTGAACCAGTTCATGGGTGCCGGCGCGCTGGGCACAGTGATCGACGACTATTCCGGCGACAATTTCGACCACGCCGGCCTGGGCTTCGTCGGCGGCGCTTATATCGCGGCCTATACGACCGGCGCACGCCCGATCGAGTTCCATCCAACGCCGCCCGGTACACCGCGTTGGGGCACCGGGTGGAAGCAGGCCGTCGCCCGCCACTACAACCACACTGGCGGCCTGCAATGCCACGGTGCGTCCAACGCGTCCCACAGCAATCATGTGGACCTGGACCCCACCTATCGTGATGCCTATGGCCAGCCGCTGCTGCGGATCACCTTCGACTTCCCCGAGAACGACGTACGGATGGCCAACTACGTGAATGACCGCGCGGTGGAGATCGCCAAGCGGATGGGCGCGCGCCAGATCGTGCCGGGGCGGCGCACCACCCCCTGGTCCGTGGTGCCGTATCAGACCACCCACAACACGGGCGGGGCGATCATGGGCACGGATCCCCGTGAAACCGCGGTGAACCGCTTCTGCCAATCCTGGGACGCGCCCAACGTCTTCGTGACCGGCAGTACCGTCTTCCCGCAGAACGCCACTTATAACCCGACCGACACGGTTGGCGCGTTGGCCTACTGGACGGCAGCGGCGATCCGCGACCGCTATCTCCGCAACCCCGGCCAACCGCTGGTGCCGGCATGAAGCGCTTCGCCGCCGCCCTCACGGTCACGGCCCTGCTCATCGGGCCCGGTCAGGCGCAGAACCAGCGTCCCCCGTCTACCGGGGTTCCGCCCCAGGCCGCGCAACAGCCCGCTCCGGCCTCGATGCCGGGCAGTGTGCAGCGCGGTCATGACATCGTCGAACAGGGCACCGCGAGCGGTGCCCTGCCCTGTTCCCAGTGCCATGGCATGAACGGCGCCGGAAACGGCACGGATGCTTTCCCAAGACTGGATGGGCAGTCGGCTTACTATCTTTACAAGCAGCTCACGGATTACGCCTCAGGCGCGCGGCAGAATGAGATCATGAGCATGATCGCCCAGGGTCTCTCGGACGCGGAACGCCAGGATGTCGCGGCTTATTACGGGTCGCAGGCCTTCACGGACACGCTGCCCCAGCAGCAGCCTCCTCAGCAGGCCGATGCGCAGGCCTTGCAGACCGGGCGGACCATCGTGAATGTCGGCATGCCCGAACGCGGTGTTCAGAACTGCTCCAACTGCCACGGCCCGAATGCGCTGGGCCTCGATCCGGCGGCGCCGCGGTTGGCCGGACAATGGGCCAGCTACGCCCGCGCGCAGTTCCAGGCCTTCCGCGACGGGACACGGAAGAATGACGTCGCAGCCGTGATGCGGGACATCTCGCACCGACTCACCGACCCGGAAATCGAAGCAGTTTCTGCTTACCTGGAGGCATCGCGGCCGCCCCGGTTGCGTTAGGCAAGTCGTGGCGCGAAACAGGCGGAGCGCCCGGACCACCGGGCCCCGCCGTTGCGGAAGCCAGGACAAGGATCTCTCATGACCTCTCGAATCCTGAAAACCGGATCCCTTCTTCTCGGCCTGTGCTCGGCCGTGGCTGTCCTTCAGCCGGGGTCCGCATCGGCGCAGGACGCCACCGCAGGACAGCGGGTCTTCAACCAATGCCGCGCCTGCCACACGATCGAGCAGGGTGGGCGCAACGGGGTCGGGCCGAACCTGCACGGCGTGGTCGGGCGCAAGGCGGCCTCGGTCGAGGGGTTCCGTTATTCGCCGGCCATGGTGGCCAAGGGCAAGGAAGACTGGACCTGGACGGTCGAGAATCTTCGCCCCTATCTGCAGAATCCCCGTGCCGTCGTACCGGGAACCAGCATGGCCTATCCTGGCCTGCGCAACGAACAGCAGTTGACCGACCTGATCGCCTATCTTCAGCAACAGAGCCAGTAGCTAAACCCTTACCGGGCAGGCGGTTCGCCATATGGCGGTGCCGGACGGGGCCATCGCTTTACGCCTCGCCTCCGGGGCTCGAAACTGGAACTCATGACGGTTCCCCGCCCTGCCCGCCTTGATCGCTGCCTGGAGGCCCTGCCGCGGGCCTATCCTGGCCCGGGCGGTGCCGTCGCCGTCCTGCGGGACGGCGAGGTGCTGGCCCGGCATGCCTGGGGCTGGGCCAATGCCGAACGGCGCATTCCCTTTACGCCGCGGACATTGTTCCGCATGTGCTCCATCACCAAGCAGTTCACCTGCGCCGTGCTGCTGGACGCGTTCCCCGATCCCACGGCCCTGGACGGCGATGTGCGTGCCCGCCTGCCTCAGTTGGAGCAGGCTCCGCCCAGTCTCCTCCAGCTCTGCCATAACCAGTCGGGCCTGCGTGACTACTGGGCCGTGGCGATGCTGCACGGCTCCCCCGCCGAGGCGCCGTTTGGCGAGAGCGAGGCCGGCCGCGTGATCGCCGGCACCCGGACGCTGCATTTCACGCCCGGGACGCGCTATTCCTATGTCAATCAGAACTTCCGCATCCTGTCCGACATCCTGCAGGAGCGTACCGGCCGCGGTTTCGCTGAACTTCTACGGGCCCGCATCTTCGACCCCGTAGGCATGACAGGGGCGCTGCTTGCGGCCGATACCCGTGCCATGCCGGACGGCACGGAGGGTTACGAGGGAACCCAGGCCGGCGGCTTCCGCGCCGCCGAGAACCGTATCCTCTGGACCGGTGATGCCGGGCTGGGTGCCTGCCTGGACGACATGATTGCCTGGGAGCGCCATATCGACGCGACGCGCGACAGGGCGGATGCGATCTACAGCCGCCTCTCCGCCCCAGTGCACTTCGCCGATGGAAACCCGGCCGAGTACGGCTTCGGCCTGGGGCGCGGAACCGAGTTCGGCCGCCTCGTCACTGGCCATGGCGGCGCACTTCGTGGCTGGCGCAGCCACCGCATGTATGTGCCCTCGGAGCGGATCTCCATCGTCGTCATGTTCAACCATCTGTCGGATGCCCATGCGGCCGCCGTGGATCTGCTGGCGGCTGTGTTGGACGAAGACCGGCCGCCAGCCGCCGCCATGCCGGCCCCCGACTGGCTTGGCGCCTATGTCGAACCGGAAACCGGCCTCGCCGTCCGGATCGACATGGCGTCGGAAGGGCAGGTCCGGTTGCGCTACGGCCATTCGGCGGAGCGGCTGGATCTGCGGCCGGATGGCACGGCCGGGCGTGAGCGGACCCGACTGCGGCCTGGCCAGGGCGGGCTTTGGATGGACCGCCCGCAGGAGAACCAGTCCTCACGCCTTCACCCCTGCGACGGAACGCCGGCGATGGACATCACCGGCCGCTATCTCTGCTCCGAGCTCGGTGCGGAACTGCTCGTGGTTGACGCCGGAGGCGCGCTTTATGGCGGCTTCTCCGGCATGCTCGGGCAAGGCCGGATGGAGTTGCTCGACCCGGTGGGAGCGGATCTGTGGGCCCTGCCCTGCCCTCGCGCCCTGGACCATACGCCCCCCGGCGATTGGACCCTCGCCTTTCGGCGCGACGGGGCAGGCCGGCCCACAGGCGTCGATGTCGGCTGCTGGCTGGCCAGGCGTTTGGCCTATGAACGGATCGGTTGCGCGCCTTAGCCTGCCGGCTTACCCGCCCCGCTGCAGAACCCCAGCTCTGACAGTCCGAACCGCCACCGGCACGCCCTGCCATCACCCACGTGGTCCCCGGCCGGATAATACCCCCGATCCGAAGCCCTGATCTTTTGTCGACCTTGCACTGCAACAATGGTGGTTGAGCGGGGACACTCCACATCCTATTTGGGCGCCACGGCAGCTTGGTCTTCCCGGCTGCCGCTTTCTTGGACGTTTCCTCCCTAAACTCGGCGGGACCCTCGGGCCCCGCCTTTTTTTTCACTTTCGATCAACCGATGGCCAATCGGCCAAGACGTTCCGTTGACCGGCCGGCATGACCCGGCCGAGCCGTCCGGTATACCTTGTCCTGCAACGACGCTCGGACCCTGGCGTTCGTAAAGCCTGCGTGCCGCAACGGTAACCGGCGCCGGAACGGAGGGCGGATCCTTGCCCCTCGGCGGAGCCTCTCACGGCCGGGACGGCACCCGGCCTGTCCTGCTCCACGCCGTGAGGCGTACCCCGGCAGGCCCTGCCCGATCTCAGCTTCCCTTGGGGAACGAAAACACGGAGGTCCATGCGTGAGCAAAACGGGAACCCTGTTCATGGTTTGCGCGGTCATGGCCGCCCTTACCGCTGGCATCGCCACGCCGGTTTACGCCGCGGACCGGAATCCTCGCGAGGAGCGGGCCCGGCCAGGTGACGACACCTCCGGCCGGATTCAGCGGGGGCGGGCGTCCCATTACCACCGCCGGTTCCATGGGCAGCAGATGGCCAACGGGGAACGTTTTGCCAACAACTCGAACTCCGCCGCCAGCCGGACCCTGCCGCTCGGAACGACAGCGCGGGTCAAGAATCTGGAGACAGGGCGCACGACGACCGTGGAGATCGAGGATCGTGGCCCCTATGTCCGCAACCGGATCCTGGATGTCAGCCCCCGCACGGCCCAGGAGCTCGGCATGACCAGGGACGGGGTCGCCCCTGTGGAGATCGCGCCGGTCGAGGTGCCACAACGGGATGGCAGCACCCGGCGCGGCGCCGGGGCCAATCGGTAAGGCCTAACGCCCTTTTGGGATCCTCCCCATCGGCCGATCATGTGAGCCGAGGAAGCTTGGGGAACGGCACATTCCTGTCAGGCGACCTGAATATATCCGCAGGCTGCCCATGTGGCCCACGTAAAGCCTGCGGCCCTGCCGTTCATTACGATACAGTTGAGCCACTGTCAGCCAAGCGCAATTTATAGTAGCGCTCAAGTAAGCTGATCCAGGTCAGATCTCCCCGGAACCGCCGGCCAGTGGTCGACATCCAGGCGGATCTCATGCCCTGGCGGCGGCTCAAAAGTCAGATGGCAAAAAACCGATGCGAAAGAACGGCGTGAGCAAGATCTCCATTCGCTGGCTCGTCATCGGAAGCTTCGCCGTCGTGCTCGCTGCGATGATGACAATGGGGGGGATCGCTTACTTCCGGCTCGCGCAGATCGAACTGGAAGCAGAACGGGTTGAGCAAAAGGCCACCCCAACCCTCTACACCAGCGGTCAGCTCATGAGCGGGTGGGCACAACGTTTCTCCCTTCTGGAGGGGCATGTGCTTCTCGAGGGCGGCGACGCCCGACAGGAAACCGAGAGGCGCCTCCAGTCGAACCGGACCGACCTTCAGCGCCTGTCGAGGATCTACGAGGAACTGCACCGCGAGAATGGTGAGCGGGAGCGCTTCGCGGCACTCCGCGCATTGGAGGAGCCTTTCACCTCGGCCGAGACGGAAATTCTCCGCCTCAGCCGGGAGGACAGGGACAGCGAGGCTCGCTCGGTGCTTCAGACAAGGCTGGTTCCGGTCAACAACCGCCTTCAGGCCGCCTTGCAGGAACTGACGGATGCCAGCAAGCGCGAGGCAGACCAATCGACGCGGGAAATCACGGCGTCCAGCAACTTGATGCAGTTCAGTATGGCCGTGAGTCTGGGCATGGCCTCGTTGCTCGCCCTTTTCTGCGGTTATCTTCTCTACCGTGCCATCACGACACCTCTCGACCGCCTTGTCGCCTCGGCGGAACAGGTCCGGGACGGCGACTTCAGCCACCGGGTCGAGCTGTCGCGGCACGACGAATTCGGGGTGCTTGCCTCAGCCTTCAACCGGATGGTCGATGACCTCACCGGGCTGATCGGCCAGATCCAGCGGTCCAGCATCCAGGTCAGCACCTCCATCACCGAAACCGCCGCGACCTCCAAGGAACAGCAGGCAACGGCCAGTGAGATTGCCGCGACGACCAGCGAAATCGGTGCCACTTCGCGCGAGATTTCGGCCACCTCGAAGGAGTTGGTCCGGACCATGGAAGATGTCTCTGCAGTCGCCGAGCAAACGGCGAGCATGGCCGGCGAGGGCCGGGCGGGCCTCATCCGGATGGAAGAAATGATGCGGCAGATCGCCGCAGCGGCTGGCTCCATCAACGCGAAGCTCGGCGTGCTCAACGAAAAGGCCGGCAACATCAACCAGGTGGTCACCACCATCACCAAGGTGGCCGACCAGACGAATCTCCTCTCGCTCAACGCCGCCATTGAGGCGGAGAAGGCCGGCGAATACGGCCGGGGCTTCGGCGTGGTCGCGACGGAGATCCGGCGCCTAGCCGATCAGACCGCGGTCGCGACCTATGACATCGAGCAGATGGTGAAGGAGATTCAGTCCGCCGTATCGGCCGGGGTCATGGGCATGGACAAGTTTTCGGAGGAGGTCCGGCGCGGCATGCAGGAGATCCAGCAGGTCGGCGGCCAGCTCTCGAATATCATCGAGCATGTGCAAGGACTGGCGCCACGCTTCGAAACCGTGAGCGAGGGCATGCAGGCCCAGGCCGTGGGCGCCGGGCAGATCAGCGATGCCCTTGCCCAGCTCGGCGATGCTGTGACCCAGACAGTGGAGTCACTGCAACAATCCAGCCAAGCCATCGACGAGCTCAACCAGGTAGCCGCCGGGCTGCGCGGCAGCGTCTCCCGCTTCAAACTGCAGGCATAGCGGCAGCGTTCCAAGAACGGAGGGCTGCAACCTTGCTCTTCCTGCTGTTCCGACTGGGCGAGGACCTCTACGCGCTGGAAGCCAGCCGCATCGGCGAGGTGCTGCCGCTGGTTCGGATCAAGGCCCTGCCCGGCGCCCCCACCGGCATTGCCGGGCTTATCAACCACCGTGGATCCCCTGTGCCTGTCCTCGATCTCAGTATGTTTGCACTCGGCCGGCCTTCCCCACCCAAGCTCAGCACCCGAATCGTGCTGATGCGGGATGCGGGACCTGACGGGGCGCCACGCTGGCTCGGCCTGATCCTGGAGCAGGCGACCAATACGCTGCGCCGCAATCCCGGGGATTTTGTGACCTCGGGCCTGGGAAAAGCGGGAACCTCCTTCCTGGGCCCGGTTCTGGCGGATGGCGAACATGGCCTGATCCAATGGATCGACCCTCGCAAGCTGCTTCCCGAGGCGGTGAAGGAGATGCTGTTCCATGACCTGACGGAAGAGGCGTGATGCTCGCCGAGATCGAGGCACTGCTGAAGGCGGCGATCGGGTTGGATGCCGCGACGATCGGCGACTCGGCCATAGGCCGTGCCGTGCGCGCAAGGCAGGCCGCCTGCAACCTGAGTGATCTCGAAGCCTATCACGTCCGGCTCCGGGAATCCCCGGCGGAGTTGCAGGAGCTTATCGACACGGTGATCGTGCCGGAGACCTGGTTCTTCCGGGACCGGGGTGCCCTGGACGCGATGGCCCGCCTTGTCCGCGAGGACCTGCGTGGCATCCAGCCCGTCAAGCTCCTCAGCCTGCCCTGTTCCACGGGTGAAGAACCCTATTCCATGAGCATGGCGCTGCTGGACGGCAGCATCCCGCCCGACCGCTTCCGAATCGACGCGGTCGATATCAGCAGCCGCTCGATCGCCCAGGCGCAGCGCGCCATCTACGGGCGAAACGCGTTCCGGGGCACCGATCTCAGTTTCCGGGATAGGCATTTCGAGCCGCTCCAGGGCGGCTTCCGTCCATCCGAGGTGGTGCGTCGGCCAGTCCGCTTCCAGCAGGGCAACCTGCTCGATCCGGCCACCCTGCCGCCGAGCGGAAGCCAGGACATCATCTTCTGCCGGAACGTCCTGATCTATTTCGACCGGAAGACGCAGGACACGGCACTGCAGATCCTGCACCGCCTCCTGGCGCCGGGTGGGTTCCTGTTCCTGGGCCCCTCCGAAACGGCGCTGCCATCGCGGCAGGATTTCGTCTGGATGAAGCTGCCCATGGCCTTCGCCTTCCGCAAGGCGCCGGAGGCACCGGCCACAGCCGCCCCACCGCCGCCCCGCCCTGCCCCGCTTCCCGGGCCCTTCCTGCGGCCCATGGCGCAGCAGGTCCGGAAGGCGCCCCAACCCCGCCCTGTGCCCGCCCCTGTCGCGCGGCCGGCTATGCCCGAGCCCCCCCTCCGTCGCCCAAGCCTCGAGGAGGCCCGGCGCCTTGCCGATGGCGGCCACCTGTCCGAAGCCGTGCAGCAGTGTGAAGCCTTTCTGCGGGACAACGGCCCCTCGGCGGATGCCTTCTACCTGCTGGGCCTGCTGCGCGATTCAGCCGGAAGCCGGGCGGAGGCGATCGCACAATATCGGAAGGCGCTCTATCTCGCTCCCCATCACGAGGAAGCGCTGGTCCACCTGTCCTTGCTCCTGGAACAGAGCGGTGATGGAAGCGGCGCCAGGATGTTGCGTGAGCGCATGCAACGCTCGGCCAGGCGGGCTGGCGGTGGTGGATGAGCATGGCGCCTGAGGCGATATCGGGCATCGACCCCTGTTGGCAACGGATCGGAGCGAGCGGCGATGGATCCTGCCCGGAGTTGCGGCGGCACGCGCATTGCCGGAACTGTCCGACCCATGCCTCGGCGGCCTCCGCCCTGCTGGACCGTCCGCCCCCCGAAGGATACCTCGCCGAGTGGACCGGGCATGTCGCCCGCGGCAGCGCCTTGTCCGCCGTCTCGCTCAACTTTGCCGGGGAACGGGAGCAACGCGCGCAAGCCATCCTGTCCTTGATGATCTTCCGGCTCGGCGGCGAATGGCTGGCATTGCCAGCGACCTTGCTGCAGGAGGTGGCGGAACCGCGGCCCGTGCGCTCGCTGCCGCACCGGCGCAGCGGGGTGGTTCTCGGGATTACCAACATCCATGGCGAGTTCCTGATCTGCGTCTCGCTGGCGCTGCTACTGGGGCTGGATCCAAGCGGAGAAACGCGCACGGAGCGGCAGATCGCGACGCAGAAGAGGCTGCTTGTCATCGGCCGTGATTCCGATCGGTTCGTCTTCCCGGCAGATGAGGTGCACGGCCTTCATCGTTGCCGTGCCGATAGCCTTCAGCCGCCACCCGCCACTATCAGCCGGGCGGCTTCCAGCTACACCCGCCAGGTTCTCTCCTGGGAATCCCGCACCGTGGGTTGCCTCGATGGGGACATTCTTCTCGACAGCCTGAACAGAAACATCACATGAGTGGCGGAGAGGACTATAGCCAGTTCTCGCTGCTCGACCTGTTTCGGCTCGAAACGGAGACCCACACCCAGACGCTGACGACCGGGCTGCTCGCGCTGGAGCGCGACCCGATCGCCGCGGAGCATCTGGAAGCCTGCATGCGGGCGGCTCATTCCCTGAAGGGCGCGGCCCGGATCATCGACCTGACCCCGGCCGTGGACCTCACCCATGCGATGGAGGATCTTTTCGTCGCCGCGCAGCACGGGAAATTGGTGCTGCAGCGCGAGCAGATCGACCTTCTGCTGCGCGGTGTCGATCTGCTGAGTTCGATTGCCGCAGCAGAGGATCCCGCCGCAGCCGGGCAGGCCCAGGCCGAGGTGGACGCGCTGGTCGCCGCGCTGAACCGGCCCACTTCCGCGCCCGGCACGGTCAACTCGCCGGCGCCGGCCGAAGCCGTAAGCGGCGATGCGGCACGCCCTTCCACACCTCGCCCCGCGTTTGCCGTAGAGGGAAGCGAGGCCGACCGCATGCTGCGGATCACGGCCGAAAGCCTCAGCCGGCTCCTGGGCCTGGCCGGCGAATCCTTGATGGAGGCGCGCCGGCTGCGCCCCTTCAACGACCGGCTGATGCGGCTGCGTCGCCTCCATTTCGATGCGGCCCGGGCCTTCGATGGCGTGCGGGAGTTGCTGCTGTCCGAAGGCGCCAGCGAACAGGTGCATTCCGGCCTGGCCGAGGCACGCCAGCGCCTGACGGAGTGCCAGCAGTATCTGGCGGAGCGCCTGGCCGAGTTCGAGACCTTCGACCGGCGGGCGATGCAGCTCGCTCACCGCCTCTATGACGAAGCGCTGACCAGCCGCATGCGCCCCTTCGAGGATGGGGTCCGGCGCTATGCGCGAACAGTCCGCGACCTCGGCCATGAACTGGGGAAGCGGGCCCGGCTGGAGATCATCGGCGGCGCCACCCTGGTCGATCGCGACATTCTGGAACGGCTGGACGCGCCACTCGGGCATCTCCTGCGCAACGCCCTCGACCACGGCATCGAAGCCCCGGAAGAGCGGCGCGCCGAGGGCAAGCCCGAGGAAGGCGTAATCCGGGCAGAGGCCTGCCACCATGCCGGAATGCTGCGGATCATCATCGCCGACGACGGACGGGGGATCGACCTTGGCACGCTGCGTGCCGCCATCATCGCCCGCGGCCTGGCGGTGCCGGAAACGGTTGACCAGCTGAGTGAGGCGGAACTTCTGGAATTCCTCTTCCTACCCGGCTTCTCCATGAAGACCACCATCACGGAGATCTCGGGGCGCGGCGTCGGTCTGGACGCCGTGCAGGACCTCGCGAAGCAGGTGCGCGGCGTGGTCAGGGTCATCACCGAGCCGGGCCTCGGGACGCGCTTCCAGTTCGAGCTGCCCCTAACCTTGTCGGTGGTGCGCACCCTGCTGGTCGAGATCACGGGCGAGCCTTACGCCCTGCCGCTGGCCAACATCCAGCGCGTGCTCAAGCTGCCCCGGACCTCCATCGAGGTCCTCGAAGGCCAGCAGCATTTCCGGCTGGAGGGCCGCCAGATCAGCCTGGTGGCGTCACAGCAGCTTCTCGGCGGTGCGGCCGGCGTGGCCATGGGGGACGAAATTTCGGTGGTCGTGATCGGCGACCAGCGGAACAGCTATGGCCTGGCTGTGGACCGCCTGCTTGCACGGCGCGAGCTCGTCATCCGGCCGCTGGATCCCCGCCTTGGCAAGATCGCCGGGATCAGCGCGGCCGCGCTGATGGAGGACGGCTCGCCCGTGCTGATCCTCGACGTGGAAGACCTGCTACGCGGAGTGGAAAAGCTCAGCGCGGCCGGCCGCCTGGGCAAGGTCACCATCGCCCAGCCCCTTGCCGGGGAACGCCGCCGGCGCGTCCTGGTGGTGGATGACTCCCTCACGATTCGGGAGTTGGAGCGAAAGCTGCTCAGCCAGTATGGCTATGAGGTGGAGGTCGCGGTGGACGGAATGGATGGCTGGAATGCTGCCCGGTCCGGCCGGTTCGACCTCGTCATCACTGATGTGGACATGCCCCGGATGGACGGCATTGAACTGGTCACCCTGATCCGCAAGGATCCGCATCTACGGGAGATCCCGGTGATGATCGTGTCCTACAAGGACCGCGAGGAGGACCGGCGCCGGGGCCTGGAGGCCGGGGCCGACTACTACCTTACCAAGGGTAGCTTCCAGGATCAGAGCCTGGTCCAGGCTGTCGCGGATCTGATCGGCGAGGCGAAGCCATGACGGGCGGCGAGCCAGGGAAGGCCATGGATCCGGCACGATGCGGATAGGGATCGTCAATGACATGCCCATGGCCGCCGAGGTCCTGCGGCGGGTGGTGACCACGGTGCCGGAGCACCGGGTGGCCTGGATCGCCGGCACAGGTGAGGAAGCGGTGGCCCTCTGCCGCCAGGACCTTCCCGATCTCGTGCTGATGGATCTCGTGATGCCGGGAATGGATGGCGTGGAGGCGACGCGCCGGATCATGGCCGAGACGCCCTGTGCCATTCTGCTGGTCACCGCGAGCGTGGATGCCCACACCTCCCTCGTCTTCGAGGCGATGGGACATGGCGCACTCGACGCGGTGGACACGCCTTCCATCAGCACCGGCGATCCGCGCCGGGACGCCGCATTACTCCTGCGCAAGATCTCCACCATCGGCCGGCTGGTCACCGACCGCAGCGCAACCGGCCTGGTCCTACCCGCCAGGGCCCCGGCGGCCCGCCACCCGCTCGTGGCCATCGGTGCCTCGGCAGGCGGGCCCGCAGCCCTCGCGACGGTGCTGCGCGGATTGCCGCAAGACTTCCCGGCCGCGGTCGTTATCGTCCAGCATGTCGATGAGCGCTTCACCGCCGGAATGGCGGATTGGCTCGGCGGCCACTCGGCCCTGCCGGTTCGGCTGGCCCAGGAAGGCGACACGCCAGTGCCGGGAACCGTGCTTCTCGCCGCCCACGAAACGCATCTGGCGATGAAATCGGTCTCGCGGCGCCGCGACACCCCCCCTCCGCGGGGCGAGGTCTAAAGGACCTCCCGCCGAGG
>NZ_JBNBZS010000046.1:0-8391 GCF_049629625.1 Roseomonas chloroacetimidivorans | reverse complement strand
CTCGCGGCTCGGCTACACGCCCGAGCCGCGGGACTATGTCTACCGTCCTTCCGTCGATGTCTTCTTCCACAGTGTCGCCCAGTTCTGGAAAGGCGATGCCGTTGGCGTGCTCCTGACCGGCATGGGCCGCGACGGAGCGCAAGGGCTCAAGGCCATGCGAAACAAGGGCTGGCACACGATCGCACAGGATCGCGCGACCAGCGCCGTCTACGGAATGCCCAAGGCCGCTGCCGAGATTGACGCGGCAGCCGAAATCCTGCCGCTGAACGGCATCGCGGCACGACTGACCAGCGCCATGCGCGGCTCCGCTGGGAAGGAACCGACTGAATGATCACCGAAACGCCGTCCTCCTTCCTGGGGTTTCCAGCCCGGGATGACCGCCCGGCCATGGTGCTTCTGGTCGACGATCAGGTGATGATCGGCGAGGCGCTGCGCCGGATGTTAACAGGCTCGCCCGGCATCGACTTTCACTACTGCTCCGATCCCAACAAGGCCATCGCGGTGGCAAAGGATGTCCGGCCGACGGTGATCCTGCAGGATCTCGTCATGCCCGGCGTGAGCGGGTTGGATCTGGTCCGCCATTACCGCCAGGACCCGTCAACACGGGATATCCCGGTGATTGTTCTGTCCACCAAGGAAGATCCACAGATCAAGAGCGAGGCGTTCAGCGCGGGGGCGAATGACTATCTGGTCAAGCTTCCGGACAAGCTCGAGTTGGTCGCCCGCGTGCGCTATCACTCCCGTGCCTATCTCAGCCAACTGGAACGCGACGAGGCCTATGAGGCGCTCCGCGTCAGTCAGCAGAACCTGGTGAAAGCAAACCTGGAACTGCAACGCCTGACCAAGATCGATGGACTGACGGGCATCAGCAACAGGCGGTATCTGGACGAATACCTGGCGATGGAATGGATTCGCGGCGCGCGAACGGGAAGCCCCATCGGCGTTGTCATGATCGATGTGGATGAGTTCAAACGCTATAACGATACTTATGGGCATCTGGCCGGAGACGACGTTCTGAAGGCGGTCGCCGGATGCATCCAGCGCCATTGCAGGCAATCGATCGACCTCGCGGCCCGTTTCGGGGGCGAGGAATTCTCGATGGTTCTCTCGGAAGTCTCGCTGGATTATCTGGAGGATGTCGGTAACCGTCTGTGCCGCAGTATTGAGGGACTCCGATTGCCGCACCGCGCGTCTCGGGTGGGCGACCATGTCACTGCCAGTGTCGGCGCTGCCCTGGCCATTCCCCCCGAGAACAGCGCACCCACGCTTCTTCTGGAAGCGGCGGACAAGGCCCTGTACTTATCGAAGACTGCCGGACGAAATCGCGCGACGGTCATGCGTGACAAGGCGACGTAAGCTGTAGCGGGGCGCCTGCGCTCCGCCAGCACAGGAGCCTGGCCCATCTTCCCTGCCAGCCTGGGGCCAAGGCGCCGGAGGATCCCGCCCTCCCCGCCGGGCCGGAAGAGCTCCTGGTCGCCCGGCCGCAGAGAGGCGGGGAGGATCGTTCAGCGGCAGAACGGGTGCTCCGGGTATCACCGGGGCAGCCTGCCAGCTCCTACTCAGTCAGGGCACGCGGAGGACACCCGCTCACCCGCCCGGACCACCTCCTGAGGGCCGGCGGTCGGCTTCGGATAACGCGCATTTCCAGCGCCACGGCCACCATTCCTGGCACCTGAGGGCAATCCTGCCACCTGGTACGGAAACAGTGGCCAAGCCCTGTCAGACAGGTCTTGAAACAACTTTTCCCTGTCCTACCTCGCCTGCCGCCAGATGCCACACGGTGGGTCTGGACCGGCTCTGCCGGCCTGGTTTTCGGTCCATGTTGCTCAATGGAGGATATGGATGTGGAAGTTTAGCTCTCTGATCGGCCGCTGGAAGCAGCGCGGGCGCGGCTTCTATGAACGGTGGTGCCGCGGCCTGATTTCTCACCTCAGCTTCCGCTGATGAGGTTCCCATGAACAACTCTGCCTGGGCGGCCCGCAGACAGGACGCGGAGCGGCTTCTGAAAGTCTTCCGCCAGTTCGGGCCGGACGGCCGGGCCATTCCGGTTTCCAGCCTCTCCGTTTATGCGGGCTTTGGAGCCAGCAGGACGCGTCTCGCCGCGGCCCTTGCACATCTACTCTCGGCCGGCCTGATCCGGCAGGCAGGCGCGGATCCGCTCGCGAGTGAGCGGGCATACCGGCTTGCACAGCCCCTCGGCCACACAATGCCCGAGCAGCAGAAGGTAGCAGCCTAACCGGGGAGCCAACCGGGGCACAAAGGTCCAGGCGGCCGGTTGGGATGGCCGGCGCGCAGCCTTCGGCTTGCCGATCGAGGCCGCCAAGGCGGCCATCGGTGTCCTGGGTGCTTCAGCATCCGACCGAGAGCATCTGAAAATGTCCACCCTTCTTTCTTTTCCGGTCGATCAGCAGAGCAAGGACACCGCGGAGAAGCCTGGTTCAACCGCCCAGAAATTCGTCCTCAAGCAGGGCGACACATTTCTGGTCGCGGATGCCCTGGGCGATGTGGACGCCAGCGATGATGGGCTCTTTCACAATGACACCCGCATCCTGTCTCGCCTGATCCTGAGATTTGCCGGCCAGGCCCCCTGGCACCTCGGCACGGCCATCAGCCATGACAATGTTTTCTTCACGGCGAATCTGACGAACTCTCCCCTGCCCCCGCTCGGAGGTCCGCCGACCCCGGAGGGCGTGATCCACATCGAGCGCAAGCGCCTGCTGTGGAAAGACCGGATCCGTGAGCGGCTGCGCTTCACGAACTACGGCACCGAGATGGTGGCCCTGCCGATCTCCATCCAATTCGGTGCCGACTACCGGGACATGTTCGAGGTGCGCGGCCAGCCCCGTCCGGCACATGGCCGGCTACTGCCTCCCAAGCTCGGCGAGGCACATGTGCTTCTCGAATATGCGGGCCTGGACGGCGTACACCGGGCCACATCGGTCGCCTTCTCCGAAACACCTTCTCGCCTCACGGCGGAACGCGCGGAATTCGTCATTGAGGTCCCGGAGGCGGGTTCGACAGAACTCTACATCGAAATCGGCTGCGGGGCACCGGAGCGGCCTGCAAGGCAGCGTTTCCGGGCAGCGGCCGCATCCGCGATATCCCTCGCGCGGCGCAAACGCTTGCGCAGTGCGCGCCTCATCACGCAAAGCCGGCTCTTCAACGCGTGGATTGATCGCTCCCAGGCTGATCTTGCCCTCCTCACGACGGAGTTGCCGACGGGGCCCTATCCGTATGCGGGAATTCCCTGGTTCTCGACCCCATTCGGGCGGGATGCGGTGATCACCTCCCTGCAGACACTCTGGCTAAATCCGGCCCTGGCCCGCGGTGTCCTCTCCTTCCTCGCGCGAAGCCAGGCACAGGAAACGTCGCAATTCCGTGACTCCGCGCCCGGCAAGATCATGCACGAGACCCGTAAGGGTGAGATGACGGCCCTGCATGAATTGCCATTCGGGAAGTACTATGGCGGCGTCGACACCACGCCGCTCTTCGTCGTTCTTGCCGGGGCCTATGCCGATCGCACGGGCGACATCACCTTTATCGAGGAGCTCTGGCCAGCATTGGTCTCGGCGATCGAATGGGCCGAGGGCGCAGGAGACTCCAACAGCGACGGCTTCCTCGACTACGCGCGTGCCGCCAGTACGGGCCTTGCCAACCAGGGCTGGAAGGACAGCGGTGATTCGGTGTTCCACGCCGATGGCCGGTTCCCGGCAGGCCCGATCGCACTCGTAGAGGTGCAGGGTTATGTCTTCGCTGCCCTCCTTGCCATGGCCGACCTCGCACAGCGACTGGGCAAGACGGAGGCGTCCCAGCGCTGGCGGCGGAGGGCCGACCAACTACGAACTGCCGTCGAGCAACGCTTCTGGATGGAGCAGGAGGGCTTCTACGGCCTGGCCCTGGATGGGCGGGGTGAGCTCTGCCGGGTACTCGCCTCAAATGCAGGCCATCTGCTCTTTACGGGTCTCGCCACGCCCGAGCGCGCCGCAAGAGTGACGGCACGTCTCATGTCCGGCCGGTTCAACTCCGGCTGGGGCATTCGCACGCTGGCCAGCGGTCAGGCCCGGTTCAATCCAATGTCGTATCACAACGGCTCGGTCTGGCCCCATGACTCAGCAATCTGTGCCGCCGGAATGGCCCGCTACGGTGCCCGCGACCAGGCGGTTCGGCTCCTGGACCAGATGTTCGAAGCCGCCGTGCAGTTCGACATGCGGCTCCCTGAACTCTTCTGCGGCTTCCCTCGCTCATCGGGTGAACCGCCGATCCCGTATCCGGTGGCCTGCCTGCCGCAGGCCTGGGCGGCAGGGTCCCTCTTCATGCTGCTGCAGGCGTGCCTCGGCCTGAGCATCGATGGCTGGCGCGGGGAGATCCGCATCGATCGCCCGCGCTTGCCGAGCGGCGTGAACCGCCTCTCGCTGCGCCGGCTCATCGTCGGACAGGAACAGGTCGACCTGACTTTCGAAAGAATGGGGGAGCGGGTCGTGGCCTTCGCCGATGGAACCGACCAGAGCGGGGTCGCCATCCGGGCCCAACTCTAGGAAACGGTTGATGCTGCGCCAGCCCCGGGCAGCATCGCCTCCCTTAGCGCCATAAACGAGTGCACCAACGGCGAGGGAGAGACACGACTCTGCCTTCCGGAGGCCGGCAGAACGGCCTTTTCCGCCCTCCTCCGGCCGGTGAGGCGGATTTCGGCCCGAATGGTTTTTCCACCGAGCCGCCGGTATCAGCGGCTCGGCGCCGGGTCGAAGGTCGCGGGTGGCTGGCGCTGAGCAGTCCCATTCTCGGGAAGCGACGGGGCGGGAACGGCAAAGAAACGCTCGACCAGAGGTCCGACGATCTGGAGGCAGCTTTGTGTTGGCTCCGCGAAGCCGCATCGGACCTCGACCTCGTCATTGCCTCTGCGCAGGCGAAGCACAGTGCCGCCCCTTGGGCGAACGCCGTCGCCGCCAAGCCGCCGGGGCCCGGCCTGGTTCTGCCCGCCAGTATCCTGGCCGGCCCTTTGCGCCGCTTCAGGGTTTGGGACGAGCATGACCGCTCCGGGCGGCATGCCCATCGAACGCGGCACGAGATAAATGGTCCCAGGCCCCTCGCCGCTCTCCGACGGCTGCCCATCTCCTGAGCCAAGCGGGCCGGCCGGAACATTCTGCGCAGGAGGGTTGGGCTGGGTAGGTCGGTCCGGGGCAGGAACCTGCGCAAGTCCCGAGGACACCCCGAACATTATCAGCCCCGCGCTGACCACAAGAAGCCGCATCGCCATCCATCCGATACGAGTCTTTCCGCCACGGCCAAAGCTGCGGCCTGGCAAAGGACAGAACGCACTGAACAAGACAGGGCCCTCATCAAATTCTCTCTCACGGCCAAGTTTGGCACGAGGGTCATGCGGCTTGGGCCACCAGGAGGATGATTAGCTGCCAAGGCAGACGAGACGGCAGCTGGCCCGCCGATCACTTACGCGCCGTCCATGGCCTTTAGCGTCCCTTGAAACGGAATCAGCAGCCACCTAGCTCGCTAGGCGCCAAGCGCCGTCATGCGGGTTTGGCGGGTGCCTCTCGCTCATACCCATGTTGCTCAATGGAGGATATGGCTATGGAGCTCATGGATTTCGCTTCCCTTGGGCGGCCACCGATCAGCTTTGGCCGCATGTTCTCGCTGCGGGAAAGCAAGGGGCTTCTGGAGCCGGCTGACGACTACCCGCCCTGCAACATCGAGAGGACGGGCCAGGACTCCTATCGGATCGTCCTGGCAGTTGCGGGCTTCGGCTCCGACGATCTCGATATCACCATGCAGCCGAACCTCCTGACGGTCAGCGGCAGGAAGGCAGGCAGCGCGGCTCGCGGCGAAGCCTGTTTCCATGACAGCATCATCCAGCGGCCATTCCGGCGCGTGTTCCCTCTGGGTGACTACGTTCAAGTTACGGGCGCGCAGCTGACGGATGGCCTGCTGATTATCAATCTCGTGCATGACCTTCCGGAAGCCATGAGGCCACGGCGCATCGAGATTGCCGACGGGCCAGGCCGGCCGGCGCAGGTCAGCACGACACGGCTGGAATAAGCTCTGCCCGGCGAACCCATTTGGCGGGGCATGACGGAATGATGTGCCTTCGGGTCACGGTCCCGGTCAGCCTCGCCGCATCCCTGCAGGCTTCGATCATTCCTCCCACGGAGGAGAGCGATGAACAGAGCAATGAGGAGCAAAGTAAGACCTTCTGATATCGTCAATTCAATCGCCGCTTTCTGCCTCTTTCTCTCGCCCTGGATCCTCGGATTTTCCGCGGAGTGGCCTGCCGCTGCCTGGAACGCGTGGCTGACAGCCATCCTGCTTGCCGTCTACGCCCTGGCTGCGTCGCGCAGTTCCGGCGAATGGGCCGCCTGGACCAAAGGTGGAGAGGGAACCATCGGTCTATGGGCGATCTGCTCACCATGGATCATGCACTTTTCCACGAACCAGCCAGCGATGTGGAGCCACGTGGTCGTGGGCGCCGTCGTGGTGGTTGCCACGACGCTCGGCCAGATCTGGCCACGCTGGCATGGCACCAGAACGGCATGAGGAGAGCCCCATGAAGCGCGGTATCATTTTGCTGACCAGCCTGCTCCTCCTGGGGGCGGCCACGGCCCAGGCGGGCATGGCAGACGCACGCAACACCAATTTCGGGCATGGAACGGAGTCCGCCTACACGGCGGCTCTGAACGTGCTTGCCGCTGACGGATGGCGCGATATCCGCGATCTGCGGCGGGAGGGTGATTTCGTGCGCGCGACCGTGCGAGGCTTCGATGGCCGTAGGAGGTCGGTGCTGGTCGATCCTCGAACAGACGTCGTCCTGCCGGAGCTCGAAACGGTGAGCGAAGACTGACGGGTCAAGCCGCAAGCGGCCGTCACCAATCGGCGGTGCCGGCCCTTGAAGGAGGACGGATGTGTCAGGCGATATCCTCCAGTCCATAAGGACGAAGCCGCCGGTCGTCCGGGCAGCGCCTGGCTGGACTGCATCCCCCCGCTTCCTCGTGATCTCCCGGAATCACGTGGTGCATGCAGACCGGAAGATCGGCGGGCTTGGTTGGAGATGGGTCCGGCGGATCTTCGAGCGCCAGTTCACCGGCGAATGCATGGCCCACACTATCTCTCCATCCACGAGGATATGGCTGGGGAGCACCCTCGTCCGGCGCGGCAAAGCATCGGAAGCACGGCAACGCCTCATGCGAGGAGTGGCAAGAGGACGCGGCACAATTTTGGAGGGTAAGCGATGACCACCTGGACGCGCGTGACCGACCCTGATGAGGCGGCGGCTTTGCTGCCTGCCTGGTTCGCCACGCGCATGATGAGCACCCGTGGTTCCTACGGGTTCCTTCTTGCCACCGGGGACGTGGTACGCGTGAGCCGGGTGACGGCGGTCCACATCGCCTCCGACGGACCGATCCTGATTGATGTGCTGCTCGACTACCCCGGCGTCCCGGGCGGGGTGGATGCGGCATGGCAGCCGAAGCATTTCCTCGGCGCGCCAGTACCGGGTGCAAATCTGGCGACCCTCAACCTGGCCCAGGTCATCATGGCCGTGGAGTTCACCGTGGCTGAAATCGCTGAGCTAGCGCATGACGGGAACATTGCTGCCGCAGCCGCCGATCCGATCGCACTGCCGGACCCGGACGATGCAACGCAGGCAGGCTATATCCGCCCAGACCACGGGGTAGATGCAAGAGCGGTAGCACCGGCAGGATCTTGAATGACGTCTCGGCCGCCATAACTCGCCAGAAGGCCGAATGCTCAACCGAGGTTGGCCCGGCTTCCCGCCATGTTGCTCAAGTGAGGATATGGTTATGCGGGTGACGAGATTTCGTCCTCCGTTGCTCCAGGCGGCGGCTGTGATTGTCGCTGCTCTCATCCTGGCGCTTCCTACCGCTTCTCATGCCTTCTGGCGGGGCGGCGTCTTCATCGGCGTTCCGCCGGTTGTTGTTGGCCCTCCCATCTACTATCCGCCGCCCGTCTACTATGTGCCGCCGGTGCTTTATGGGCCCGCGCCATCCGGGCAAAGCTGCTACGCGGGCGCTTATATCTGTCCCCTTACCGCACCTGCTGCGGTTGGCGAGCCTTGTTCCTGCCGCGCGAACAATGGCGGCCGCGTATCCGGGCGAGCGGGATGAAGGCACCGCTCGCATAACGCCTAGGAACGGCGCTGTTCCGGGTCCAGGCCAGGGCTTCTGTTGGGCAGCCTTTCAAGCTCCTGGAGCAGGGTCCGCAAGGCGAGATCACGAACCTTCTCACGTCGGATAACAACCGTATCCATCCGGCCGGGGCCGCGGGCTATCGAGCGCAGACGTGCTGACCGCGCTCACCGCTTCTGGTCGAGGCAGAGTTCCTTGAGGCTTTCGATGCCGTGCTCGGTGAATTTGAGCGTCGCGCGAT
>NZ_JBNBZS010000045.1:0-44675 GCF_049629625.1 Roseomonas chloroacetimidivorans | reverse complement strand
CGAAGGACGGGCCGCCGACCGGATCGAACACGACCCGAGCGCCCTTGCCGCCGGTGATCTCCATGACGCGGGCCGCGAGGTCCTCCTCCTGGGTGGCGATCACGTGGTGGGCGCCTGCCTCCAGCAGAGCCTGCTTCTTGGCGCTGGTCCGCGTCGTGGCGATGACCGTCGCACCGACCATGCGGGCGATCTGGAACGCCGCCAGGCCCACGCTGCTTGATGCCGCGGTGACGATGACGAAATCGCCCCTCGCGAGCTTGGCCTGCTCAATCAGGGCGCCCCAGGCCGTGACGTACTGCATCCAGGAGGCGGCGGCCTCCTCGAAGGTCAGGTTCTCTGGATGCTTGACCAGGCTGCGGGCAGGAACATTGGCCACCTCCCCATAGGTGCCCCAGCGCGCGATGTCGTGAGGCGGTATGAGGCTAACCGCGTCCCCTTGCTGGAAGCCTGTGACCGACGCGCCGATTGCCTGGACGACCCCGGACGCCTCGTAGCCGAGGCGGCTCGGAAACACGGCCTCCTGCAAATAGGCGTGGTTGCGGAACATGACCTCGGCGCGGTTCAGCCCGATGCTGCGGACAGCAATCTGGACCTCGTCGGCGGCGGGAGGCGGAACCTCGATGTCCTCGATCTTGAGCACGCTAGCATCGCCGTACTGATGGATGCGGACCACTTTGGTCATGGTCATTCCCTTCAGGCTGATATCGTTGAGATGGGGTTTAATGAGTGGCTGGCTTGGAGGCGGAGCAGGACGTGCTCGGCCGACTCGTCCAGCGCCTCCATGGCGGGACCTAGCAACGTCTTGAGGCTGTGCGCGACGTGGGAAACGCCCCCGTCCTGTTGGTGCTTCCAGAGTTCGATAGACGCCCCACGACCGACGCTGACGCCTTGCCCGACGCGCAGAGGCGCATCGGGGTCCCCGTCCAGGTCGAAGAACATGGTGTAGCTGTAGGGCTCGGAGGCATCATCCGGCACGGCCGCCCGCCAGCCCAACACGATGTCAGGCAGGCACAGGAAATCGCTCTGGCGCCAGATCCAGCCATCTATCCGCTCCGCGATCCATTCGATGGTCTGCCAGACCTGGTCCGCTTTCGGCAACAGGTGTGTACTCCTCACGGGGCCGGCATGGGCGCGAAGCCGACGCTCCTGCTGTTTCCGTATGGATGACTGCTTCGCCTTCAAAACCAAACTTTGTTAGGTGGGATTAGAAGAGTTGGAACCGGTCATTCACCAGGGCGGCTGGTATTAGGAGTTCGCCTCTGCTTTGCACAAGGTGGAGCGCGCTCCCGGCCTTGGCTTGCGGCTGTGGTTATCGCGAGCGGCTATGCGGCCATGGCTCACACGCAACCCCATCATTATCTGCGTCGAGATGCGGCCAGTAACCAGGCTCTCCCCGTCCCGCAGGGGCAAGACCCACTGCACGGGCAGTGTCGCAGTTTCGAGCTGCCAGCCGGTGTCGGGCCTCGACCGTCAGCGATGATACGTCTTGGGCTCCAGAAAACCTCCAAGGCGCAGAAGAGCCTTGGCCCGAGGTGGATGCCCAATAGCTGCCCACTAGCAAGAGAAGGACGGTGATCGGAGCGTATTGCAGAGCGCGCCGCAGCTGCCGACGCCGCCGCATTGTACGGTCGTGGCGATGCCAAGTGGACAGCTTCTGCCGCTTCGAGAACCTGATCACCCTCCCTCCTTACGATGGCGGGCCGGAATAACAGCCTTCGGGGAACAGACGAACAGCCCGCCCTGAAAAACCGTAAGATAGGGGTAAGTCGCCCTAGCCGTTCCAGCTTGGTGCGCCAAGCCTCAGCGAGAACTCACTCGCCGTTCCAGCACTGCCGGCCGCAGAAGACTCTCGACATCACCCTGGCGCGTCAGGGCGAAATCGGATGCGCCAAGCACCTGCGCGTCCAGTCCGGACACCAGCTTCAGGCTGACCCAGACCCGTTCGCCGCCAACTGCGTAGGTCCCGGTAACAATCCCCGCAACATTGGGGGAGGAGAGGAGTGCGCGAGTTTCTCGCGAGAGCATCAGCTCTCCCTGCCCGGGAGCGAGCCGCATTGCTGACCGCAGGCGTACTTCCGACACCCGCATGCCACGCTGCGCCAGCCTGGAGCGGATCATGTCCGCCACGATGTTTCCGAAAAGGGAACTCTGCTCGAGTTGTTGAGCATCGGTGAGTGAGGCGACAATGAGTGGTGTGCCAGGCGGCAACCCGACAGCTGTATCGAGCATCTTGTCCACCGCTCGATAGGTGAGATGCCCCATGTCGCCCTGCACTGAGGACCGGTCATCCGTCGAGGAGGACGCGACTGTTTCAGGAAAGCTGGGCGCAGCACAACCGGCGACGCCCAGGGCAAGCAACATCGGCGCGAGTTTGCGGAGGGGCGGCATCGGCCGTGGTCCTTCGGACGCTGGAGGATAGTTAACGAGCGAATTGAAGAGGCCGCGATATCAGCGCGACACTTGGCCCGGGCGACGGGATCGGACCAGTGCGGGTGCTCGCATGGTAAAGGGGAAGATCCGAGGTCTCGACGTAGATCGGCTCCCGGACGTGGAACAGAACCTGTGTGGGCGACACGATATACGCGCGCCAGGCTGCCTCGGAGCCCTGGGTGGGCGTGAGTGCTCGGACAACATCTGCGGTGAGCCCTAGGCCAGCTGTGAGTGCTGCAATCTCCAGGGGAGCAAGCTGCGCAATTTTGTCGGCTGGTGTACCGGCGCCGAGATCGAGTGCGCTGACGAGGAGGCCGGTCTTAAGACCCGAGAGGGTGCCGGTTCCATTCGGTGCTGCCGGCCTCGACCCCCAGCGGACCCAATCGACGTCCAGGTTAATGACGGTGGCTCCGGCCGGGAGGGCAGCGACCGAGCCTCCACGGAACAAGATTTCGGAGGTCAGCGCGTCTCGGACCGAATTCAGGAAAGCGGAGCCATTCGATACTGCATGGATGTAGTAGGCCTTGGGCGCTAGCGCCTGACCAGGAGAGGCCATGGTGCCCGGCAGCAAACCGCTTCGTTCCATGTCGCTCGCAATATGGTTGGCGACGCGGTCCCAGTCGCGCACTGTCACGGCGCTTTCCTGGAAAGCAGGTGGCTTCGGCGCTACCGCGGGCTGGGTACAGGCTGACAGCAGAGCAAGTGTAACTGCAAGTGCCGGCACGAGGCAGATATGCTTGGCGTTCACGCTTGACCTTGCAGCGATTCTGAATGCTGCAACCTACGCTAGAAAAATCCCGAACAAAATATCTGTTTTCATCTTGCGGTTGAATGGCCGTCTTCAGCTGTGCGGTTCACTCGTCGCCCAGCCGTTGGCCTTACGGGAGGCGAACCACTCGCGCCTAATTCGAAAAAGACGGTGGCGCTCGTCGGGTACGTGGTGGGATACAGAATGAGGATTGGACCCTAGTTCATCAGCCTTAGCGGCTCGGGGGTCCGCAAGGGGGCCGCTGCCGCAATGACAAATTCAGAATGCAGATCGACGTGCGGCAATTGAGGGCCGGAAAACAAGCCAAAATCAACGCTAAACGAATGGTGCCCAGGGGCGAGCCGAGAAAGGCTCGGTAGAACAGCATCCTAACCCGGAGTGGGACTTTTCGGGAACCCAAGAAATCACAGGGGTTCCCAAGGCCAAGTGTCCCACTGATGATTTCGATGGCGTTACGCTAAGTGCGCTTGGCAAGCTTCCCCGGTGGGTGGCGTGGCAGGAGGAGTATCAGAAAGGGAGGCGGACGAAGGTTCCCTATGATCCGGCGACGGGCAGGCAGGCGGCGTCCAACCGCCAGTCCACCTGGGCGGTACGGGCAGCGGCTGAAGAGCGCGTCCCGAAGCTGCGGCTGCCCTGCGGCACGGGCGGCATCGGGATCATGCTGGGCCACCAAGCCGGCCTTACTATCGGCGGCATCGACCTGGATACCTGCCGGGCCGAGACGGGCGACCTAGCGCCGTGGGCGCTGGAAGTGGTGCGCCGCTTTTCGACCTATGCCGAGGTGTCTCCCTCCGGGTCCGGGGTGAAACTGTTCTTCCTCTACGACCCGAAGGAAGCGACCGCGATTCGGCAGGCCATGGGCACGGCGACCGGCCGGAAGTGGGCCTGGAAGGGCGGCGACCATCCGCCGGGGATCGAATTCTACATCTCCGGCAGGTTCTTCGCCGTGACCGGCGAGCGGCACCCGGGGGCGCCGGAGGAACTGCGCCGCGTGGCGCTGGCCGACTTGGAGTGGCTGATTCGCGAAGCTGGCCCGGCGATGGCGGGGAAATGCGAAGCGTCCGCCCGCAAGCCTGGCCGGATCAGTAAGGCGCTGGGCGTGAAGCCAAAGGCCGGAGACGGCAGCCGCAGCGCCATGGCCTTCAAGATCGCAGCTCAGGTGAAGCGAGAGTGCGGAGACTTCCCCGCCTTCCTGGATGCGCTGGACGGCAACCCTGACACAGCCGACTGGAAGGCGGAGAAGGGACAGGCCGAAGGCGGCCGGGAGCTGCGGCGCTGCTGGGAGCGGGCCGGGGAGGCGGTAGAGCAGGACGTGCTGCTGACCGAGCACGGCGTGGCCCTGGCCTTCACCAAGCGGTTCAAGGACCGGCTTCGCTACTGCCACGACACGGGCGCTTGGTTCGAGTGGACGGGCACCCACTGGCGGAAGGACCGCAAGCACGCGGCCTTCAGCTTCGCCCGGCGACTAGTGGCCGATGCCAACCGGAAGGCGGAGTTCAAGACGCAGGCCGTTACCGGCAAGGCCGCCTTCGCTGGCGGGGTAGAGAAGTTTGCCCAGCGCGATTCGGCGCACGCTGTGACCAACGAGGCCTGGGACCGCGATCCCTACCTGCTGGCGACGCCGGGAGGGGTGGTGGACCTGCGGACGGGCCGAATGCGGACCGCCCAGCCGGCCGACATGATGACGAGGATCACCGCCGTGGCGCCCTCGCGTGCGACCCCGCCCGATCTGTGGCTCCGATTCCTGGACGAGACCACGGGCAGGGATGACGAGCTGATCGACTTCCTGAAGCGGTGGTGCGGCTACTGCCTGACCGGCGACACGAATGAGCATGCCCTGCTGTTCGGGCACGGGCCGGGCGGTAACGGCAAGAGCGTCTTCCTGAACACTGTGGCGCGCATCCTGGGCGACTATGCTGCAGTGGCGGCCATGGACACCTTCACCGCCAGCTTCGGGGACAAGCACCCCACCGACCTCGCCATGCTGCGCGGTGCACGGCTGGTGACGGCGACCGAGACGGAGGAGGGCCGGGCCTGGGCGGAGAGCCGCATCAATCAGATGACTGGCGGCGATCCCATCTCTGCCCGCTTCATGCGGCAGGACTTCTTCACCTACCGGCCGCAGTTCAAGCTGACCATCGTGGGCAATCACAAGCCCATCCTGAAGAACGTGAACGAGGCGGCGCGGCGCCGGTTCAATATTGTCCCCTTCACCCGCAAGCCGGTGACCCCTGACCGGGAGCTAGAGGCCAAGTTGGAGGCGGAGTGGCCCGCCATCCTGGCCTGGATGATCGAAGGGTGCCTGGAGTGGCAGGAGAGCGGCTTACCCCGGCCCAAGGTGGTGGCGGAGGCTACGGCAGAATACTTCGAGGCACAGGACCATTTCAGCCGGTGGCTGGAGGAGTGCTGCTTCCGCGATCCTGTGGTGAGTGAGCGGCCGGGCAAGCTCCTCGCCAACTTTACCGCCTGGTGCGACGCGAACGGCGAAGACACGGCCGACAACCGCCGGCTGCGCGGGATGATCGAGCGTGTGCCCGGCCTCCGGTACGCGAAAGTTCAGGGCTTCCCGTGGGTGCGGGGGCTGCGGCTTCTGACTGAGCAGGAGCGGGGTCAGAAGCAGGAGGAGGCCGAACAGCAGGGCGAAGGGGGGAAGGGTGGGGAGGGGTCAAATCCATGATTTGCCACACGCGCGCACCTATGTGTGGGAACAGTCTAGCCCTTCCTCACCCCTCCCCCTAGACCCGATCAAGTTGCAGCTGCTGCCCGATGCGCCGGGCAGCGATGGAGAGCCACGGGCAGGGCTGCTGATCCCGCCGGGGCCGTCTTCGGCCACTCGGGCGCCTGTGCTGCTGGTCTTTGCGACAGTCGCGGCAGCCCTGGAAGTGGCAGCCGATCCGGGCACAACGCGCATCTCCGGCGGGCCCTTGGGCACGGTAACACTTCATTATCGTGCCCAAGGGGGAAGGCGAGGGGGATTGCCATCAAGACACCGGCCCTGGCACTCTCGACGGGGCCGTAGAGGCGGGCGCGGGGGCGCCGGCTGGGACGGCTCGAGAGGGGCAGGGGGCCTGGGGCAGTGGACGCGACGGTCGCGCGGAACCGGGCAAAGTCTGAGGTTTTTGGATTTCTTCGACCGGGGCTGCGGCCGTGACCCCGCCCGACGGCGCCGGCGACAGGCCGCTTCCCCCGGCGGTGCGGCGCCTGGTGGGGGAGGCCCTTCCACCCGGGGCCCTGGCCGTGCTCGCCGGTCCGGTCGGCGAGGCGGTGGCGAGGGCGGCCGGCTATGCCGGCCGGGCGCTCTCGGAGAACACCCGGCGCGCCTACGAGAGTGACTGGCGGGCCTTTTGCCGGTGGTGCGAGGCGGGCGGCATTTCTCCTCTCCCAGCCGCTCCGGTCGTGGTCGCCGGCCATCTTGCCAGTCTCGCCAAGACGCTGGGCCGCAGCGGGCTGCGCCGGCGGCTGGCCGCCATCGCCCACCATCACCGCGGGGCCGGGCACCCCTGGGAGACGCGGCACCCCGCGATCGCGGCCACGATGCGGGGCATCCTCGCGACTCACGGCAAGACCTCGCGCCCTGCCGCGGCGCTCACCTCGGCCGAGGTGAAGCGGCTGCTCGCGGCCTGTGGCACCGACACCGCCGGCCTGCGTGACCGGGCGCTGCTGCTGCTGGGTTTTGCCGGGGCGCTGCGGCGGTCGGAACTGGTCGCGATCGACCGCGAGCACCTGCGCTTCACGGGCGAGGGCATGACCCTGTTCATCCCGCGCTCCAAGCGCGACAGGGAAGGGGAGGGGGCCACTATCGGCATTCCCAGGGGGCTGAACCCGCTCTCCTGTCCGGTGCGGGCAGTGGAGGCGTGGCTCCGCCAGACCCGCATCGAGTGGGGGGCGGTGTTCCGCCGGCTCAGCCCCGGGGGCGCGCTGGAGGATCGGCTGAGCCCTCAGGGGGTGTGGAAGATCCTGAAGAAGCGGGCGGGCCTCGCCCGACTCACGGTGGATGAGACGGAGCGCCTGTCCCCGCACGGGCTCCGGGCGGGGTTCATCACCGAGGCCTATCTCAAGGGTGCGCTCGATGAGCAGGTGATGCACCACACCCGGCAGAAGAGCATCGCCACCACCCAGGGCTACCGGCGCCGGGCCCGGATCACGCGGGACAGCCCGGCCCGGCTGCTCGACCTTTGACGGGGGCGAGCGAGCGGAGGACGGGGGAGGGCTGCCGTCGGGCGCACGATGGCACGCGTCAGCGGTTCAGGACGCGGCGGCCAGCCTCATACGCGGCCTCGGCACCTGAGAAACCCTGGGCGGCGCGGGAGACGAGCGTCGTCCCGCGCCAGATCGCCCAGCGCCAGCTGTTCCGGCCAGAGCCCTCCTTGCTGACCCGGATCTCCTTGGCCTCGGGGAGGTCCTGCATGGGGCGGAGTTGTTTCGCGAGCATGGCCAGCCTCTAAGGACGCCAGCGAGGGATGCCAAGTCAGGAGAACGAAACTTCCGCCCCCACCGATCGAGACGACGCGGCCTCCCCCGTCTGGCAGCCCACCCCAGTCCCGGTGGATTGGCTGTGGAACGTGCTGGAGGTGGGCGGGCCGGCGGAGAGGGTCGCGCACTTCCAGGCGGCCGCGGCCGGGCCGGGGGTGATCCCCTGGGTGCTGGATTTGGCCGGGCTGGAGGAGGAGTTCCTCCTGCCCATGGCGGCCCCGCAGGACGGGGTGCGGGCGATCAGCCTCTCAGGTGCCAAGATCCTGGCGCGCCGCTTGCGGGACGCCATCGCGGCCAATCACCAACGGGCGCTGGCCCGCATGAGCACCGACCGGAGCTGCCCGTTGGACCTGCACCGGCTCCTGCCGATCCCGGCATCAATCCTCGCCCTCGGGCCGGAGGAGGAGGTGAGTCGCGAGTGGCTCCGCGCCCACTGGGGCGTGACCCGGCCGCTCCGGCACGTCCAGGCGCTGCCGAGCACGCTGGACGGCCGCAAGAAGCGGATGGGCCAGCTACGGGTCGGGTTCTGGTCGGCCGACTGGTCGCCCTGGCAGGCCGTCGCGCGCCTGCGCCGCGCCTGGCCCGACCTCACCTTTGATCTGCGGCCGGACTACGCGCCGGGCACGGGGGGTGATGGTACCGGGGCCGAGGAGGGCGGGTCGGGCCCGGAAGGCAAGGGCCGAAAGCCCGGCAGCCTGCGCGGGCGTGCCGCGCGTGGCTAGGGCCGCCACCCTCGAGGCGCCGGGTGAGAGCCCGGACGGGGAGGGGAGGGAGGGCCGCGCCTCCCAGGGCAACGCCACCCCGCATCTGAGCGTGGACGGCTTTGAGGGGCCGCTCGACTTCCTCCTCGAGATGGTGCGCCGCCAGCGTGTCGACCTCGGCCAACTTTCCATCCTGACCCTGACGGATCAGCTGGTCGCCGCCATCGAGAACGGCGGCGGTCGCATTCGCCTCGAGCGCCGGGCGGAGTGGCTGGTCCTGGCGAGCCAGCTCCTGCTGCTCAAGGCAGGGCTGCTGGCCCCTGCCAGCCCGGAGGAGGCCGAGGAGGCCGGGGCGGAGGCGCGCAGGAGGCTGGCTCAGCTCGACGAACTCGCCCGCATGCGGGCCGGGGCGGACTGGCTCACGGCCCGGCCGCAGCTTGGGAGGGCGGTGTTCGGCCGGGGAGGGAGCACGCTACCCCAAGCCCGGCCACAGACAGAGCTGTACCTGGCCTTCCTGGAGGCGACGCTGGCCATGCTGGAGGGGAGGGAGGGGCAGACCACCGAGCCCGCCCCCGCCTATCGGCCGAAGCCGCCCGATCTCTGGCGCATCCCGGATGCCATCCGCCGCATCACCGAGATCCTCCCGCAGCACCCGGCCGGGCTGCCCCTCGAGCGATGCCTGCCACTCATCCCGCCCCGCGCCCCCGACCGCCCCATCCGCCTCCGGGCGGCGCTGGCCAGCACCTTCGCGGCAGGGTTGGAATTGACGCGGGATGGTACGGCCACGGTTGAGCAGCACGATCCGTTCGGCCCCATTGTCCTCGAGCCCGCTCAAATCTGAACCGCGATGATGAGACAGATGAATGTCGAGACTGCCCAAGGGTAGCCCTTCCCCATCGGATTCCGGCCAATCCGCCGCCCCAGCCTCTCCGGCTCGTGGCGGATTGCAGTCTGACCTGGCGAGCACCAGGCCAGGCGGAACGCAGGGCCAGTTTTCTCGGGGAACCGACTGGGCGGCCCCGGAAGAGCTTTCCGAGAGCGAGGGCCCGGCCACGCCGCATGCCCTGACACGCGAAAGGCTGCTGAGCGGGGCCGTGGAGCGGATGGTCCGCGATGCGGGCAGCGCGGTGCTGACCGATGCGGAACGCCAAAGATCCCTACAGGAAACGTTGGCCGCTCGCCCGGATCGGTGCTCGCCCGTTTGGCTGTTCGGCTACGGTTCTCTGATCTGGAACCCGACCATCCATTACGTGGAGAGCCGGACCGCCACGGTGCGGGACTGGCAGAGGACGTTCTGTCTTTCGACCCCGGCCGGACGCGGGACCCCGGACAATCCAGGTCTGGTCCTTGCCCTCGACCGTGGCGGATCCTGCACCGGGGTAGCCTTCCGGATCGCCGAAGAGGAGCTCTTCGAGGAGCTCTCCATCGTCTGGCGACGGGAGATGCTGACCGGAGCTTATGTCCCGCACTGGGTCGCGCTGCACGACAGCACGGGACAGGTGTTTGGCAATGGGATCGCCTTCACCATCAACCGGAGCGGGCCACAATATGCCGCGCTGCCCGAGGACGTGGTCATCCGGCGTCTCGCGACGGCGAAGGGGCAGCTCGGAACAGCGGCGGAGTACCTGTTCCAGACCCAGGATGGCTTGCAGCGTCTCGGGATCCACGATCCGCTGATCGAGCACGTGGCGCGAGCAGTGTCCGAGGTGCAGGAGCCCCAGCAGTGACGGTATGACCTATGTCCTCACTCTGGCCGTCGTAGCGCTTATGCGCGGCGGGAGTGTGCCGCATCGGTCGGCTCGGCGGTCCGCCGCGGTGGAGGGGTGTGGGCGAGGCCGCCATCACTCATAGCAGTTCGGCTCGGAGGATCTGACGTGTCTGACCTTCGGGATCGGGTGGTGCGGGAGGCCAAGGGGGTCGTCCCTTCGCCATGGACGCGCATCCATGGCAGCCGAGGCTGCGCCGCCCGGTGCATGAAGATAGCGGCCGGACGCCACCGCGCTCCTGACCCGTGCTAACGCGTCGTCGATGGCATCGCCGTGCGGCGTCTTCGCCCAACAACCGCAAGATCGAAACCGATAGGCTCGTAGCCGACGATGCCCTGCTGGGCGCAGAGCCCCTTGATGCGGTCCACGTGCCGGCCACGCTCCTTGATCAGGTTCTGCCGTTCCCGGTGCGGCCGGCGTGTATCTTCCTCCTCGACCGTCGGCACCCGCACCACGGACCAGACGCGGCCCTCGCCGCGGTGATGGGCCATGAGGCTTCGCAGAAGCGCCTGGACGTCAATGCGGTCAGTCTTCGCCCTGCGAGCCCGGCGGTCGACATGGATGCTGGCCGGGTCGACCACGTGGTTCACGACACCCGCAGTCGTCAGGGCCCGATGGAGCCAGAAGCCGTCATGCCCAACCTCGTGGCAAGCCAGCACGGGCACCTCGCTCCCAGAAGACTCTGCCGCGGCATGGCGAGCCCGCGCAATGAACGCGATGAGCCCAGCTGCATTACCTGCCGGTAACCGATGGAGTGAGATCCGGTCGCCGGCCAAGCCGCGTATCGCCACCAGCCAGCCCTTCTTGCTGAGCTCCACCGCCACGTAGACCGCCCGCTTTACGCCGGCGTCTGTCGTGACCTCTGTCGCTGCCGATCCCATTGCCCACGCTCCTCTGCTTCCGCCAGGGATGCCGGCATCTTGCCTCCAATCCGGTCGCCAATGCCCGCCTGCATAGGATCTTGTCGCCGATGAGGACCTTGGCCCGGGGCAGGCTGGATAGCATCTGCGCCGCGCCCTTGTGGTCGCTCATCTGACCTTCGGAGAGGAGAAGGACCGCGGGGCGGCCCTGACCGTCGCAGACGGCGTGGAGCTTGGAGTTCAGGCCGCCTTTGGTGCGTCCAATACGGCGGGGAACAGTCCCTTTTGGAGGAGGCTAGCGGCCGTGCGGTGCGCCTTGAGGTGAGTGGCGTCAATCATGAGCCGGTCCGGCTCGCCTTTGCGCCCGGCGAGCCCGGCGAAGATGCGGTTGAACACGCCGAGGCGGCTCCATCTCACGAATCGGTTGTAGAGGGTCTTGTGCGGCCCGTACTCGGCCGGGGCATCGCGCCAGCGCAGCCCGTTGCGGATGACGTGGATGATGCCGCTGACCACCCGCTGGTCATCCACCCGCGGCACCCCGTGCGGGAGCGGGAAGTAGGGCGCGATCCGCCGGATCTGCGCCTTTGTCAGCCAGAACAGGTCAGTCATGGTAGCACCTCCGGCCGCCTTGGAATCAGCCAATTAGATCAGGCGCTACCCCGAATTAACGGGTCCTGAGCCTAAGCGAGATTGTACGCCACGCCCAGCATTCGCGTCGTTCTGGAGCAGGTCACAGATGGTCAGGCGAACGTAAACCAATCGGCCAAGAGTGCTGAAGGCTGCAAGTCTCGAAGGGTAAGTGTTTGCCCCGCGTAGTGCAGCGCGGTGCCACCAGCACCGTCACTCGTGGCAGTGGCTATTAGCGCTGCAACATCGCTCTCGGTGGAGACTTCGATCCGGTCCCCCTCGCTTGAGGCAATCCGGACATCAGATACTTCAGCAGAAGTTACGAGCACGCCGGAGTGGCGCTCGAACCGCTCGGATTCGATAACCAGCTTCTCTATATTCCGCCAGCCCAGATGAAAAACTCTGTTACCCACAGTCGTAGAGATCTCTTCGACGATCTGGCCGCCAGAATAGGCTCTGATGAAGACCCGGAGGTCCAGAATTGACCCCGGGGGGGCACCGCCGAATGCAGAGAGATCAACGCTGCCGGGATCCGCGACATAGACGCTGCGCAGATTGAAGACCTCGCCCGGTGCGTAACGCCCGTCTGGCAGGGAGGCGAGCACCGTGTCCTCACCAGGTGAGAAGTCAGTGATGCTGTCATCGCCCTCGGACAGCGCAAAAGTGTCGGCCCCAGCTCCCCCGGTCATGATGTCATCTCCGGAGCCACCAAAGAGCCAGTCAGCCCCGGCGTCACCCCAGAGCTCGTCCTTACCGCTGCCTCCATGGAACTGGTCATCGCCATCCCCGCCATGGAGCTGGTCTTTGCTGTCGTCGCCATAAAGCAGATCGTTCCCGCCCTCACCCCAGAGCCGATCTTTTCCACCGTCTCCGTGGACCACATCGTCGTCCTCGCCACCGCGGATTTCGTCTTTGCTGCCGCCACCGTGAAGCAAGTCGTTCCCAGTCTCACCCCAGAGCCGGTCCTTTCCATCGTCTCCGTAGATCACGTCAGCACCGCCGCCACCGCGGATCTGGTCTTTACCGCCACCACTGCGGATGAGGTCAGCGCTCGAGGCTGCTGGACCACCACTGACGCCTGGCGACACAGAGGTGCTGTCGATGACGTCATTCCGGTTCGTACCGTTGATCTGTCGCACGCCGTCGTCATTCAGGATCGTGAGCGTGGTCCAGCCTTTACCGATCGGCGCCGATTCCCCTGTCGTGGAGCCTGATCCCTGCGCGCCAGCAATGCGCACCGTGAAAGCCTCGTCCAGTTCGAGTTGGCCGTCACCCCGCACAGCCACATCCAGTGTCTTCTTCGTCTCACCCGGAGCAAAATGGAGCGCGACCGCTTCAAAGCCATTGGCTAAGTCACTCGGATCGGCAGTATTGGGGCTGCTCGCATCTGGTTCCACCAAAAGGAAGACACTCGTGGGCTGATCGAGATCTCCTCCTGCGCGGTTTACACTTAGGTGAAACACAGCACCGGTGTTGCCATCACCCTCGGGCACCACAGCAGTGCTGACGAAGATGGAATGCTCGGGCAGGGGGTCATCGTCACTGATGCTGCCCTCTACGACCGACGGTCCTCCGATCGTGGCGTTGAGGCCGTCGTACAATGCTAGGGCGAACGCCTCGCCCCGTTCGTGCCGGGTGTCATCCGCGATTTGGTAGGTGACGACTTTGGTCGTCTCGCCCGGTTCGAAGATGACAGTTCTGGGCGAGATGTCCCCCACAAAGTCGCCCTTGCCGGCGACGCTGCGCGTTCCGGCGACTGAGATGAAGTGCACCTCGACCGAGCTCACCTCATCCACCTGAGCGCGGCTCAGTATGACGTGGAAGCTGTCGCCTTCTGTAACTGGTCTCCCTGGGCCCTGGAGGCTGACCATCGGGCGGGATCCTGCGTCGTCGTTGCGGATTGTTGCATCAGCAGTAGATCCTGCCACGTTCAGGCGAAAGGTCTCGTCAGGCTCCGCGAATCTATCACCCCGGATCGGGACTAAGACTGTATCCTCGGCCTGCCCCGCAGACAGATGCAGCTCGCCTTGTCCCGTGAAGGGCTGCCCATCGGAAGTCACTGCGAAGTCACTTGCCCGAAGATAGGGACCATCGCTCAGGCTGATCTCTCCTGGACCTGTCCATGCGAGAAGAGAACTAACGCCGTAGTGCAGGGTCGCCTCGTCGGTTGGATTGGCACGTGTAATGGTAAAGCGGAACTCCGTCATGCCTGTGTTGCCCTCGTCTCTGACGGGCATATCCGTGTGAACGGTAAGCGTATCGCTCATCTACCGGGCTCCCAGTGCTAACTCAACCGAATGCTCGAACTCGGACCGCTGGTGCATCTCCGGGGCGCGTGATCGTAGCCCAGCCGTTGGCGCAGCTGGCCCGCAAGCGGTCCCGTGCAATGCGGTCCGTCAGGAAGGATCCACCGCAGCCAGGAGTGCAGCGGATTTTGCCGCTACACTCCTGCGCGGCCTCGCTGCGCCTCTATGAGGTGGGCGCCATGGCAAGCGGCTCCCGACGCCGCACGACCGATCTGCTGCCATTGGCGCCGACGAGCTCGACGGCCTCCAGGCCTGAGGGCCTCACGGGCCCGCAGTAGGACTTCCACTCGGACTGATCGAGCTTGCCCGTGCTCGTCACGATCTCCCATCAGCATCTCGGGGACGGCGGCATGGCCGCCTCCGGCCATCCTGCTGCGCCGGTAAATTGGTCCCATCGACGGAGGTCTGTCACTGACACAGATCAGCCCGCTCGGGCGTAATCAGGATCAATGAAGGGCGCATCGCGCGCGGTAACGGCGGAGAACCGGCCGGGTGCCGAGATGTGGGCGCGGGGCGGTCCGGCAGGACCGGCTCAGGCTCAGGCTCAGGACTCTGGATAGGAGTTCGGGCGGGCGCTCCGTCCCACGAGGATCCCAGCCCCCGGAATACGGGAAACGGCTTGATCGGGTGCTGAGCACGGCGGGAACGTAGGTGCAGATGACTTGGACGCGGATGATGAGTTTAATCTCACGCCTTCGGGTGGGGCCAGCCTGGTTATTGCTCTGGCGGTGCGCGCTCGCGTGGGCTTGCTGCTGGTCCAGTGGTGTACCGGCCGCGGCGCGTGCAGAGACTGTTTGGTCGCGCTGGTTCGGTGCCTGGGAGGTGTCGCTCGACTGGCAGCCAGAGGGCGGAACTTGCCTCTGGTCAACCTACGACGGGCGTCCTCCGAGCAACATCCGTAGGCTCACCTTTGCGATAAGCCGGACGAGTGACGTCGTCGTCATCGTCTCGGATCGGCGCGAGCCGATCCATCGTCTCCCTGCTGGGCCGAGCGCGACGCTTAAGCTCGGCGAGCAAACATACGCACTCGAGCTCGGCCTGGGCATCCCTCTGAGCGGCGTGCCGGGAGGCATGCTGATTGGCCAGCTCGCCGTAGGGAGGGCGTCGGACTTCGTGCACGATTTCGGACGGCGCCGCAATGGAGATCCGGGGCGTCTACAGGTGACAGACCGCTGGGTATGGCACTTCAGCCTTCGCGGCGCCGCCAGCGCAGCGGAGGAGGTAGCGTCGTGTATGGAAGTGCTCTCCCGCTCCAGGACGGGCTGAGAGCAGCAGGCCTGACCAGCCAGGCCGCTAACAGCCGCCGAACCACAGTGCCGGACCAGCTGCCGATTAGCATCCTGATGCAGATCAGTGCGTGGCGGCCGCGTGCATCACAGCGTAGGGTGGCCAAGCAGGAACGGAGGTCGAGATGCGACGCCGACACATGAGGGCTTACTCTGCCGCATGTCCGCTCATGCACAGCGGCTGGAGGGCCACTCATCACGCGGGCCGCAGTATGACCGGGCGGAAGCAGACATGCAGCATTGCAGCAGCGGTGCTGTTCAGCACCGCGGTGGTTTCCCAACCGATTCTGGCGAAGCCAGCTGACATGCATCCCTGCCCCGGCTACATCTCCGCCAACGCTGTGCGACCGCTGCCTCCCGATGCCCGGATCGATGTGCGACCGACCAGCGACAGCAGGATCGATCGCGCCCTGCGTGAGCAGGCACTCTTCGCTTTGCGTGCAGCCGGCAGGAACGTCGGAGAGCCAGCGACCCACGTCTTGTCCTGGCGCGGCAGCCTTGACGTCCAGGAGGGGGCGTCCTCGCTCCCGGAGCTTTATGGATCGGCGGAGGCGTCTCAGGGCAGCGACGACCTACGCTGGTTGGAGAACCTTCCCCGCCAGCCGTGGCGCCGCAGGGCAGCACCTCCTGTTAAGCTGCGCCTCGACGCCTTCGTCGAACTCCGTGATGTTGCCTCCGGTCGAATCGTCTGGACCGGCGTTCTCTCGTGCGAGCGACGCGGCGGTGATCAGGATGCCCTTATTGGGGTCTTGAGCAGGGCGGTTGCCCCGACGGTAGGGCAAACCATTTTGGGGCGTGAATTCTGAGGCGAGGGCACCCGCACTTGCGAGTGCGCTCCGCGTGTCTCGGGAGTCCAGCAAGCAAAGTTTTCTCCGGGGACGGGAAGCTTCGCTAGGCGGCAGGAGCGACTGCCGATGTGGGATCGGGAAGGGCCGCTCGCGCGGCTTGGACCGTCGGCCACCCCCGGGGGCCTACACGGCAACGGATGAACCGGGCGCTTGGTGCTCGTCCCCGATGGTTCTGGTGGCGCCTGCTGCCGGCCGAGGCTGCTCTGCCGGGCCATCGGCGAGATCCGCCAGCATCTCCTCCTCGACGCTCAGGTGCAGCCGCAACAGTGCCTCGAGGGCGAAGAGGGTCTGCCGCAGCTCGGGGGCCACTGCGTTCCAGCCATCCTCCCGGGTCGAAAGCTCAAGGAGGACGGACAGCCGCTCTGCAAGCGCCTCGATCTCGGCATGCATCCGGATCAACGGCGCCATCGGGTCCGTCCCGCCCAGGCGGATCGCTGCCTCTGGATAGAGGGTGCGCTCTTCCGCGTGCTGGTGCGGCAGCAACTCGTCGCGAAGCCTTGCGGCCAGCCCGGCGAGCTCAGGCACTTCCACCGGCTCCGTACCGATCGCCTGCGCAGCCTCACCGAGGGCCTCCGCCAGCTGGCGCAGACCGGTGTGTTCCTGGTACCGCTCGGCATAGCCGGACTCAGGCGGCAGGCCCGCTGGCTCTGCCTCCCCTGGCCCGGGGCGAAGCGCGGTCAGCGCGTAGAGGATGGCGAAGACGTCCACGGCCTCCTGGGTAACCGCGCCGGCGAGCGGGGTGAGCCAGCCGGCGGCCGCCACGGCCATCGCCGCGCCCGACATCCCCATGCCCACTGCGATGGCGCGCAAGGCAACGCGGCGCGAGCGCGCCGCGATGGCAACGGCGTCAGCCACCCGGTCCACGCGGTCGGTCAGAAGCACCACCTCGGCCGCCTCCGCCGCAGCGGCGGTACCGGCAGCGCCCATGGCGACGCCGACGTCGGCTGCGGCCAGTGCGGGCGCGTCGTTCACGCCGTCTCCGACCATCATGGTTGGCGCGGCCGCCACCTCGGTTCGCACGGCCGCGATCTTGTCCGCCGGTGCTTGGTCGGCGAGGACCGCGTCGAGACGCAGTGCGCGGCCGACCGGGGCAGCCGCGGCCGCGCGGTCACCGGTGACCAGGACGACTCGTTGCACGCCGAGCGCGCGCAGGCGACGCACTGCCCTCGGCGCCTCGCGCCGCAGCCCGTCGGCCATGACGAAGGCAGCCGCTACTTTGCCGTCCGCGGCCAGCCAGGCGACCGAGCTGGCTGCGGCGGCGACCTGGGCCGTCAAGGCAAAGCCCGCCTGCGGGTCGATCCCGGCCGCCTGGAGGAAGCCCTCGGATCCGAGCAGGAGCGCGTGACCCTCGACCAGCCCGGTAAGTCCGTCGCCCGATGCCTCCCGGACGTCCTCGGGAGTAGGCAGGTCGACGCCTCGGGACCTGGCGGCGGCGACGAGCGCCGCCGAGATGGGGTGGGTGGAGCCCTGCGCCAGCCCAGCGGCGAGCTGCAACGCCGCGTCCCGCCCCAGGGCGGGGGTGGCATCCACGGCAGCCAAGCGAGGGCGGCCGGGCGTCAGGGTCCCCGTCTTGTCGAACAGGACCGTCCTCACCCGGGCTAGCCGCTCCAGCGCGCCGCCGCCCTTCACGACGACGCCCCGCCGCGCAGCACGACTGACCCCGGCGACGAGGGCCACCGGCGCCGCGAGGATGAGCGGGCAGGGGGTGGCCACTACCAGGACCGAGAGGGCGCGTACCGGGTCGCCGGTCAGCGCCCAGGCGCCGGCTGCCAGGACACCGGTGAAGACGGCGAAGGCTGCGGCCCAGCGGTCCGCGAGCCGGACGAGCGGGGCTCGGGCGGCCGCTGCGTCGCGTGTCAGGCGCAGGATGGCCGCGTAGGTGCTGGCCTCCGCGTCGCGCTCGGCGCGGAACCGGAACGCCGCGCCGGAGTTCACCCCGCCGCTGCGCAGGCGCGCGCCGTGGCGAAGTTCCACCGGCAGCGGCTCGCCGGTGAGCGCGCTCTCGTCAATCGTCGCCGCCGCGTCCGCCAGCGCGCCGTCGGCGGGTACGGTCTCGCCGGGGCGAACCAGGAGGAGGTCGCCCGGGCGGATGGCGGCCACGTCGATCTCCTCAATGGCCGTGGCACTAACCCGGGCCGCCCGGCGAGGCGTGCGCGCCATGAGGTCCGTGAGTGCCCGCGTGGCCCGTCCCTCGGCCCAGCCCTCCAGGGCCTCGCCCCCAGCCACCATGAGGCCGATGACCGCGGCGGCGGCGGCCTCACCCAGAAGGACGGCGCCCAGGAGGGCTGCGAGCGCAATCGCATCGACACCCACGCGCCCGGCAAGCACGGAGCGTATCAGTCCGACGCCAACATGCGCCCCGACCGGCAGCGCCGCCATCGCCCAGGTCAAGGACGCAGCTTCGGGCTTGCCGAGCATCTGGAGTGCACCGCCGGCGAGGAGGCCTGCGACCGCCCAGCCGAGAAGCAGGTAGCGCCTCATGGTGATCGGTCGTCCTTGCTGACCAGTTGGGGCGGCTGAACGGCGCGCTGAAGCTGCCCCGGCACGTCGCCAGCCTGCACGACTATAGCCCCGCGGCGGGCCACGGTGTCAGCGCCGCTCAACCATCTCACTGAGATCGAAGGCGGTGCGGCTTTCACGCCTCCGCAGGTCAGTCTCCGCCATCGCGGGCGACACTGTCGGGGATCTGGTGCCAACGCATCCATTAGCCTGATCTGGATCAGGGGATCTCCCGCGCCGCATCGGCATCCTGTCGCGAGGAACGCCACCCCACCGGAGGACGCCATGCAGACCAAGACCCTCGTTGCCAGTGACCTGATGACACGGGAGGTGGTCACCGCCCCCCCGACCATGCCGGTGAACATCCTGGCGCAGGTACTCGCCCAGCGTGGCATCTCGGCCGTTCCTGTCGTGGACGGGGCCGGGCAAGTGCTGGGGATCGTGACGGAGGCCGACCTGCTGAGACGGCTGGCAAGCGCGGAGGACCCGAAGCGGGGCTGGCTGTCACAGGTCCTCTCGAGTCAGGACCGACAGGCCGAGCGCTACGCGCGCACGCATGGCCGCACGGTGGGCGACATTATGACCACCGACGTAGTCGCCGTGGACGAGGGGGCGAGCGCCGAGCACATCGCCCACCTGCTGGAGGAGAGAGGGCTCAAGCGGGTCCCCGTCCTGCGGCAGGGCAAGCTGGTCGGGCTGGTCTCACGGGCCGACCTGCTGCGGGCGGTGCTGGACCCGCCGTCATCGATCAAGGCAGAGACCGAGACCGAGGATGACCGGATCCTGCGCGCGATCGAGGATGAGCGCGGGCGGCAACCCTGGTCCGAGGGCGCCTTCGTTTTCGCGGATGTCAGGAATGGCGTCGTGCGGCTCTATGGGGTCGTCCGCTCGGACGAGATCCGGAAGGGTATGTGCGTGCTGGCCAATCGTGTCGAGGGCGTGAAGCGGGTGGTCGACGAGATGAATGTCACGGCAGGCGTGATGATGCCGGGGCTGTAGGCCCTCCGGGACGCCGCCGTCCGTCAGCCAAGGGCCGAGCAGGGCCAGGCCGCGAGGCAGCAGCTCGGGGCCCTTCCTCCCGACCAGTGCGGGGCATGCCCTGGCACGGCTGTGATGCTGGTAGTGCGTCCCCGGTGGACGCGCTCATTCCCAATCCCGCAGCGCGCATGGACCAGGCGGCGTTGCCAGCCACGTGCCGTTATTCGAGGCGAAGCACGCCACGTCACGAGATGCCCCTTCGGTAATCCCAGGACAGCGGCGCTCTATCAAGCGGTCACGCCGCAGCTCGAGCACGGGTAGCCGGCAATGGAGACCGGCTATGCGGCTCGCTCAGCTCTTGACCGAGGAGGCCTGCGCCTGACCTCAGAACTGAGCGTCAGCGCGTCCCGGCGCTAGTCTCCTCCGCAAATGAGAGTGGAAACCGTGAGTCGAGCAGGATCGATGTTGCTATGTCTAGTTAGGCACGCACCGCCGAGTTCGGCCGCGTTCTGAGACGGAAGCTTCATTGGCCTGCAAACCATGCTGGCAGCGCGGCCATCCAGTGGCGCTGACGCATAGGCCGTTACGGCAGCATGCAGGAGAAGTCGGCGAACTCGGCACCGGCTTCGCTGCTGCCTCCGTCATCTCAGCGTTTGTCACGCCGGTCGCTGCTGCGGCCGAGCGCGCTGGGAGCGAGGGTGAGTAGGGCGAGCACCACGCAGGCGACCACGATGCCGAACAGCGCCTGGGCCACGGGGAAGCTCGGCGCTTCCCTGGACAGGAAGGCGGCCGCAAGGCCACCGCCGGCTGCAAGGATGATGCGGACAATAAGGCCCATTATATTCTCCTGTTTCTGCAGTGCCCAGACACCCGCAAACTTGCTAGTGGCTGAGCAGCCAACATTGCTGCAGCTGACTTCCCCTACTCTGAGCCGCGTCGCTGCGCTGGGCCGCTATGATGCCGGGCACCACGCTGGCGCCCGCGACGATCAAGTCTGCACCCAACTCCTGCGCGGCGAGGGTGATATGGTTAGCCCGGCGGGCGTCAGCGGGCGCCTGCCGTACAATCTCAGCGCGCACATCGTGTCGCGAGAGGTAGACGGCCACGTCGGACAGCCCCTCGCCTGCGCCGTCGCCGCTTGGAGTTGTGCCATGGACGGCTAGGATCTCTACTTGCTCCGCAAGCCTCATGATCGGCAGGGCCGTGGCAACGGCCCGCCGGGCCTGCAGCGTATCTCTCCAGGCGATGAGAATGCGCGAGGCATCCAACACGCAGGTGCGCTCCGGCACCAGGAGCACTGGGCGCCCGGCCGGACCGGCGGTTGCATCCAGTGGGCCGGGCAACTCGCCAAGGCGGAAACCCAGAACAAGCAGGTCGGCGGCTCGCGCCTCGCGCGCCAGCGCCGCGGTGAGGGGCGCCGCGAAGGCCCGCCACTCGCGGTGCCTCGCGGCCCTGCTGCTGATCGCGTGAAAGCTCCTACCGGCCGCTTGCAGCTCCTCTGCCGATGCAATCGGGTCGGCGGCGAGGCCGATCAACGTGGCCTCGAACCGGTCGGCCAAGTCAGCGGCCATCAGGATGCGGGCTTCCGATGAGCTGTGCCGCTCGACATGCACCAGGAGCACCTTGTAGCTCAACATCACTCCTCCCCTCCCGGCTGGATCTTGGCGTCTTTCGACCGACGGGATGATCTGCGGAAGAGTGCAGCACCCGGACGCGCAAGGGGCGCTGATCAGGATCAGCAGGAACGGGCGCGCCAGAAGCTCTGACGGCTCAACCGCCCCTCACGCGTAACGCGATCCCTCCTTCACGGCCTCGAGGAGGCCAGCATGCCTCCCGCCGCGAAGTCTCCTAGGCCTTGGACGAGAC
Source organism: Roseomonas chloroacetimidivorans (assembly GCF_049629625.1). Taxonomy (NCBI): domain Bacteria; kingdom Pseudomonadati; phylum Pseudomonadota; class Alphaproteobacteria; order Acetobacterales; family Roseomonadaceae; genus Roseomonas; species Roseomonas chloroacetimidivorans. The sequence continues at coordinate 23,266 of NZ_JBNBZS010000045.1, read as the reverse complement.
GCCAGATTAGCTCCGACGTGGATGGGAGGATCGCTTCGGGCTCCTCTGGCTCGGCCCTGAGGAGGATCGAGCAGACAGGATCGACTAACATCTAGAGCAGGGCAATGTGCAGGGAGCCGAGGATCAGGGGCAGGCCGAAGACCAATGGAAGGAATGCGAGGCCTGCGATCGGCACGTGCATATAGCCCATGGACTTCCGCAGGTTGCCGGAGACCCGCCACTCCATCCGAATGGAGCGGAAGTCGTCGTCCAGCAGCACGATGCTTGCGGCCTCTCAGACGACATCGGCCCCCCGTCCGCGCATGGCTACGCCAAGGTCGGCGGCCTTCAGGGGAGGTGCGTAGTTGAGGCCGCCACCGGTCATGCCGACCACCTCGCCGTCCGTCTTCAGCTTGAAGATGCGCAGCTTTTGCCCGGGCAAGATCCTGGTGGACACGGCCGCCGGGGGCGGGTGGGAACGGTCACCGCCTTCGCATGCGCGGCAACCTTCCGCACGAGCACGTCCCGCTCCAGGGCCTCAGGCGAGTCCAGCTCGCTCATGCTCTGCCTTATGGATGTCGGGCGCGCTGCTTGGTTTCAGGTCCGACGGGCGGAACCAGAAGGTGTCCCTTCGGCGCTGCGAGGCAACACGCAGATGAGCAGGGCCAACCTCATCGAGGCGCCGACCGCGGAGAGGGTGAGGGCCTGATCAGCTGCTGGTGGCGGCGCAGCGTCGAGGAGCCGCGGGCGTGCTGGCCTGCGGGGCGCCATCTCCGCCGGAGTCTGCAGGGCCACGGCACCGCTGCTGCAGTATGCGGTTTGGGAGACCCAGACGGGTGGGGCAGACCTGCTCTCGGACGCCTCAGCCCCCTGCGCCAGGATCAAGAGAAGGGCTGCAGCGCCGCTCAGGCTGCTGCCGCATCCGTGCCGGTGCATCATCGGATCTCCTCTGGGGACTGCGTCCCTCTCCTGGCCTGGGTGGCGTGTGCTCGGGGGCTGGACGGTTTATTCGTCGGCCTGATCTTCGAGTGCGTCCTGGTCGAGGATGCGCAGGCTGTGGCACCCCTGGTCGGCGATGATGCGCTTCTTGCGGAGGGTGGAGAGGACGCGGCTGACCGTCTCGGCCGTGAGGCCGAGGTAGTCGGCGATGTCGTAGCGCGACATCGGCAGGTCGACGGTGCCGGCAGATCCCTGGCCACGCTCGGCGAGGTCGAGCAGGAAGGCGGCGACGCGCTCGGTGGCGGTCCGGCGGCCAAGCAGGATGAAGCGGTCCTGGGCGGCGGCGAGCTTCTCGAGGGTGTAGGCCTGCCAGGACTGCGCGACAGCCGGGTCGCGGTCTACCCAGAGATTGATCTCGCGGCGGGGGAAGGCGACCAGCACCACGTCGGTGACGGCCTCGGCGAAGAAGCGGTGATGGCTGACGCCGTCGAGGCCGAAGAGTTCACCGGACAGGGCGAACTGGGCGACGAGGCGCCGGCCGTCCGGCAGCAGGCGGCAGGTGCGGACGGTCCCCGAGACGACCTTGTAGAGCTGGTCGGCCTTGTCACCCTCGGCGTAGATCTCGCGCCCGCGCTGGAGCCGCATGGTGCGCCCTGGGAGCGGATGGGACGTGAGGCCCGCCGCGGCAGCGCTCATGCCGAGCATGAGGAAGGGGAAGGCCGGAAGCGGCGTGGAGCTGCGGACGGCGCTGGCGACCTGCATCGGGATCTTCCACCTGCTGAGTTGGTGGATGCTGGTTAGCCCGCCGTCCCGGAGGCCGAATACTTGGGAAATCTCCTATACGCAGTTCTACGTAAGGCCAGCGGAACTCCCCAAGGAAAGAGACGCTGGGCCCCGACATGCCAGCCCAGCGAACGACCCGCTCAGCACTACGTAGAACTCCCAAGTGGCCGCAGTAGTGCCGCGAGGTCCATATTCCGGTTGTGGAGTGGAGCGGCGCCGAGAGCGACAGGTCACGAGCGCTGCATCCGGGCGACTTCACCCCGAGCCCTCCGACGATGAGGGTCCGGAACCCCGCTATGGCGGCGGCTCGGTGGAGCACGATGGAAAGGAAGTTTCAGGCCGTGTGCCCGAATGAGGTGCTCTCCTCTGCCCAGCTGCCCCTGGGTGGCGATGGCGGTGCTGAGACTCCGTCGAGCTATCCCGCCATTGTCTGCGTCGTCAGCCCGGATGCGGCCGTGCGGCGATCCCTGGTCCTCCTGCTGGAGGCTGAGGGGATTGAAACCCGCTCCTTCGCCTCAGCCGCCAGTCTCCTTTCAGAACTGTCCGCTCTCGGCACCAAGCCAACCGCGCGCCCGTGCATCTTGGTGGAGGAGCACCTTCCGGGAGGAGGAAGCGGTCTCGAACTGGCGCAGCGGTTGGCTGAAGCGGACCTGGATCTAACCACGATCGTCCTGAAGGCGGCGGTCCGCCCGGTGAGAGGCCGCCAGCTCAAGAAGGTTCCGGCCGGAGTCGTTTTCGCCGATCCCTTCCATGCGGATAACCTCCTGCAGGAGGTCAGGAGCGTGCTGGGATTTCAGAACCCGCGCCCTTGATTCCCCGGGTTCTTGGGCCAAGCGGGTCCAACGCGGTACTAGACCGCCATCGGGAAGTCGCGGAGGGACGCGGGCGGCTCCAAAGTCGTCTAGGGCGTGGCTGACGGGGCGCCGCGGGGGGCGGCCATGTCCGCGAGGACGCAGAGGCGTACCGCTTCGGCTAGGCTCCCGACGCCGAGGCGGGCCAGCAGCCGCAGGCGATGGACCTCCACGGTGCGCGGGCTGATGCCGAGTTCGTAGGCGATGACCTTGCTGGCCTTTCCCTCCATGGCCAGATCGAGAACCTCACGCTCGCGCGGAGACAGCGTCGCGATCAGGGCAGCAGCCCGGGAGATCTCTGGCCGCGCTCGACCTTCCCCTGCCGTAGTACTCGCCGCCTTTTCGGCATCTGGCGCGGCCAGCGCGGCCTGGGCAATCGTGAAGAGTGCCTCATCCTCGAATGGCTTCTCGATGAAGTCGTAGGCTCCGTCCTTCATGGCGCGAACGGCCATAGAGACGTCTCCGTGTGCCGTCATGACCACGATTGGGCGCTGGAATCCCTGTGCCCGCAGGCGCCTCAGCAACTCCAGCCCGTCCATCTCCGGCATGCGGACATCCGTCAGCACGCAGCCCGGCTCGCGGGCCAAGCCAGGCAGGGCGGCCAGGAACGCGACACCTGACGCGTGCGTCTCCACGGCAAGGCCGAACGAGGTCAGCAGGGTGGCGACGGCCCAGCACACGGCCTCATCGTCATCGATCACGTGTACGGCCTGGGCGGCTTCGGGGCCTGTCGCCATGGCGGCGTTCCTTACAGCATTGCTTCATCAGGGGCCGCCGCCGGCAGGGTAAGGCGGAACACGGTGCCGCCCCCCGGGTTCGGCTCGGCCCAGAGTCGCCCACCATGCGCCTCAACGATGGAGCGGCAGATCGAGAGCCCGACTCCCATGCCGCTCGGCTTTGTGGAGACGAAGGGCTCAAATAGCCGGGCGGCGACATGCGGGGAGAGGCCCGGACCCGTATCAGCTACGGCCAGCTCGACTTCCTCGGCTCCACGTGGGACAGCCGCAACGACCAGCTCGCGCCGCTCTGATCCCTCCTCCTCCGTCATGGCCTCGACGGCGTTGCGCATCAGGTTCAGCAGCACCTGCTGGATCTGGATGCGGTCCACCAGAACAGGGGGCAGGTCGCGGGGAAGGTTGAAGGTGACCTGAACGCCCCGCTGGCGCGCACCGACCAGACCCAGGGCGCTGGCCTCCTCGATCAGGCTTGGCAGCGTCTCCAGCTGGCGGTCGGCCTCTCCCTTGGCGACGAACTCGCGCAACCGACGCACGATCTGGCCGGCCCGCAGCGACTGCCCGACGGCCCGCTCCATCGCCTCGACGGCCCGCTCGGGCAGCGCCGGGCCGGAATTCGCACCCGCTGGTGCCGCCTGGGCCATCCGGAGGGCCGCCTTGACCGAGCTGGCGATGGCCGTCAGCGGCTGGTTCAGCTCATGGGCCAGGGCCGAGGCCATCTCACCCGCGGCGCTGACCCGCGAGACGTGCAGCAGCTCAGACTGCAACTCCTGCAGGCGGCGCTCCGATTCTTGTCGCTCAGTCAGATCCCTGACAAAGCCCGTGAAGAGGCGTCGGCCCGTTGAGCTGACTTCCCCGACGGTGAGCTCCATCGGGAAGGTGGAGCCATTGCGCCGCAGACCGGTCACCACGCGCCCGGTGCCGATGATCCGCCGCTCGCCCGTCCTCAGGTAGTGAGCGATGTAGCCGTCGTGGCGCTCCCGGTCGGGGCTCGGCATGAGCATGGAGACGTTTCGCCCGACGGTCTCCCTTGCAGGCCAGCCGAAGAGACGCTCGGCAGCGGAGCTGAACGAGGTGATGCTCCCGTGCTCGTCTATGATGATCATCGCGTCCGGGACGGTATCAAGAATGGAGCGCAGCTGCTGCTCCGCCTCGCGCAGGGCACGCTCGGCGCGGAATCGCTCCCGCAGCACGGCCATGTGCTGGGCGATGGTGCCGAGCAGGGCGAGATCCTCGTTCGAGAAGCGATCGTGTTGGCGCGTGCCGAAGGACAGCGTGCCGATCAGTCGCTCTCCCACCGCGAGCGGGAACGCCACGTAGGCCCGGACGCCCAGCCCGCGAACGAGGTCCAGCATTGGATCGTCCGACGCCTGGACGCCCTCCAGGTAGAGGGGGCTGCGGGTCTGAGCGACCACACCGCAAACCGCCGCGCCGAACCGGAGCCGCTCGATCTCGGGCCGGGCGGCGTCCGGAAGCCCGAACATGGCCACGAGCTGAAGCTCATCGCCCGCAGCCTCATCGACGAGGTAGCTGAAAGACAGGTCAACTCCCAGCCGTTCGGACAGGGAGTGGAACAGGGTTGCCAACACCTGGTCGGGGTCTGAACTGGCCAGGAGGCTGCCGGCCGCCTCGGACAAGGTCTGCAGACGCGCGGACCGGTCGAGGAGCTCCGCCCGGGTGCGCCAGAGAGGCGTGACGTCCACCATGGCCTCGACGATGCTGGCCGGCCACCCCTCGGCGTTTCGGCGTAGGGCCTTCCTTGTGGCGACGACGACTTCCTGCCCGGAGCGGATGCGATGCCGAACCTCGCCCGTCCACTCGCCGTGGCGTGCCAGGGCAGCCTCGATCTCTGGGAGGGGCACGGGGAACACGGTGCGAAGCAGCGCGTGGTAGCCACGCCCGACCGCGTCGTCTGCGGTCCAGCCAAACAGTCGCTCGCAACCTGCCGACCAGTACCGGATCGTGCCGTCCAGGTCACCTTCCATGAAGGCGCCGAGGTCCAAGGTGCTGAGCGTGTCGCGCAGCGCATCGGCGGTGGCCCGGCGCTCCGCCTCAGACCGGAGGGCTACGCGCGCCTCCGTGACCTGCCGCGTGCGGCGCACCGTCAGGATGACCAGCCCCACCAGGGTGAGCATCGCCGGCACGCCGAAGCCAGCCTGCCAGAAAAGCACCCGGCGCCAGCGGGCGACCACGGCCTCCCTTGTCTGGGTGACGGCTGTGAAGATGGGCCATCCTGCTACCCGCCGGAATGCCATCAGGCGCTCACTGCCATCAATGCCGGTTTGGCCCTCGGCGAGCGCGCGGTCAGCGCCGGTCGCCATGACGCTCCGAAGGGGGCTGTCTAGCGGGACGGGCGGAGGCGGATCCTCGAAGCCAGAGCTCCGGGCGAGCACCTCGCCATCCATCCGGATGAGCGCCACCGTCTGGTCAGATCTGTCAGCGATGCGCTGGAGCCCGAGCGCCACGTCGCCTGGGCGGAGCGAGACGAGGATCACGCCGAGGAATGGCGAGCCTTCTGGCGGTGGAGGCATGCTGCCCAGCACTGCCGCGCCGCGGCGCTCAGCAACCGCGAAAAATAGCTCACCGTCCAGGCGGCCCCGATAGACCTTGCTGACCGACGCGCCCGGTGCGTCAGCATGTCGTAGCTGCCCGAAGAAGTCGCGGTCATGAGCGCTCACGTCCCGGGGCACCGGGAACACGCTGCTGGCTACCAGCAGCCTTCCCTGGGTATCGAGCGCGTAGAGCGACTGGATGATGGGACGTGACGCGGAGAGCTGGGACAAGGCCCTGTGCAGTTCCGGCTCTCGCTCCCGGATCTGATCGTCGGACAGGCCACGCAGAAGCTCGTCTACACGGTCCACCAGCAGGGCGTGGCCGTCGAGCACTCGAGCCGCATACTCCGCCGCGGACCCAGCCGTGGCGCCCAACTCGGCGCGGGCTTGTTCCCAGACCTGTCCCCAAGCCATCAAGGCGCCGAGGGCAAGGATGCTGGCCGGCACGAGCACGGCCGTGGCCAGGAGCGCGACGAGGGTCCAGGCCTGCGATGGGGAAGGTCGATCACCAGCCCCCGGGCTAATCTTCGCTCCTGGTTGCCGCCCGGGGGCGGTCTGCGTGCTTCTCGGTAGCATCGCCAGAAGGCTGTTCAGGAATGACATTGCACCGGCCAGCCGATGTTCTCAGGGCCAGATCCCTCAATTTCCGATTATCGTGGCCGCGATAGCTGATCAAGATGTGATTTGCTTGGTGCCCAGCATGCTGGGGGCTGAGGAGCTGTCCAGCACTACCGAAGGGACCAGGGAGCTTCAGCCTCTCCCGTAAACCAGAACGCCAAGTCTGCGGTGCTTCCGAGTACCAGGAGCCACTCCAGGGCTGAAGTTCAACGGCCGCCCTGATCGGGATCAGCGCGGCGCGCTCTCAAGGATGCGCCCCAGCGTGGTGGGCCGGGGTGAGGCATAGCCTCGTCAGGAGGGGTCCCAGCATGACGATATATTCCAACAGCGCCTCAGCTCCTCTCCTGGCCCGTCCCGATCGCACGGGTTCTTCAAGCAAGCCGGCAGCGCCGTTTGATCTTCCGGAACGGTTCTGGAGTATTCCCTACTCTGAGGTCTTCCATGTACTGGACTGCACCCCAGATGGCCTGACCTCTGCTGAGGTGCCCGGGCGTCTCTCTATCTGCGGTCATAACCGGACCAATGAAGCGTCAAGACGCTACGTGCTGGCCCGGGTCGGGCGACGACTGGCAGAGCCCCTCGTGACCATCTTGCTGGTTGCGGCGGCACTCTCTGGGAGCACCGGTGACTGGGCCAGCTTCATCCTAATCCTCCTGGTCCTCGCCTCCTCGATCACGCTGGACGTGGTGCAGGAGCACCGGGCCGAAACGGCGGCCGAGGCACTGAAGCGATCCGTTGCCATCCGGTCACGAGCATGGCGGGACGGGAGCCTCGCGCAGGTTTCATCAGACGAAATAGTGCCGGGGGACATCCTGGAACTGCCCGCCGGTGACATGGTGCCCGCCGACGGGATCGTGCTGGAGAGCCGGGCCGCTCGCACCAACGAGGCGCTTCTCACCGGTGAGCCCTACCCCGTGGATAAGAGGGCAGGGCCGAGCGGGGCTGCGGTGGCCGCTGAGGCTGCCAACGCCCTGTTCGGGTGAACAACCCTGGTGAGCGGCGAAGCCCGCATGCTCGTCACCTCGACTGGCAGGCACACCCAGTATGGTGGCATCGCGGCCGCGCTCCGATCTGACGAGCCGCCAACGGCCCTTGAGCGCGGCCTACGCCGCCTGGGGATGCTGATCCTGCGGGTGACCGTCTTCCTCGCGCTCTTCGTGCTCCTCGTGCATCTGAGCTTCGGCCGGCCGGTGCTGGAATCGTTCCTCTTCGCTGTCGCCCTTGCCGTGGGGCTCACGCCGGAGCTCCTGCCCATGGTCACCACGGTTACCCTCTCGCGTGGGGCCATGCGCATGGCAGCACGCCGGGTAATCGTGAAGCGCTTGGCGGCGATCCACGACCTCGGCGCGATGGACGTGCTCTGCACAGACAAGACGGGTACTCTCACCGAGGCGACCATCAGCCTGGTCGGTCACCCTGGCCCGGACGGCTCCGATGCCGACCGAGTGCTCGAACTGGCAGCGGTGAACAGCCGCTTCGAGACCGGCGTCCATAGCCCGCTCGATGACGCTATCCTAGCCCGTGTGGACGAGCACCAGCTTGAGGGCTGGCGGCGCATCGCGGACGTCCCCTTCGACTTCGAGCGGAGGCGAGTCTCCGTCCTCGCCGAGAAGGGCGTGGGCCGCTTCCTGATCGTCAAGGGCGCGCCGGAGGACATTCTGGCGTGCTCCAGTTCGCTCGAGGCTGGGGACGGCGTGCGTCCGCTCGACGGGCCTGATCGGGCCCGCCTGGTAGCCCTGCTGGAGTCAAAGGCCGCGCAAGGCCTACGCTGCCTCGGAGTGGCATGGCGCAAGATGGAACTCGAGAGCGACCACCCCGGTGTGGGAGACGAGCACAACCTCGTCCTGGCAGGATTTTGCCTGTTCGCTGATCCGCCGAAGGAGAGCGCGGGCGCGGCCATCATCCGCCTGCGCTCGGCAGGCGTGCGGGTCAAAGTCCTTTCGGGGGATGCCGCACCAGCACTTCGGCACCTAGCATCGGCGCTCGGCCTGCCCTCTAAGGCCCTGCTGACCGGGCCGGAGATCGCGCGGCTCAGCGACGGGGCGCTGGCGGCACGGGCTTCCACGACCGACCTCTTCGCGCGTGTCACTCCAGACCAGAAGACCCGGATCATCCGGGCGCTGCAGGCGCGTAATCACACGGTTGGCTTCCTGGGCGACGGTATCAATGACGCACCCGCGATCCGCGCCGCTGACGCCGGCATGTCGGTGGAGGGCGCGACCGACGTGGCGAGAGCCGCAGCCGACCTCATTCTGCTCGCGCCGGACCTGGGTGTGGTCGCCGACGGGGTGGCTGAAGGGCGCCGCACCTCCGCGAACATCATGAAGTACGTGCGGATGGGGACCTCGTCCAATGTCGGCAACATGGTCTCCATGGCGTTCGCGTCGTTGTTCCTTCCGTTTCTGCCCCTCACAGCCCTGCAGATCCTCCTCAACAACCTGCTCTACGACCTCAGCGAGGTCGGGATTCCGTTCGACGAGGTGGAGCAGCGCGACGTGTGTCGCCCGCATGACTGGGACATGAAAGGAATCTTCCACTTCACCGCGATCATGGGGCCGCTCTCCTCGGCCTTCGACCTCCTAACCTTCGCGATCCTGATACTGGGCTTCAATGCTTCGCCGGAGACGTTCCGGGCGGCCTGGTTCCTCGAGTCGATGGCGACGCAGATCATGGTCGTCTTCCTAATCCGCTCGAGCGCGCCTGTCTGGGCGGCCTCCAAGCCGCATCCGTATCTGGTCGTCATGTCCCTGGGCGCGTTCGCGGGAGCACTGCTGCTGGTGTTCTCCCCGGTCGGCGCCTCGCTGGGCTTCTCCGCGCCGTCCTGGCCGCTCGTGCTGGTATTGACGTCCGTCGTCGTGGCGTATCTGGCAGCAGCCGAGGCGTTGAAGCACGTCGCGCTCAATTCGCAGCGCCGCCCTCGGCGAGGACATCATCGTTCTGCCAAGCAGCGGTGCGCAGCTGATGAGGGCTGCAGTCCAGCGCCGCCGCGCTCACGGCTGACGTAGATCAAGGGCAGCCCCGCCGGCTCGGTGCAGGATTGTCTCAGCGACGTGCTGGTCACGGCGGCCCGCTCTTCGCTGGCAGTCAAACTGAAGGGAAAATGACCATGCCCGAGGGTTCGATGATGAACAAGGAGCAGGCGTCCGTGCCGGCCAAGATCGATCCGGCCTGACAGCCTCTGGCGACGCTCCGTGAAGAGATGGACCGGATCTTCGACAACTTCTGGCGCGGCGTCGGCAGCGGCTTGCCGTCCGGCCGCGGCGCTCCTTCGTTCGGGCTCGGCGCGCCGGCCATCGACATGGTCGAGGGCGAGAAGGAGTATCGCCTCACCGCCGAGCTGCCTGGCATCGATACGGCCGACCTTGATCTCTCCCTATCGGGGGACGTCCTCACCATCTCCGGCGAGAAGAATCATGAGCGGGACGAGGAGGCGCAGAACTACTTCTCCTCGGAGCGGAGCTTCGGCTCGTTCCGCCGCAGCCTGCAGCTGCCTCAGAGCGTGGACCGGGAAAAGATCAGCGCGGACTTCAGCAAGGGCGTGCTCACCGTGACCCTGCCGAAGACACCCGAGGCAGCGCAGCAGCCGCGGAAGATTGAGGTCAAGGCAGCCGCCAAGTAGGCGGCCGGCCAGGGCCGGTAGACGTCCGGCTGCTGGATGTCGCACGGGCGCACCCCGCGCGGCATCTGCCGATCCGGGCCCAGAGGAGACGAGCATGGTTGGTATTACCCTGTCGCAGGAGCAGATCCATCGAGCACCACCCGAGGTCCGCCGCTGGCTGCAGCAGGAGGTCGAGAGGACCCTGGGCTGGGCCGGCCCAGCGGAGCCCCCTGCGCATGTGGAGCCGACACGGCTCGTGGGCATCGGGCCGAGGGAGGCCCGGGTGATCCTCTCGCTGATCGAGGGTGCCCTGCCCCTCGTCGCCGTGTTCTTCGAGCTAGGTCGCGACGGCGGCAGGGCGCTGCCGAGCGGACTGCACGTCTTCGGCTTGTTCGACATGACCAGCCATGCGCGACTAGAGAACCCGGCGCAAGTCCTCAACTGCTTGGACATCATCGACAGGGCCATGGCTCAGGTCTCTGGCGGCGCTGGTGGAACCCTCTACGGGGTGGATGACCGAGCGAACTGCTTCGTGGCCGAGGTCACGCATCAGAGCGTGCGACAGCTCTGGCAGGCGCTGCTCGTGGGTGGGGCGTTGAGCCCGGCAGTGGAGCCAACGCCCGTGTCCGGTCAGCGGCAGCCGGCAGCCGACGTCCTGAGGTCCGCCGCGGGACGGATGCAGAGCGACGGGGCGCCCGACCAGCTCCGCTACGCCGAACCTTCAACAGCGCCCGACGGCACCGCGCCGCACTGACAGCCTACCAAGGGCAAATCTCACTGGGGAAGGGCGCATTTCCAGCTTCGCCCCGGCTCCCCGCCCCCTGAACGGGCCCGTGCAACCTGAACTGGAAGGATCGATCATGGCTCGGATGCTACTTGTCTCGCTCGGGCTAGTGCTGGCGGCGATGCAGCCGGGCCAGGCGCAGGGTAGCCTCGGCGACGTGGAGGCGGGGCGGCGTCTGGCCGAGTTGTGGTGCAACAGCTGTCACCTGACCGGCGCTGGGACGCAGGGGCGAGTTGCCGACGCCGCACCGTCCTTCCCCAGCATCGCGCGCATGCCCTCCACGACGGCGCTCTCGCTCCGCGCGTTCCTCCAGACCCCGCATGTCCTGATGCCGAACTACCAGCTGAGCCGCGATGAGCAGGACGACGTGATCGCATACATCTTGAGCCTGAGCGATCGGGCGCGACCGTCGGCGCGCTAGGGAGGAAGCCTGGGCCCCCGGATGCTTGGCGCGCCGAATCGAATCTCACTTCGCCGCTGACCCAGATCAAGGCCCAGACGCGGAGGGCGTGGCCTGATCGGCCTTCTCAAGGGCTCCTGCCACTGCCAGAGGAGGCATTCATGACCTGCGTCACCGAACTCGAGTACCGCGTCCAGCGTGACGAGAAGCACTGGACGGTGTGCTACCAGGGGCAGCACTGCGGGCGCTTCGCCACCCGCGACGAGGCGCTCCGGTCTGCATGGGAGGATGCGGCCCGGGTCCGGAGACTCGGTCATCGCGTGCACGTGCTGCTCCAGGACACCAAGGGGTGCTTCCGGCTGGCTCCGGAGTTAGTCCCCCCCGGCGCACGCCGGAGCACTGCCACGGTGAGCCTGGGCGGCCAAGCTTGAGCGACGCGGCGGCGCCGGAGGGCAGCACGCCTGAGCAGGAGGTCGGGTTCATGCTGGCTTCCCAGCCCCCGGCAAGCGCCGTCGGGGTGGAGCCCGGCGCTCCGCTTCCCCTCGGTGCCACCGAGACGGCCGACGGGGTCAACATCGCGGTCGTGAGCCGCCACGCGATGCGGGTGTCCGTGCTCCTCTTCAGCCCCGCCGGAGACCTCCTACGCAGCGCCGTGCTCGACCCCGACCACCACCGGACCGGCGACGTCTGGCACGTGCGCTTCGTCGGCGCTCTGAGGGGCTACTCCTACGCCCTGCGTGCGGAGGGCCCTTGGGCCCCGGAGGAGGGGCACCGCTTCGACCCGCACGTCTTGTTGCTGGACCCATACGCGAGCGCCGTCACCGGTGCCCTGGTCCCGGGGAAGGCACGGTGCCTGCTCGCCGATCATCGCTTCGACTGGGCTGGCGATCGGCCGCCGAGACATCCATGGCAGAGGACGCTGATCTACGAGACCCATGTGCGAGGCCTCACCATTCATGGGTCGGCCGCCGTCCTGCACGCCGGGCGCTTCCTCGGCGTGGCGGAGATGATCCCCTATCTGCAGGCGCTCGGCGTCACGGCGGTGGAGCTGATGCCTGTCCAAGAAGCGCCTGAAAGTGTCCCGGCTACCCACCTAGGCGCGTTGGCTGTCCCGCCGCTCCGCAACTACTGGGGCTACGACCCCGTCGCGCTTTTCGCCCCTCGCTCGCTTTACGGTAGGGGAGCGCCCGGCGCTGCCGTCACCGAGTTCAAGATGATGGTGCGGGAGTTGCACAGGGCCGGCATCGAGGTCATCCTAGATATCGTCTTCAACCATACGGCCGAGGGCGGCGAGGGAGGTCCCACCTTCTCGTTCCGAGGGCTCGACAATTCGATCTACTACATCCTGCGGCAGGATGGCGGCTACGCAGACTACACCGGCTGCGCGAACACGCTGAACTGCAACCACCCCATCGTCCGCGCCATGCTCATCGACTGCCTGCGCTACTGGGTGACCGAGATGCACGTGGATGGCTTCCGCTTCGACCTGGCTGCGGTGCTAGGGCGCGGCGAGGACGGCGGGCTCCTTCCCAATGCGCCCCTGCTTGAGCAGATCGCCGAGGACCCGGTGCTGCGGGGCACGAAGCTGATCGCGGAGGCCTGGGACGCAGCCGGTGCCTTCGAGCTCGGACGCTTCCCCGGGGACCGCTGGGCGGAGTGGAATGCGCACTACCGGGACGACGTGCGGCGCTTCTGGCGCGGGGACGCCGGGATGACCGCTGCCTTCGCCACCCGGCTTTGTGGAAGCCAGGATCTCTTCGGCGAGGGCGGGCCTGGGTGCCTCGGGCCCTTCCGGAGCGTGAACTTCGTCACCTGCCATGACGGTCCGACACTCAACGACCTCGTCAGCTACGCTCGGCCCCACAACGAAGCGAACGGAGAGCCTGGACAGCGGCAGCCGGAGTCCTGGGGCGAGAACAACGGAGTTGAAGGGCCGAGCACCGACTCCGCGATCGAGGCCATCCGCGCGCGTCAGGTACGCAACCTCCTCACCTCCCTGATGGTCTCACGCGGGACGCCCATGCTGCTGGGCGGAGACGAGTTCCGGCGTACCCAGGGGGGAAACACGAACCCTTGGTGCCAGGACAACGAGACCTCATGGTACGACTGGGGAGAGGCACTCCGGCACGCGGACCTGACGCGCTTCGTGCGCCGCCTGTCGGCGCTGCGGCGGGCCCACCCGGTCCTGTCGGCTGCCCGCTTCTACACCGACACTGAGATTACCTGGCTGGGGCCGGACGGTGGGGTGCCAGACTGGCATGGGCCCCATAACATCGTCGGCTGCCTTGTCCGGGAGCAAGGCGCGACATCTGCGGCGCTCTGCATGCTGTTCAACGCTTCTCGAACGGTATCCAGCCGCTTCATGCTGCCCGCCCCGCCTGCGGGCCAGTGGCGGGTCGCGATCGACACGGCGGCGCCACCACCCTGGGACGCGGCCGACCCGGGCGCCGAGCGGCCAGCGCCGCGTGATCCCGTTCTGATGCCACGCTCCAGCCTCGTCCTCATATCCCGCTGAAGGCCCCTTCCTTGCCGATGCTCGATCCCATCCTTGCACGTACCCGGATCGCCTATCTCTCCATGGAGATTGCCCTCGAGCCAGCGATCCCGACCTACTCGGGAGGCCTCGGGGTACTCGCCGGCGACACGGTGCGCTCCTGCGCGGACCTGGAGTTGCCCATGGTCTTCGTCACGCTCGCGAGCCGGGAAGGGTACCTCCGCCAGTCGATTGGCGGGGATGGGGAGCAGGTGGACGCACCCGATCCCTGGGACCCGGAGAAGCACGCGACGGCCCTCGATGCAGCCGTGGCGGTCCGCATCGAGGGACGCGCTGTCTGGATACGCCCCTGGCTCTACCTCCACAGGTGCCCACATGGTGGCTGCGCCCCCGTCATCCTCCTCGACACCCGGTTGGAAGCAAACGTGCCGGCGGACCGTGGGATCACCGACCGTCTCTACGGCGGTGGCGACGAGCTCCGCCTGAAGCAGGAGGTGGTGTTGGGCATAGGTGGAGAGCGGGTGCTGCGTGCGCTTGGGTTCGAGATCCACACCTGGCACCTAAACGAGGGGCACGCGGCTCTCCTGCCCCTGTCTTTGCTCCGCCGGCACCGTCTCGACGACGCCCAGCTCGGGGTCGGGGCGCTCCGATACGACGTGAACCCCGTGCGCGACGCGTGTGTTTTCACGACCCACACACCCGTCGAGGCCGGACATGACCGCTTCTCCTACGACCTCGCCAGCCGCCTGCTCGGCGACTTCTTCGAGACGGACCAGCTGCGCCTGATCGCCGGGCAGGACGCGCTGAATATGACCCGGCTAGCCCTAAACCTCAGTGGCTGGGTCAACGGCGTGGCGGCCCGGCACGCCGAGACCGCCCGGGGCATGTTCCCTGGCTACCACATCCACGCCGTCACCAACGGCGTGCATGTTCCGACCTGGACGCACCCGGCATTCGCTCGATTGTTCCAGGCCGTCACGCTGGAGTGGGCGCACGATCCCGACGTCCTCTCCCTCATGGACCGGCTGCCGGACGCGGCCGTCTGGGAGGCCCACGAGCAGGCGAAGGCAGAACTCCTGGCCGAAGTGCAGCGGCGTTGCGGCACGAGCCTGCGGCACGACTGGCCGGTCATCGTCTTCTCCCGCAGAATGACGGGCTACAAGCGGCCGGACCTTCTCTTCACCGACCTCGACTGCCTCCGTCGCATCGCGCGCGACCTGCCGTTCCAAGTAGTAGTCGCGGGTAAGGCGCATCCTCGCGACGAGGGCGGAAAGGCGCTGATCCGCGAGTTGCACGCTCACGCACAGGCCCTGGTCGGCGCCGTACCCGTGGTCTTCGTGCCCAACTACGACATGGCGCTGGCGCGGGTGATGGTGGCCGGCGCCGACCTCTGGCTCAACACGCCCATGCCGCCTCTTGAGGCGTCTGGGACCAGCGGCATGAAGGCAGCGCTGAACGGCGTGCCGCAACTGAGCGTACTTGACGGCTGGTGGGTGGAAGCCTGGGATGAGGGTGTCACTGGGTGGGCAATCGGCCGAGATGGGAGCGTGCCGACCGAGCACGCGACGGACCTCTACCAGGCGCTCGAGCGGACGGTGCTGCCGCTTTGGCACCATGACCGGCCGGGCTGGGTCGGCGTAATGAAGCAGGTGATCTGCAGGACGGGCGCGCGCTTCCACAGCCAACGCATGATGCGGCGGTACGCGGCCGAGGCCTACCTGCGTTAGCAGCGGTCCTAGGGCGCCGACCTCCTGGAGCAAGGCTCGAACCCCTCCGCGTAGGAAACAGCATCAGCTGAGCGTCCGTCCTCGCCAACCCTGGCCGGCATCTCTTGGCGGCCGCCCGCGAGGCGGCTGTCGCCGTGGCCGGTTGCACCGCCTCAAGTTCAGACCAAAGATATGCTACCACCTTCTGGCGTGATCTGGATCAGCGCAGCTGCTGGAGAACCGTCTGTATCCTACGAAGAAATGGCGGCGCGCGGTGGTGCAAGGTGGAGCGGCAGCGCCGGTCCACCCAGATCGCGAGATAGCCGCAAGCGACAGGATGCAAGATGAAATCGAGAAACGCTACGGGCCGCCTCAGGGCTTAACTCATCAAGCTGCGTGAGGCCAATGCCAACCGCCCTGACAGCGCTGCCCCGCCTGGCATGTCTGAGGCACGCCATCCCATGCCGCGCCCGATAGCATATGCCGAGGAGGGCCGGGCGGACCGGTCGGAATGGTGGTCGCTCGTCGAGGTGATACTTATCGCCACCGCACTGCTGGTACTGCTTACCTGCCTGCTTACCTGGCTGCTCACCCGCTGACCGATATACTGCCAGCGCACCCTCTGCCCAAGAGGACCAACGACGAGCTCACGCTGGGAGCTGACTTTGAGTGTTAGTTGAGGGGAAGACTGCATTTCAGCTCGCCGCCACTCCGCTCTGCTCTCCACGGCAGGATCCTTCCCGGGGCAGCATGGGGCGTTCTAGTCCGGCACACGCGACAACATCTCGAACCAGGCTCGCAGTGCAGGACCGTCGCCAGGGCCGAAGGGAACTCCCCACATCGGGTGCGGCGGGCGCAAAAGGACGCCGTCCAGGTACTCCGGATTCCGTTTAGCTATCCAGCTAAACGGCGGAGGCTTACTAGGATCGGGCTCCCCACCGAGTGGCTGGGGCGCAACTTGGTGACATTTGACACAGACGCCATATGCAATCTGGCGCCCCGCCTCCAGGTCATCTGCGGCTCCAGCCCATTGAAACGGGCTCACGACGATAAACATCAGTAAGCCAAAAGCGGCGCAGCGGTACATCCCATCCCTCCATATCGTCGGGATGCTAACAATCCGACGACCTAACTTCCTTGATCTGCCTCAGACCCAGCGGCGCGTGGAGAAACTGGGCGGGCCTGCTTGGCAAGCATCCCTTGCTTCGCTCTGTTCCTTGAGGACAGTCACATGAGCAGATCGGAGTGGCTGAGCGAAGTAAAGGATGTCCAAGCGATTACCGCGCCATATCCGCAGAGAGGCGGCCCGGGCAGGCATCGCGCCGACAAAAGGTGCGTGATCAGTGGCAACCTGCTGTACTGCGGTCGGACTGCCGTCGATGGCGCCACCGTAGCACTTGAAAAAGCGGTGCAGTGGTCCGGTTGGAGCCGACACGCCGTGATGAACCTGGAACCAAGCACCACTTCGTTGCAGATCGTCGCGGCCCCTCTCGAGCTATCGCTGAGCAGTGCCACCCACCATGGCAGACGCAATCCGGCCGGCCTTGCCGCGGGCACCAAGCTCCACCCAACGGTTTATGGCAGCTGTCCCCGTCGCCACGAGTGACGCGCCCATATAGCGCCCTCCGGGTCTCCCTACATGGCATCGAGAGCAGCACACGTTTCGTTGTCACTGGTGTGTTGTCGTGCTGACTTCGCATAGTTGAGCCAATACCGGCCTTGGGCCATCCGGTACGAGCGTCGTACCGGCGTCCACGTGGCTCTCGTGAAATTTGTCCGCACTCGCGTCTGTATCAGTCAGATCGGGCAGTTCTGCCCGGTCACTTGAACGTGGTCAGCCATCTGCAATGGATGCGGACCCCTTGCAGGGTCTGGCGTCTCTCACACGCGGGCTCGGAGCGTCAGAGCTGGGCGGCCGCGGGACGGGGGCCGGCAAGTTCGAGCGCATCAAAGATTGTTTCCTCCTGACGAAGCTTCCTCCCCATCGAGCCCAACTCGCTGAGCATGCGTTCGGTCTTTCCTCGTGCTCAGCGCGATGGCTCGGATGCTGTGTCGATCCGGGTGTGCCTAAACCTCCAGCACGATGCCCTCTGACTTCGAGGGGCGGATTCGCGGGCCGCACTGCTCCGTGGCGGAACGCCTCCATGAAGTGGAGGTGGGGCGGAGCACTGTGCATCGCAAGAACCGGATCGAGTGCAGGCTCCACTTGACGGGACGGAAGGAACGACCGTCAGGTCAGGCCCGCGTTCCCATTCGTAGATCGCGGCACGTAGCCGACACGGCTGTTCCTGAACGGCTACACGGGGAGGGCGGGCCGCGTGGTCACGCAGGAGTGCCCAGGCCGCGGCGCGGGCACCTCCCTGCACAGCCACGTACCGCGCCTCAGTGGCTCAGCAGGCAGCACAGATCGGAGTGCTGGAGCAGGTCCCGTGTCATCCCACCGAAGACCCACTCCCGCAGCCGGGCGTGCCCATAGCCGCCAGAGATGATGAGGTCGGCACCCTGCGCCTGAGCCGCCAGTGCAATCTGCGCCCAAACCGTTCTCTCGCGGAGGGCGCAGGCGCTGCCCTCCGCGCCGATCCCATGACGAACGAGGTAACGCGCCACGTCGTTTGCGCGACGGGCAGCATTCTCGATGTCAAGCTCGTCCTCACAGACCTCAAGCACGCTGACCCGCTCGGCGCCGTGGAGCAGCGGCAGCGCGTCCATCACGGCCCGACGGGCCTCCCGCGTCTCCTTCCAGGCGATCAGGACCCGGGAGGCTTCAAGCCTCTCAACTTTGGGTGGAACGAGCAGGATCGGTCGCCCGGCCCGGAGAAGGACGTCCCCGGGGCTGGCCGCGCAGCTGTAGTTGCTGGTCGCTGGCGTCCACTCGCGCCCAAGCACGATGAGATCGGCTGCCCGGGCCTCCCGAGCAAGTGCGTTCGCCGGGAAGTCCGTGAAGGCGCGCCACTCAGCCTTATTTGCCTTAGGGCCGGTCGAAACGAAAAATCGCTTCTCGGCCGCGCGCAGTTCGTGCTGCAGGTCCTCCGTCTCGATATCAATCAGCACCGCCGCGGCGCTGCCGTCTCCCATGGGGTCCACTGGAAGGTTGATGCAGCCTGCACCGAGACCGATGAGGTGCGCGTCTAAACGCTCCGCTAGGTCGGCGGCGAGGGCGAGGCGCGCGGACGCGCCTTCCTCCGTTGTCACGTGCACCATGACGCTCTTGTAGCCGCGCATTGGGGGTCAACCTCCTCGTGTCCGCCCACACGGCGGCCTGCTCGGGACGACGAGAGCAGCGACTGTGGGCAGGCGCGCTGATGCAGATCAGCGCGCCGGCGCGAGCCGGCCGGCAGGATGCATGGAACGACTCCTGACGTTGGACCGTGGCTCAAGGCCGGGTCTTTCAGTGCAAGCCGAGGGTACTGTGGCTGACGATGACACCATGCAGGCGACGCAGAGCGCGCCGACGGGAACCTCGGTGGCACTGGTTGCGGAGCACCCCGTCCTCCTGGCCCCGCGCGGGAGCGGCCCGAACCCGCGTCGTGCGCGCCGGTGGCTGGCTGGCATTGCCCTCCTGATCGTTACCCTGAGCGGAGGTGCGGCCGCGCTGTGGCACTGGTGGCAGGAGCGACAGGCGCAACTTCCGCCCGGCATCGCGGCGGGAAATGGGCGCATTGAGGCCGAGCCGGTGGACGTGGCGGCCAAGACCGCGGGCCGCCTCTCGGCAGTCCTCGCCGAGGAGGGCGACATGGTTCGTGCCGGCCAGGTACTGGCCCGCATGGACACCAGGGAGATCGAGGCGGCCCGTCGCCAGGCTGAGGCACAGATGCGGCAAGCCCAGCGCGCACTGGATGCCCGGCGGTCTGCGGCCGCGCAGCAGCACACCCACCTCCAGCTTGCCCAGGCCGAGTTCGAGCGGACGCGTAGCCTGCTCCAGGGCGGCTTCGCAACGCGCCAGGCCATGGACCAGCGCACCAGTGCCCGGGACGGCGCGGCCGCGGCGCTGAACACGGCGGTCGCACAGATCGGCGAGGCCGAGCAGGCGGTGGAGGCCGCACGCGCCGCGATCGAGCGCCTGGACGCAGAGCTGGCGGACAGCCTCCTTACCGCACCCCGGGACGGGCGTGTCCAGTACAAGCTCACCAATGCCGGGGAAGTGCTTGGCGCCGGCGGCCGGGTGCTGACGCTGATCGACGTCACGGACGTCTCCATGTCCATCTTCCTCCCCACCGAGCAGGCCGGGCGCGTGGCGCCGGGGGCGGAGGCGCGGATTGTGCTTGACGCGCTGCCGGGGGTGGTCATCCCCGCGCATGCGACCTTCCTATCGCCCCGCGCGCAGTTCACCCCCAAGGCGGTGGAGACGCGCTCCGAGCGCGAGCGGCTGATGTTCCGCGTCAAGCTCCGGATCGACCCGGCGCTGCTCCGCGCCCACGCGGAGGAGGTCCGGACGGGCCTGCCGGGCATGGGCTACGTCCGGCTGGATCCTGAGACCGCATGGCCCGCCTGGCTGCAAACCACCAAGGAGGGGCGCTGATGCGAGCGAGGCGGGGCATTGCGTCGCTCGCCGAAGTGACGCAGCGCTACGGGCAGGTTACGGCGCTTGACGCGGTGACGCTCGAACTGCCGGCCGGGGGCCTCGTGGGACTCGTGGGCCCGGACGGCGCCGGGAAATCGACCCTGCTCTCTCTCGTTGCCGGGGCCCGGCGGATTCAGGCCGGGCAGTTGCAGGTGCTCGGGGGTGATATGCGGAGGCAGGACCACCGGAACGCCGTTTGCGCGCGCATCGCCTTTATGCCGCAGGGCCTTGGGCGAAACCTCTACCCTGACCTCAGCGTGCGGGAGAACGTCGACTTTTTCGGCCGCCTCTTCGGGCTATCGCAGGTTGAGCGCGCGGCGCGAGTCCAGGAGCTTCTCCGGAGTACGGGGCTCGCGCCTTTTCGGGACCGGCCGGCCCGCAAGCTTTCCGGCGGTATGAAGCAGAAGCTCGGCCTTTGCTGCGCCCTGATCCACGACCCGGATCTGCTGATCCTTGACGAGCCAACCACCGGCGTCGATCCGCTCTCCCGGCGGCAGTTCTGGGAACTGGTCGGGCGGATGCAGCGGCGGCGGCCGAGACTGAGCGTGGTCGTGGCAACGGCCGCCATGGAGGAGGCGGCGGGGTTCGACTGGCTCGCCGCGATGGACGGCGGGCGGATTCTCGCGACGGGAGCGCCCGCCGCGCTGCTGGAGCGCACGGGCTGCACGACGCTGGAGGATGCCTTCATCGCCCTGCTGCCCGAGCCGCGTCGCGCCGGGCACCGCCGCGTGGTGATCCCACCTCGGCCCGCCCAGGACGGGGCGGCGCCCGCTATTGAGGCTAAAGGACTGACGCGCCGGTTCGGCGATTTCACGGCCGTTGACCATGTCAGCCTGCGGGTGCAGCGGGGAGAGATCTTCGGGTTCATCGGCTCGAACGGCTGCGGCAAGACGACGACGATGAAGATGCTGACCGGTCTTCTGCCCGCCACGGAGGGCGAGGCCCGGCTCTTCGGCCAGCCCGTGCGGGCGGGCGACCTCGAGACGCGCCGCCGGGTCGGCTACATGTCGCAGGGCTTCGCGCTCTACGGTGAGCTGTCCGTGCGCCAGAACCTCGTACTTTCCGCACGCCTCTTCGGCCTCTCCTCCAAAACGGCACGGCTGCGGATCAAGGCGCTGGAGGCACAGTTCGGCCTGGCGGAGCACATGGAAACGTCAGCAGGCGGCCTGCCGCTCGGCATCCGGCAACGGCTCTCGTTGGCCGTCGCGGTGCTGCACGAGCCCGAGATGCTGATTCTCGACGAGCCGACCTCAGGCGTCGACCCGGTTGCCCGGGACAACTTCTGGGAGTTGCTTGCCGACCTGGCGCGGCGTCAGGGCGTCACGGTCTTCATCTCGACTCACTTCATGAATGAGGCGGCGCGGTGTGACCGCGTGTCATTAATGCATGCGGGCCGGGTCCTCGCCACGGGGTCCCCCTCCAGCCTCCTCCAGGCCAGGGGCGCGGCGACTCTGGAGGAGGCCTTTGTCGGCTATCTTTCCGACGCCGCGGCGGGCGACGGACTCCCCGCTGTCGAGGAGCCCACGCCTGCCGTACCAGGACCGCAGGGCAGGGGCCTGCCCTGGCCCATCGGACTCCGCCGCTTGGCTGCGCAGGCCCACCGCGAGGCCCTGGAGCTATTGAGGGATCGGGTCCGGCTCGCCTTCGCGCTGCTGGGCACGGCCTTGCTGATGCTTATCTTCGGCTTTGGCATCACCATGGACGTGGAGGGGCTCAGCTTCGCCGTATTGGACCTCGACCAAACTCCCGAAAGCCGGGCCTATGTGAGAGAGTTCGAGGCGAGCCGCTACTTCGTGGTTCGGCCGCCGATCAACAACGAGGCGGAGATGGAGCGTCGGATGCAGGCAGGCGAGCTCCGCCTCGCCCTAGAGATCCCGCCGCGCTTCGGGCGTGACCTCGTGAGTGGACATCGCCCAGAGGTCGCGGCCTGGGTCGACGGGGCGATGACCTTCCGCGCGGAGACCGTGAAGGGCTACGTGCAGGGGGTGCATGAGGGCTTCCTGGCCGACTGGGCAGCGCGGCACGGGACGCCCGCTCCCGCCGCGGCATCCATTGAGACCCGGTTTCGCTACAACCAGGACTTCCGCAGCCTCTACGCCATGGTGCCCGGCGTCATCATGCTGCTGCTGATGTGTATCCCCGCCATCCTCATGGCGCTGGCCGTGGTTAGGGAGAAGGAGCTCGGCTCGATCGCCAATCTCTATGTAACCCCGACGCGCCGGGCTGAGTTCCTGGTTGGCAAGCAGATCCCCTACATTATTCTGGCCATGCTCAACTTCGCCGGCCTGACCCTCACGGCCGTCCTGGTCTTTGGGGTGCCGATCAAGGGCAGCCTGCTCGCCCTCAGCCTCGGCGCACTCCTCTACGTCACCGCCGCCACGGGAATCGGGCTGCTGGTCTCGGCGTTCACCTCTACGCAGATAGCCGCACTCTTCGGGACCGCCATCTTGACCATGGTTCCAGCGACCCAGTTCTCGGGAATGGTCGTCCCAACCTCGGCACTGTCCGGGGCCGGCTCGGTCATCGGGGCGATATTCCCCTCCACCTACTTCATGGCCGTGAGCGTCGGCACCTTCACCAAGGCGCTGGGGCTCCAAGACCTAGCCGCTCCGCTGCTCACCCTGGCCGGCTTCGTGCCGGTACTGACTGTGCTCAGCATCCTCGCCCTTCGCAAGCAGGAGAGGTGATTGCCGTGCAGCGCCTCAGGAACATACTCTGGCTTGGCCTGAAGGAGCTCCGGAGCTTGGCCTCCGACCTCTTCCTGCTCGGGTTCGTGATCTACTCCTTCTCCCTCGCGGTCTATTCCCAGGCGACCGGCATCTCGCACGAGCTCCGCAATGCCTCAATCGCAATCGTGGACGAGGACCACTCGGCACTGTCGAGACGCTTTGCGGAAGCCTTCCTGCCGCCCTTTTTCAGGACGCCGGGCCTCATCACGCAGGATGAGGTGGATTCCCGGATGGACGGGGGACGGGACACCTTCGTGCTGGACATTCCTCCGAACTTCCAGGCAGACCTGCTCGCCGGGCGACGCCCGGTGGTTCAGATCAACGTGGACGCGACGGCGATGATGCAGGCTGGCATCGGCGCCTCCTACATCCAGCAGATTCTGGCAGATGAGATGGCAGCCTTCTTGGGCTCTAGTGG
The DNA here is from genome assembly GCF_049629625.1 of Roseomonas chloroacetimidivorans. Taxonomy (NCBI): domain Bacteria; kingdom Pseudomonadati; phylum Pseudomonadota; class Alphaproteobacteria; order Acetobacterales; family Roseomonadaceae; genus Roseomonas; species Roseomonas chloroacetimidivorans. The sequence goes on along the minus strand of NZ_JBNBZS010000045.1, from coordinate 120 downwards.
GTCACTTGCCTCGGACTGTGCCATACTGGCTGCTTCCGGATGACGAGGTGACCCATGTCACGGCGACAGGGGGATCCGCTCCGCCTACTGAGCGAAGCGGAGCGGACATTGCTCTCACGG